>JARLIH010000505.1 GCA_031291845.1 Isosphaeraceae bacterium | reverse complement strand
CGTCGCGAACCACCGCGCGGTTGACGGCGTCGGTCGCGGCTGCGAACGCAAGGCACACTCCACACAGGTGTTCGGCGCGATAGGGCTCGGCCTGCACATCGATGCCCTCGAGTTTTCCGGCGACCGGATCGACTCCGATCACGGTCGCCCCGGCCGCGAGCAGGCCTGCCGCCTTGCGCCGGCCGACGGGCCCGAGGCCGACGACCAGTGCCGTCCGACCGTGCAGATTGAGTTCAATCGGATAACCGGGCATCTCAGGGGCGCCGTCCGCCGTTCCGCGGGATCGTCCTATGGGGTCAGCGCCGCGAACGTTCACAGCGTGCGAGGCGCGCCTTACATCATATCGGACTGTTCCGTAGGTTCGACTACAGTCGGCGGCCGTTGTGGCGGCCAATGGAGAATGGTTTCCGCAATCCGGGGGACGAAGCCGAGCGATGCGGCCAGGGCGAGCGAGGCTCTATTGTCGGCCGAGGCGGACCAGAGAGGGAGCTTGCGCCGGAGGCCTCGCACGTGCTCTCGCAGCGCGAGGGCGGATGCCCGGGCCAGGCCGAGGCGGCGGAATGGGAGCATCGTGCAGGTGGCGAGCGCGTCATAGTGGTCCGTCTCGTCGAAGACCCAGGCGAGAGACGCAAAGCCGTCGCCGTGGGGCACGCCGAAGGCGGCGCCGCGGGTGAGCAGGGCGTCGAACGTGACCCAGCCGCGCAGCGCCCATTGGGGAGCGACTGCGGCGAACGCCGCCTCATCGTGCGCGGTGAGTTGTCGCACGGCCACGCGGGGTGCGGCGCCGGGGCCTTGCCCGGGCGGGCCCAGGATGCACGTGATGACGGTGCTGCGCTGACAGCCGAGGAAGCGCGCCTCGACGACCCGGCGCCAGTGGGCCGGCGCCGCGAGCGCGACGGGGGTTCGCAGCCCGGCGAGCCAACCCACCGCCGAGTCGGGTGCACCGAGGCCGAACGCTTCGGTGACTCCGTCTCCTTCACGCACGAAGAGCAGGCTGGCAGGCGCGTGCGGGTCGTCGCCCCAGAAGCCGGGGAGCCCGTGCGCCAGGGCGTGACGCAGGGCAAGCAGGCCCACCACGTCAGACGCCAGAGCCCGCTCGACGAAGCGCGCCACGGCCGGTCGAGCGGGGTCGAGCGGTTTCAACCCCGGGGGTTCCATTGAGAAGGACCTTCGACGACTTGGGCTTGATGTCCGGCGGAGTATGCTTTAAAAGACCTCCGCTCGGACAACCTGGTGACCACGACAACACATGAGCGGGAGCTTCGATGAGCGCACGGACGCGATCGCGACTGGTCGTTTTGGTCTGCATTTGCGCATGGTGGACCCCCTCAATACGGGCGGATCCCGTTCTGTATTCGACTTCGGGAACGGTGGACATCTCGAACGAGCCCACCCCCCAGCTTCTCGGCGTTACCGAGGTCGCCGCGGTTCCCGACTCCACGGGGCAATTCACGCTGGGGCAAGTGCAGATCAACCCCGTCGACGGGTGGTCGAGCATTGCCCCCCCGAACATCTCGAATTCGCCGTTCGACCTCCGGTTGGACTTCAACAACAGCAACCTGCCGAGTCTCGAGCTCAAAGGGGTCTTCAACCCTGTCTGGTCCGGAAGCAACGTCGTTCTCCTGGACTGGGCCTATCTGGGGACAGTGACCTCGATCGTGTCATCCAACCCGTCGCTCAACGCCAATCTCCCGGCGCCTTTTGCCGATGCCATTTCCAGCCCCGACATCCTGAAACTTCACATCGGCATGTGGGACTGGGGGGTTAGCAAACTACCGCTCACGCTTACGAGCGAAGAATTCAAGACGATTCCCGAGCCAAGCACGTTGGTCCTGTTCGGCGTGATCGCCGCGCTGGGCGCGCATCACGCCCGTACGAACCGGCGCCACCGGTCGAGTTAACGATCAGTTATTCTTCTCGCCGGCAAGCTCGGTGCGCCAGTGATCGAGCATGTCGGCGAGGGTCTGCTTCATCGTCACGCGCGGCTCCCAGCCGGTTGCAACGCGGAGCTTGGAGGCGTCGGCCACGAGCAGCGGCTGGTCGACGGGACGGACGCGCGCGGGATCGACGTGTACCTCGATCGGCGCTCGCGCCAGTGCGCGGAGGGTTTCAAGCGCATCGGAGATCCGCGTACCGTGGCCGGTCCCCAGGTTGTAGATTTCGCCGGGCGTTCCTTTTTCGGCGAGAAGGCGGTAGGCGCGGACGACGTCGCGCACATCGGTGAAGTCGCGGACGACGTCGAGGTTGCCGACCTCGACTCGAGCCGCGCGGCCGCATTCGACCTCGGCCACCTGGCGGGCCAAGCCGCTCAAAACGTAGTTCGACGTCTGCCGGGGGCCGGCGTGGTTGAACGGTCGCACGATCACCACATGGGTGCCGTCGGCCAGGAAGTGCTGGACGCCCAGCAGGTCGGCCGCTGCCTTGCTCGCCGCGTAAGGGTTGTTCGGGCGCAGCGGGCAGTCCTCACGCACCGGCAGGTGCTCGGGGTTGGGGTTGCCGTAGCTGACCCCCGAGCCGACCAGCACCACGCGCGGCTTCAGGCCCGTGGCCTTGAGCGCTTCGAGCAGGTTCAGGGTCCCGCCCAGGTTGAGGGCCCACGTCCCGCGCGGGTCCGCGACGCTCGCCTGCGGGTTCGCCTGGGCCGCCAGGTGGTAGACCACCTCGGGCTGCTTCCGTCCGATCAAGGCGACCAATTCCTCCTCCTCCGCATCGGCCAGGTCGCACCGCTCTAGGCGGACCTGCCGGGCCGCCTGGCCGGCCCCCTCGCGCCAGCGCCCCGACGCGGATAGCCCGACGACGAGATCCCCTTCAGCCGCCAGGTGCTCGGCCAGGTGCGCGCCCACAAATCCCGTGACACCCGTGACCAGCACCCGCATCCGTCCGCCTCCCGTCGATGCGTCGCACGTACTCAACACGAAATCCGGCTCGACCGCGCGACGAAGAACGTCAACAAGGGCCCTAGTTTAACCGGCACCCGTGCGGGACCGCCAAGACCAGTCGCCAGGATCTCCTCCCACGCGAAGCCCCCTGCCGCCCGAAACCGGCGACCGCGCAAAACTTTCCGTTTGACACGCTGCCCGCCGACGGACCATCTTACTTTATTTAACGTATCTCTCCTGAACTCCCGATCTTCTAAGCCACAGGGCTTTTGCCGACGGACCGGGGCGATCCCGGCTTTGGGGAGGTTTCGACACATGCGGCGATCGCAGACGGGGTTCCGCCCGGATCAGGGACGACTGGTAGCGCGGGGCAGGCACCGCAAGCTGGGGCTCGAGCGGCTGGAAGAGCGTGCGCTGATGGCGGCGGCGGTTACCGAGTTCCCGGTCCTGACGGCGTCGAGCCAGCCTTACGGCATCACCGCGGGGCCGGACGGCAACTTGTGGTTCACGGAAACGTCGGCCAACAATATTGGCAAGATCGTGCCGGCGACCGGCGCGGTAACCGAGTTCGCAGTCCCGACGACAGCTCCCTCCAACCCGCTTGAGATCACCGCGGGTCCTGCCGGAAGCAACACGCTCTACTTTACCGAAAATAGCGGCTCCGCGATCGGCGCGATCAACACTGCCACGGGCACGATCACGCAGTTCACGATCCCGAATCCAACGCTGGGTACGGCCGCCCCGTTCGGGATCACGCTTGGACCGGACGGCAATATCTGGTTCACCGACGCAAATGCGAGCCTCGAGCAGATCGGGAAGCTCGACCTGTCGACGAACACGATCACCGAGTACCCGCTCCCGACTCCGACGGGCGACGGCCTGACCGAGATCACGACCGGGTCGAACGGCAAGCTGTGGTTCGTCGAGAGCACGGCCAACAAGATCGGCGAATTCGACCCGACTCTCACCGCGTTCACCGAGTTTTCGCTTCCAAACGCGGATTCCTCGCCCTTCGGAATCACGTCGGGCCCGGACGGCAACCTCTGGTTCACCGAGCAGAGCGCCGACCAGATCGGCACGATCATCCCGACCAGCGGCGTGATCACGGAGTACTTGATCCCCACCGCGTCGAGCACCCCCCAGGGCATCACGGCCGGCGCGGATGGCAACCTCTGGTTTACGGAGCACACGGCGAACCAGATCGGCCGCATCAGCCCGTCCACGGGGGACTTCGAGGAGTTCGCCATCCCCACGGTGGGCAGCGGCCCGAACGGGATCGCGTCCGGCGCTGACAGCGCTCTCTGGTTCGCCGAGGGGATTGCCAGCCAGATTGGCCGCCTCGACCCGACCCAGATCCTCCAGGCGACGGGCACCACGATCACCGGCAACGCGGAGACGGCGTTCACGGGCGTGGTGGCGACCTTCACCTCGGCCGACGTGAACCCCCAGGCCAGCGACTTCTCGGCCACGATCGACTGGGGAGATGGCACCACGACCGCGGCGACCGGCATCGCGCCGGACAACAGCGGCATCGGCTTCGACGTCGCCGGCACGCACACCTACGCCGCAAAGGGCACCTACACGTTGACGGTGAAGATTACCGACACCTTCGGTGACAGCGCCGGCACGACGAGTACAGCCAACATCGCCGGCCCGGTCACGCCGCCGGTCAACGGGCCGATCCCCACCGTCACTGGCCTGGTGCGCACCGGCATCCACGGGCAGCCGACTCAGATCACGCTCGCGTTTAGCACCGCGCTCAACCCGACCCAGGCGAACAACGCGCTGAACTATTCGATCATCGGCCTTGGTCCGTACAACGTGATCAACACCGTTGGCCAGGTCGACGCGGGTCACTCGACCAACCAGTACATCCATGTGCTGACGGCCGTGTACAACGCGAGCACGAACACGGTCACTCTGACGACTTATGAACACCTGAGCCTTACCGAGACCTACCAGATCACGGTCCACAGCGGCCCGCCCGCCGCCACCGCCAACGGCCTGACGCCGGACGGCCTCCAGAGCCCGCTCGCGACCTATCTCGCGGGTGTGAACAACGTGCCGGGGACCGACTTCGTGGCGGACTTCCGCGGCGGGATCATTCCCCATCGCACGGTCCGGATCCGGAGCCGCCCCGTGCGCACGCCGGCAGTCTCGCACCATCCGCGGCGGCTCGGCTAACCGCGCGGCCGCGATCGGCAAGCGGAACTCGGGCGGGGGACCGTAATTCCCGGCCGAGTTCTTGCTAAACCCCCGTGCGATAGGCGCCCGAGCGGACGCGCGCGACCCACTCGGGGTGTTCGCGGTACCAGCGGACGGTCTCGGCCAGACCCTCCTCGAACGCGACGGTCGGCCGCCAGTCGAGCTCTGACTCGGCCCGGGCGCAGTCGATCGCGTAGCGGCGGTCGTGCCCCGGCCGGTCGGTGACGTGGCGGACCAGCCCCTCGGGCTTGCCCAGCAGGCGCAGCACGGCGTGGGTCACGTCGAAGTTCTTGCGCTCGCTCCGTCCGCCGAAGTTATAGACCTCCCCCGCCCGCCCGCGACGGAGTGCGGCGTCGACCCCCCGGCAGTGGTCGGCCACGTGGATCCAGTCGCGGACCTGCTTGCCGTCGCCGTAGACCGGCAGAGGAAGATCGCCCAGCGCGTTGGTGATGAACAGCGGGATGAGCTTCTCGGGGAACTGGTAGGGCCCGTAGTTGTTCGAGCAACGGGTGATGACCGTATCGAGCCCGAACGTGTGGTGCGCCGCACGGACGAGCAGGTCGGCCGCCGCCTTGCTCGCAGCGTACGGGCTGTTGGGAGCGAGCGGCGTCGTCTCGCAGAACGCGGGGTCGTCAGGGGCGAGCGTGCCGTAGACCTCATCGGTCGAGACCTGGACATACCGCGGAATCCTCGCGGCGCGCGCGGCCTCGAGCAGACACTGCGTTCCCAGCACGTTCGTCCTCAAAAACGGCGCGGCGTCGTCGATCGAGCGGTCGACGTGACTCTCGGCCGCGAAGTGCACGATCGCATCGAACCGGCCATCTTTGACGAGGAGAAACACGCGCTCGCGATCGGCCACGTCGCCGAGGACGAACCGGTAGCGCGGCTCCGTCTCAAGTCCCGCGAGGTTGTCCGGGTTCCCGGCGTAGGTCAGGGCGTCAAGGTTGGTGATCTCAAGGTCAGGGTACTCGGCCAGCATCAGGCGGACGAAGTTGGCGCCGATGAATCCGCAGCCGCCGGTGACGAGAATGCGTCGGAATTGCATGTCGCTGGGCTCCTCGTGGCAGCTTAGGCTATCCGGCGGGGGTGGCGCGGGCAAGGCGGGTTGTGGAGGGCGCGGCCCTATTCTTCGGGGTTCTCACCATCGAGGAACTCGGATTCATTGTGCATGTCATATTTTCGCGCAATTTCCGGGTCTGTAGTTACAAGATAAGCGTAGTCGTCGCCGGTATCCCCATCAGGATCCAGAGTGATGCCATCGGCCCGCATCGACTCGAGTGTTGCAGTCGCAGCCCGTAGTGACTCGATCATGTCGCTAAGGCTTGTCGCATCGATCGTCAGAAACTTGTTACGCCAGATCGTCACGTACCGTCTCTTAACCTGGCGGGTAGTTGACCAGAGCTCGATGAATTTTTCCCGGACAAACGGATCCAGATTCTCAGCGAAGTCTTTCGGTAAGTTGAGCAGTTTGATTAACTCCAAAACATCAGTCAGGTCTTTCATCCGTTCCGGTTGAGTCATTCCGGAAGCCAACTTCAATTCTATTAGACTTGAAAGTGCTAAATAGCGAATCCCTTCGTCGTCCTCGACACTCACGGCATCGGGGTCGGGAAACGCAACGGGCTTGGGTCGACCATCACCTGGAAACTGACCCGCGACCAGGAACTCGATCCGTACACCCAAGTCGGTGTCTCTCAAGTTCTTACTACGCGTGAACGGCGGCAAATAGCCAAGCCCGTCCAGCTTCGCGTGGATTTGCTTTAGCCCGTCAGCCGTCACCAGAATTTCGATGCCGTCGGTGAAGCGCCGGAAGCCGTGCTCAAATAGGGCCATTCCTCCGGAGACAGCGTAGGGTATGCCCAGTTCACTCAATCGCCGGGCGATTCTGCAAAGCGCCTCTTGGACAGCGCCTTTTCCCTCGAAGAATAGGCTGCCTTCGCTCATCGCCCACCTCGGATCACGATCGAGAAGGTGCTCGTAGATGGGAAAGGCAGCGTCCGCGTCCCTTGAACCACGTTGCGACGTTGTCTTAGCAGAAGCTTTCGTGCGCGCCGAGCCATCCATTGGTGCCTCCAACCAACAGGCGATACGGCTCATCACGCGTCCGGTTCCCCGTCCGCGTCCTGGTCGTCAATATGGTCGCTCGCCTCCGCCTCGGCCACGCCGTCGTCCAGGATATGGGCATCCCCCGGGATCGCCGGAGGCGGCGGCAATTCGGCCTCCAGTTCCTCGGCGACGCCCAGTTCCTCTTCGGGAAGTTTCGCGAGGCTGCTGACGCTGGTCCCTTCCTCCACGCGGATCAGGCGCACCCCTTGAGTGTTGCGGCCGATCAGGCGCATGTCGGCGACGGGGGTGCGGATCAGGATGCCCCCCGTGGTGGTGAGCATCACCTCGTCGGCTTCGGTCACCTTGGCGATCGCGACAACGGGGCCGTTCCGGTCGCTCGTCTTGATGTCGATCAGGCCCTTGCCGCCGCGGTTCTGCGAGCGGTACTCGGTCAAGGCCGTGCGCTTGCCGAAGCCGTTGGCGCAGACGGTCAGCAAGCTGGCCGGATCCTCGTCGCCGTTGGCGACGACCATGCCGACGACCTCGTCGCCGTCTTCCAGGCTGATCCCCTTCACGCCGTAGGCCGGGCGGCCCATGGCCCGGACGTCGGACTCGTCGAAGCGGATCGCCATCCCCTCGCGGGTGCTGAGCACGACCTGGTCGCCCGCCTTGGTGCGGGTGACGCCGATGAGCTGGTCCCCTTCGTCGAGGCCCAGCGCAATGATGCCGCGGCCCAGCGGGCGCCTGAAGGCGGGGAGCTCGGTCTTCTTCACGGTGCCGCGGCGGGTGACCATCATCAGGCACTCGTCCTCGCGGAACTCGCGCACGGGGACCAGGCCGGTGATCTTCTCGCCCTCGCCCAGTTGCAGCAGGTTGACCACCGCACGGCCGCGGGCGTCGCGCGAGGCCATCGGCAGGTCGTAGACCTTGATCCAGTAGACCTTGCCCCGGTCGGTGAAGAAGAGGATGTAGTCGTGGGTGAGCGCGACGAAAGTGTACTCGAGGAAGTCGTCGTCGCTAGTGTTCTTCGTCGCCGCGATCCCCCGGCCGCCTCGGTTCTGCGTGCGGTAGGTGCTCGGCGGCAGGCGCTTGATCCAGCCGTTGTGCGTGACGGTGACGACCATGTACTCCTCGCGGATGAGCGACTCCTTGTCGTAGTCGCCCAGCTCCTCGTCCGAGATGACGCTGCGGCGGGCGTCGGCGTATTTCGCCTTCAGCTCGTGCATGTCGGCCCGGATCATGTCGAGGATTTCACGCTCGTTGGCCAGGATGAACTCGTACCGGCCGATGTCGCGCTTCAGGCCGAGATACTCCTGGGCCAGCTTGTCGGCCTCGAGGCCCGTCAAGCGCTGGAGCTGCATGGCGAGGATGGCGTCGGCCTGCATACGGGTCAGGCTGACCGCGGCCTTCGCGTCGGGGTCGTTGAGCGCGCGCTGAAGAACCTGGGCCGAGACCTCCATCCCCATCAAGCGGGCCCTTGCCTCGGCCGGGTTGGCCGAAGAGCGGATCACGCGGATGATCTCGTCGATGTAGTGGAGGGCGATCAAGAGCCCTTCGACGATGTGCGCCCGCTGCCTCGCCTGGCGGAGCTGGAACTGCGTGCGGCGGCGGATCACATTGACCCGGTGCTCGAGGAACAGCCGCAGGAAGTCCTTGAGCCCCATCTCCTCCGGCCGGCCGTTCACGAGCGCGAGCATGATCACGCTGAACGTGTCTTGCAGCGGCGAGAACTGGAAGAGCTGGTTGAGGACCACGTTTGGGTCCTCTCCCTTCTTCACCTTCACGACGATGCGGACCGGCTGCTTGCGGTCGCTCTCGTCGACGACGTCGGTCACCCCCGTGACGCGCCCCGCGTTGACCAGCTCGGCAAGCTTCTTGAGGAGCGGCTCCTTGGTGAGCTGGTACGGGATCTCGGTGATGATGATCTGCGAGCGCCCGTCCTTGTGCTCCTCGATCGCGTACTTGGCGCGGAGGATGACCTTGCCGCGGCCGGCGCGGTACGCCTCACGGATGCCGTAGCGCCCGCAGATGGTGCCGCCGGTCGGGAAGTCGGGGCCGGGGACGATCTCGAGGAGCTCTTCGAGCTCGATCTGCGGGTTCTCGATCAGAGCGACGACCGCGTCGCAGATCTCGCCCAGGTTGTGGGGTGGGATCGAGGTGGCCATGCCGACCGCGATGCCCCCCGAGCCGTTGACGAGCAGGTTCGGGAACTTGCCCGGCAGGACGCGCGGTTCCTGGTACTTCTCGTCGTAATTCGGCTGGAAGTCGACCGTGTCGAGCTTGATGTCTTCCAGCATCTCCGCGGCGATCGGGCTCAGCTTCGCCTCGGTGTACCGCATCGCCGCGGGGGGAAGGCCGTGGATCGAGCCGAAGTTCCCCTGCCCCGTGATGAGCAGGTGGCGCATGTTCCACCACTGGGCCATGCGTGCGAGGGTCGGGTAGATCGAGTTGTCGCCGTGTGGGTGATACCGCTTCATCGTCTCGCCGACGATGCCCGCACATTTGCTCGTGGAACCGCCGGGGGTCAGGCCCAGGTCGAGCATCGCCATCAGGATGCGCCGTTGCGATGGCTTGAGGCCGTCGCGGACGTCCGGCAAGGCCCGGCTGATGATGACCGACATCGCGTAGTTGAGGTAGCTCTCCTTGAGCTCTTCCTCGATATTCAGGGGCAACGGCCGCAGGTTTTCGGGCGGCGGAACGGCGGTGCTCACAGGCGCTCCCTCGGAGGCAGAATGATCGTTTCGCCACACGCTGGACGACTCGCCCGGCGCGCAGCGACGACATGGGTTCAATTGTACCGGATCCGCACTTCGGAAGCAACCTTTTGAGGGGCCGGGGGAGCGATCGTAAGTGGCGATACTCTAAAATGTTAGACGTTCCAGGCCGCCCGCTTGCCGTGAGCGAGTTGGCCCCCCTCAAGCCCGGACTCCGAGCGAGTCCAGATCTCGGATGCCTCGTTCTGTCATCGGCGCGACCACTCGCTTACGATGCCACGATCTCACGCACGCTCCTCGGAGATTGTCGGCATGACGGAATTCTTCAATCGCTCTCGAGAAACGCAACGACGCCGCCGATTGCGCAAGGAAATGCCGGACGCCGAGCTCCTCCTATGCTCGCGCTTGCGGGGGAATCAACTGCTTGGGAAGAAGTTCCGCCGTCAATATAGCGTCGGGCCTTACTGTATCGACTTCTACTGCGTTGAGATCAGGCTCGCGATCGAGCTAGACGGGGATAGCCATTTCACCGTCGAGGCCAAAGCGCACGACGCACAGCGCCAGCGGTTCATTGAGTCGTTCGGCATTCAGTTCTTGCGTTTCACGAACGTCGATCTTTATGACAACTTGGACGGCGTACTCGAGGCTGTTGCCAACGCGATTCTCGCGGCTGACTCCAGCGGACGCGTATCCCCAAAACCCCCCCCTGGCCCCCCCTTCGTAAGGGGGGGAGTCTAGTAATTACTCCCCCCCTTCGTAAGGGGGGGGAGTCTAGTAGTTACTCCCCCCCCTTTTCGTAAGGGGG
>JARLIH010000504.1 GCA_031291845.1 Isosphaeraceae bacterium | reverse complement strand
GCGTCGAGCGGTCTGTGGGCCTGAGCGCGTCCGATCACGCCCTCGATCGCCTTGGCCAGGCGCCGAGCCGCGCCGTGCAACGCCGACTCCACGGTATCGGCGTGGTGCGTCACCGCGATAGGCAGCCGGCGGTCGAGTCGCGCTTCCATCATGCAGCGCTTGTCGCGGTCTCCCCCTTTGTGTCCGTTGGCGTCGTTGACGTGGACGAGCACCCGAACGATCTGCTCGCCGAATCGGCCCAGAGCGTGTTCAACCTCGGATTCGACGAGGCGCGACAGATCGTTGCCGTACGTGATGTGATTGTCGGTCTTGAATTCGATCTGCATACGGTTCCCTCCGGTCATGAGCCCGAGGGGACGCCGCTACCACCCCAACTCGAGCGGCGCCCCAATCATGCGCTGGACGACGAACAACCCCGCGAGGTAGCCCGCGACCCGCAGCACGACCGACGTGAAGTTCAGCGCAAGCACCCGCAGGTCCTGGCCCCGGCTCAGGCCGGCCAACCCACTTCGCAGCGCGACAATGAAGCCCAGCGCGAACAGGCCGGCGATCGGGACCAGGACAAGAAGTGGGCTCAACTGCCGCAGTACCGCCATGTGACCCGGCCTCCCGCCGAGGGGAAGAAGAAACTTGGAGAGCATTACACAAGATGCATTGAGCAAACGCCGGGCCAATCGAGGCGCACCAGCCGCTGCCGGCGGGGCGCTGCGTCCGGTCCCTCTCCACAGCCTTTATTATAGCTCACTCCTGAACGAGTCTTTGATAAGACGGAACCGCTCGCAGGAATGGGAGCGGTCGCGTAAGCTCAGAGCGTTTCGTCGTCGGGAAGGCCGAAGAGCCCGCGCGCGTTGGCGGTCGTGGCGCGGGCGAGCTCGGGGGCGCTCATGCCCCGGATTTCGGCCAGGCGCGCGGCCGTGAGCGCGACCCGCGCCGGTTCGTTCGGCCGGCCTCGGTGGGGGTGGGGGCTCAGGTAGGGGCTGTCCGTTTCGACGAGCAGACGGTTGAGCGGGACCCGGGCCGCGACCGTGCGCAGCGCGTCGAGGGTCTTGTTCGTGAAGGTAATCATCCCCGCGAACGACAGGTGCAGGCCCAGGTCGAGGAACGCCTCCGCGTCGTCCTGGGTGCCGGTGAACGAATGCAAGACTCCCCGCACCGGCCGCGCCAGGCGGGTCATCTGCGCGATCAGGTCGCGCTCGCTCTGGCGGCAGTGGATCACGACGGGCAGACCGCGCTCCTCGGCGAGCGCCAGGTGGCGCGCGAACGATTCTTGCTGAACGTCGAAGGGGGTGTTCTGGCGGTAGCGGTCGAGACCCGTCTCGCCGAGCGCGACAACTTTCTTCGAGCCCACGAGCGAGACGATCCGTTCCCAGTCTCCCGGCCGGGCCTCGGCGGCGTGGTTCGGGTGAATGCCCACCGCTGCGAAGATGCCTGCCCGGTCCCCGGCGAGCCGCGCCATCGCCTCGCTGTCGTCGGCCGTCGTCCCGACGGCAACCACCTGGACGACTCCCGCCGCGCGGGCGCGGTCGAGCACTCCCGCCAAGTCGCCGCGAAGACTCTCGTCATCCAGATGGGCGTGCGTGTCGACCCAGCCGACCGGCGTCATCAGCGCGCCCCCGGCGCGTCTTCATAATAGCCGACCAGTTCGAGACGATAGCCGGTGACCCGGAACCCCTTGGCTTCGAGCTCGGGGAGCAGCGACGGGTCGATCTTGGCGATCAGGTCGGGGTCGTAACGGGTCGGCAGGTCTTCCACGGTCCCGGAGTGCAGGCAACGCAGGTGGTAGTGGTGGTCGCGCCGGGCGTCGTAACGCGCGGTGCCGTCGGCCGCGGCCAGCTTCGCGGCGACGCCGGTCGACACGAGCGCCTCGAGGGCCTTATAGACCGTCGCCAGGCTGATCCGCGGGATGTCCACCTTCACGGCCTGGTACACGTCCTCGGCCGTTGGGTGATGCTCGGCCCGCGCCAGGTGGGCGTACACCGCTTGGCGTTGCGGCGTACAGCGCCACCCAGCGCCTTCCAGGGCCTCGCGTAAAGGCTCGAGCTCGAGTCCGGGCGACGTCATCGCGGGATACATCCCGTAAAGACCGAACACGGGACCGCGGCGGAACTTCCGAAACGTGCCCGCCACGGTTTCCCAAAGCAAGGAGAGCGGGACAAAAGCAAGCCCATTTCCACGAGGCCGACGTCCCGACGCGCCACGCACAGGGCGGAGCGATCCGACCATCGTTCTATTGTTCGGACGCTTGACAGTTGTGTCAACTCACTGTTAAATTCTACCTTAGGACCAGGCGCGGAGCGAATCGTCCGTCGCCCGGTCGAGGGGGGCTTGGGCTCGGTCACCGAGTCGCCGGTCGTCCGGCGGTTGCGGCATCGAGTGTTCCAAGGAGGCGTTGCAGCGGTCGGCACGCTGGCGGCACGAAACCTGATCCACGCCCCTCCGAACCGGGGCGCGGGTCGTGAGTTTCGAGGCCTGGAGCGCACCGTACCGTTTTTGAGTTTTTGTACCGGCACGCCTCGGAGAACGGGCATGAGCGTCGATTTGGTTCGCATTGTCGACAGTATCCACCGCGACAAGAATATCGCCAAAGATATTCTGTTCGAGGGGATCGAGTCGGCGCTGACGACGGCCGCCAAGAAGCATTTCCCCGAAGCCGGCGACAGCATTGTGGTCACGATCGACAAGGAAACCGGCCAGATCAACGCCCAGAAGGATGGGGTCAAGATGGACCCCTCGATGCTGGGGCGGATCGCCGCGCAGACGGCCAAGCAGGTCATCATCCAGAAGATCCGCGAGGCCGAACGCGACAGCCTCTTCGAAGAGTTCGAAGACCAGCGGGGCGACCTGGTCACTGGTACGGTCCAGCGGTTCGAGGGGGGCGCAGTCCTCGTCAATCTGGGTAAGACCGACGCCTTGCTCCCGCGGAGCGAGCAGATCCCGGGCGAAAGCTACCATCCCAACGAGCGGATCCGGGCCGTCATCCTCGACGTGCGTAAGGTCGGGCAACGGGTGAAGATCATCCTGAGCCGGACCCACCCCGACTTCGTGCGCAGGCTGTTCGAGCTCGAGATCCCGGAAATCCAGGACCAGACGATCTCGATCCGCGCCCTGGCGCGCGAGGCGGGCTACCGCTCGAAGGTCGCAGTGACCTCGATCGACGCCAAGGTGGACGCCGTGGGCGCGTGTGTGGGGGTGCGAGGGACCCGCATCAAGAACATCGTCGACGAGCTGGGGGGCGAGCGGATCGACATCGTCCGCTGGAACGAGTCGCTCCAGGTGTTGATCCCCAACGCGCTTCAGCCCGCCGAGATCGACGAGGTCATGCTGTGCCAGCTCCTCGGCCGCGCCATCGTCCTGGTGCGTGAGGACCAGCTTTCGCTGGCGATCGGCCGCCGCGGCCAGAACGTCCGGCTGGCGTCCAAGCTCGTCGGTTGGGACATCGAGATCATGACCTCCGAAGAGCTTGACGAGCTCATCGAGAAGGCCGTGACCCAGTTCACCAAGATTGAAGGGGTCGACACCGAGCTGGCCGAGAAGCTGGTCGAGCAAGGGATCCTGAGCTATGACGACCTGTCGGTCATGGAAATCTCTGATCTGGTGAACACTATCGACGGGTTGAACGAAGAACAGACGATGGAGATCGTTGCAACCGCCGAAGTGCTTGCCGAGGAGCAGGCCGAAGAGATGCCCCGCCGGAAGGGGGGCGGTAAGAGCGCCGCGGCGCAGGCGCCTGTCGAGACGTCAGACGGGGGTGATGGACCGGCGGCCCGGCCCACGCTCGACGACCTGTTCGGCGGCGCGCCCGGAGAGGGTGACTCCCCCGCAGGCGAGGAAGAAGTAGACGACGAGGAAAGGCCCGAAGCCGAAGCACAGGCCGAGGACGAAGACGCGGGCGAGGACCTGCGGGACGTGGCCTTGGCCTACGAAGAGTCCGGAGCCGAGGACACCGGCCACGAAGTTACGTCGCCCCCCAGCGATGCCGATCAAGATGAGACGGCGCGCATTGTCACTGAAGCGGTGGAGGCGGGCGTCTCCCCGCACCCGATCGTCGCCCAAGAAGCCGGCGCGGGGCCAAACGAACCCCCGTTGCCCCCCACGGAACCTTTCTCGACGGACGACGTCGAGGGCAGGGATTCGGAAATGCAACACCCATGAGGCCCCTGACGGGCCTGAAAAAGCGGTTCGACCTCGTCGACCCCGCGGCATCGCCTCCTTAGGCTTCGCGCGCCCAGCCCCCTTCGGGTGGCGAAGCGCCGGGAGGCACCGGCGGACGGCCTTTGGGCTCGATGAGGTCGGGAAGTTCAAGCCTGACCGATCGAATTGAGCCGGGCCGGCCCAAAATCGCCGGCGCCCCACCGAGGAGGAGTTGCCGTTGTCCACCCGTGTCTACGAGCTGGCGAAAGAGTTGGGCCTGAAGAGCCAGGAGTTGCTCGACCGTATCCAGGAGTGGGACCTCCCGGTCAAGAAGAACGTCCAGGCGGGCCTCGACCCTGAGATGGTGGAGCGGATCAAGCAGTTGATCGCCGCTCCCACTCGCCCAGCGCACGCCGCGCCTGTGGCGCCTCCCCGCCCGAGTCCTCCGGAGAAGCCCGCCATCAGCTCGTCACCGGCCTCCACGACGGCGCCCCGGCCTGCCCCCGCAACCGGTCCCGCGCCCGCAGCCACGCCTGCACCTACCCCTGTGACCCCGCCCCGGGCTCCGTCGCCGCCGCCGGTCGCGAGCGCACTGACGTCCGCGCCGGCCGCCGCGCCG
>JARLIH010000503.1 GCA_031291845.1 Isosphaeraceae bacterium | reverse complement strand
TTCTGTTGGGTTGTGTTTTGTTGTGGTCTTTTTTGTTGTAAGAAACCACCCACAAAAAAAAAACAAAAAAACCACACTCTGACCCTCACCTCAGTCTGACCCTCACCTCCGTAGAGTTCGAGCCTCTTCCTCCCTTCTCGAGCTTGCCTGATGTTATGACACCTTTTCGGCCCAACTCGGGAGAGGAGAAGAGTCTATCGGCTTGCAGCCTTTCGTTGGAGCAAACGTGTCCGTCCGGCGATTACCGTCCTTGACGTGTGAGGGGGCGGGTCGCGCGCCGGCCCGTCGTCAACCGGCGGCCAGGATGCGCCGCACCGACGTGTGTCCGATCCTCAGCCACCGCGCGATCTCGGAGAGGTTCAACCGCTCCCCCCTTGTGCCTGGTGACCACCCATCAGGTGCCCTGTTATGAGCGGCCGTCGCCTTGGTCAAGAGAACGCGCATCTGCTTGGGATGACTTCAATGTAATAGAGTGACTCGAACTGGCGTGGACTTGGTACTCGCGTCGACGCTGAGCGGTCCGTCGAGACTCCAGACACGAATTGTGTAGTCCGTGCGCGGGAGCCAGAGGTCGAAACTCGTCTCGCCATGGCGCAGCATGATTTGGTCAAGGGCGATCGCATCGTCGGGCTCCCCAACCGGAATGGCGGCGATCACGACGGGCCATTGGATGCCTAGCCATACACCAGGCACTCTCGTCATCCGATCGGTGAATGCTCCGTGCCGATCCGCTGGCTCCTGCCCGAGTCGAGGCGCATGAATCACGATGGCATCGACAGCAGGTTGCACTGACGACTCCGGGAAGAGCTTTTCCGTTACATGTCGAGGTGGCGGGACCAACATCACTGGCTCAGCGATCGGACCGATCTGACGGATAATCCGATGATAGTCGTCATGCCGTAATGTATTGGAAAATTGCCATATCGTAAATGGTTCGACGCCTGTCATCTCCCACAGTCTCGCAGCCATGTATCGCCCAACGTTACGAACTTCGTGCTTGAAGACGTGGCCGTGCCCGGCGTGCACCACCATCCGGATGTCCGGTCGCGCGGCGAATTGTTGAGCCAGCGCGGCCGCCTGGTACTCTTCACGCCTGTCGAAATTTCCGTCAGCATGATCATAGCCGCCGACTTCGAAGCCGAGTCGCATGGCGGTCCGCACCAGATTCCCGAACCGTGGATCGAGCGTGTAGGACCCTGTTCTCGACGTGGGATATCCGCGGGATTTCAGCGTCGAGCCCGATTCGGCGATCGCCTCGGCGAAATAGTGGGAGAACCCAGCCGCACGAAACGGCCCAAGAGTCTGTTCGATCCACGCGCGATCTTCGGTAACGGTATGAGCCTCCATGATCAGGACCAGCCGGTGTTCTGCCGCGATCCTTGTGATGGCGTCTCGCCACGGAGTCACCACCAACGGCGGGTCCGAATCGGGCGCGTCCGACGGTTCCTGTCCGACGGCCTCGGGTAGAAGAGGAATCTTGCGAGCCTCTTGCTGACGGCCGAGGACCGCCAAAGCTGTGCTCAATTCCTGACGCTCGCCCCAGCCGATTCGATCCGAAGATTGTTCCAGCATGACGACACGCCGCAGCAACGCCTGACGTGAATTCACCCCCTCAACCCGCCTCGCCACCAACACGCAGAAGGCGACCAGCATTGTTCCCGTCACAACGAACACAACCCAACGGAACCGAAACACCCGGCGTTCCGCTGAAAAGACCGCAGCGACAATGGTAAACGCCGCGATGTTGATGACACCGAGTACGACCAGCGCGAGCGCTTCCAGAGAGGGGGGGACCGGCCCGACGGCCGCCATCGGATCAAACCACCGGCGCCAGCAACTGATCGCGAACATTGCCAGCACCGTTGCCGCCACCACCGCTGGAATCATCTTGCGTGGCTGCGTCTTGAAGAACGCCGCAGCGACCATCGAGAGCATCGTAATCAGGCACAGCGAGACAAGCGCACGCGATTCCGCAGGTAATAGGTTGGACGTCGCTCCAGCCGCGACGTATGCCGTACTGAAAGTCGCTACAAGGAAACTGATTTGCCTCAGTTGCATTGTTATCCTCCAGGCGGATGTTACAGCCACGAGGGGCCAACGCGTACATCCAATTGACACCGGCCGACAAGATTCTCGTTCGGAGGTCCCGGTCGTGAGACCGGCTAAAGGACAGGCATTGCGCCCGCAGTCAGCGAATGCGATGGCCGGCGTTTACTCTTTCTGGCGTCCGACAAAACGTCGACGAACAGTTATCGTAGTTGCTGCCCGACCACTGGCTTGCCGGGGGGCGGGTCCGAAGTCGTGCAGCGACGAAAGGACAGGCATTGAGCGCCGAACGTCCGTGCCCGATACCTGTCCTCTGGTTTGCCCCCTGAACGGAGGTCGTCATGTCCCCGGCAGCTCATCGCCGTGCGCATTTGCACTTCGACGTGCTGGAAACGCGCTGTCTCCTCGCGCTCACCCTCAGCGAGTTCCCCATTCCCGCGCCCGAGTACAGCGTGACCGGAATCACAGCCGGGCCGGACGGGAAGATCTGGTTTACCGAGACGAACTGGAATTTGTTTGTGGGGAAGATTGGTGTCATCGACCCGAGCACGCACGCGATTTCCGAGTTTTCGCTCCCAATCCACAACGCAATCGCCTACGGAATTACCGCTGGCCCGGATGGCAGCCTTTGGTTCACCGAATTTGTACAAGGGCAGAACGGCTACATCGGACAGATCGATCCAATGCGATGTCGAAGGCAATGTCACACAAGGACAGGCATTGCGTTCTAAATTTGTGGAGAACCCGAGGGGCGGCGGGGCAGCGCTCGCGCTTTTTCGTGTCGATGTGCTGCCGGTAAAGAAAACGCTGAGATATGACAATCTCTCGCCGGGCCTCTTGACATGAATTGCATGCGTGTTACGATGCCTTCCGCAACTTCCCTGGATCAACTCACGGAGTGCAGGCGATGGTTTCCACCTTGTTGCTCTGCGCCGGATTGATTGCGGCAGCGCCGGACACACCGGCAGCGATCGACCGAACGGCCTATGAGGCCGCCGTGGCGAAAGCCGGCCGCGATGCGGACGCCCATGTGAAGCTCGCGCTCTGGTGCGAGCAGCATGGCTTGGAGGCCGAGCGCGCCAAGCATCTTGCACTTGCGGCGCTGCTTGACCCCAAGAACGCCCTGGCCCGCAGCCTCATGGGCCTCGTCCAGTTCGACGGCCATTGGCGCCGGCCCGAAGACATCGCCGCCAAGATCCAGGCCGACGTCGCGGGCGAAGCCACGCGCGCGGAGTACAACGAGAAACGCGTCCGCACGCCCCAAACCGCCGACGCACACTGGAAGCTCGCTCTCTGGTGCGACGAGAACGGACTCAAGGCCGAGGCAACCGCACACCTCTGGGCCGTCATCCGACTTGATCCCAATCGCGATGCCGCGTGGAAACGCCTCGGCTACAAGAAGCAAGGCAACCGCTGGGTCACCGATGCCCAGCTTGCCGCCGCCAAGGAAGAACGTGCGCTCAAGGAGAAGGCCGACCGCCGCTGGAAGCCTCTCCTTGAAAAGTGGCGTGGAGGGCTCAGCGAAAAGGGAACGCGTCGCGATGAGGCCGAGCAGGCATTGGCCGGCATTACGGATCCCCGCGCTGAACCGATGGTGTGGGCGGTCTTCGCCCGCGGCAACGAGGCGAACCAGCGCGTTGCCGTCCGTGTGCTCGGCCAGATCGACGCCCCGGCATCGACGCGCGATCTTGCCCTGCTCGCACTCTTTAGCCCCTCGGCCGAAGTCCGGAGGACGGCGGCGGAGACGATCAGCCAGCGCGACCTGCGCGGCTACGCCGGCCTGTTGATCGGCTTCCTCGCGGAGCCAATCAAGTACCAGGTGCGACCGGTGAACGGACCAGGGTCGCGGGGAGAGCTCTTCATCGAAGGGAAGGAGGCGAACCTTCGGCGGCTCTATTCCCCTCCGTCGGGTCCGACCGTTTCCATGCAGCCGACGGACGGCCTCACCTATGACGCCAACGGACTACCGATCATCGCGAGGCAATGGTTTCTCCCGACAGGCTATGCCCCCTATATGCCCTGGCTGCAGTTTAACACCTCCGAAGTTTCCCAACGACTCAGCGGCCTGCTCGCAAGCAGCGGCATGACGACCACGCAGAGCTGGCCGGCAGGACAAACCGCCACGAACAACCTTCAACAGAGCGGCAATTCGTTGATGCCGATACCTGGCGGCGTCAACGTCCCCGGCATGACGCGGATCGTGACACAGATTCCGGTCGGCGCGATGATCCTTCAAGCCCAGACCGTTGCCGTTGCCGCGGAGGAACAGCTCGAAAACGACGCGCAAGCCCTCGATCGCTACAACGCCCCGATTCATGAGCTCAACGGGCGTATTGTCACGATTCTCAAACGGAGCTCGGGACAGGACTTCGGAACCGATCGGAACGCCTGGCAACGATGGTTCGTAGACTTCCTCGGCCTGGCGGCGGAGCCTCAGCGCGCATCGCGGGATAAGCCGCTTCTCGTCGACGAAGTGCCGCTGGTGGTCCAGGCCCAGCCAATTCCGGTGACAAGCGTTGTTGACGCTTCGAACCTCAATGTTCCCATCCCCGGCAATACGTCCACCGCGGTGCGCGCGCACTCGTCGTGCTTCGGCCGGGGGACGCTTGTCCATTCGCTCAATGGTCAGCGCCCCATCGAGAAGATCCTTCTCGGTGACCAGGTCCTCACACTCGACCCGCAAAGTGGTGCATTAAGCTATCAACCCGTACTCCGGGCGGTGCAAAACCCTCCCAGCAAGACGTTCGCGATCCAGGTCGGCGGTGAAACGATTGTGGCCACGCCTATCCACCGCTTCTGGAAGACTGCGGTCGGCTGGGTCATGGCCCGAGACCTGAAACCTGGCGACGCGATCCGCATATTCGGCGGTAGCGCGCGCGTCACCGCCATCGACGACGCCCCCGTGCAGCCGGTCTTCAACCTCGACGTCGCCAGCGGCCAGAGCTTCTTCGTCGGCAAGCAAGGCGCACTCGTCCACGACAACAGCCTCGCGCAGGCCGTGCCCGAGCCTTTCGATATGCCCGCAAGCGTCGTTGGCACTATCGCGAGCAACGTGGCTCCCTAACTCGATGGAGCGGAACCGAAAAAGGGACACTCCTCGCTAATCTCCACCGGCTGTCCCTCACACGAAGCCGGAGGGACTGGGTGCCATGCCCACGTCTTCGTGGGCATGCGCCGCGGGCCGGGCCGACGGAGGGGCGCATGCCCACGAAGATGTGGGCATGGCACCCAACCCCGCTTCGATTCAGCGGTTGGAGCCGACTTCGCCGGTCGTGGTGGAGATCAACGGAAAAAGGAGCGCCGAAAGGACAGGCATTGAGCGCCGAATGTCCGTGCGCAATGCCTGTCCTCTGGTTCGCTACTTCTTTTCGTCGCGGCGCTGCGACCGACGTTCTCCGCGGCGCGACATCGTCACGTTGAATGGGCGTCGTCGGGCTCGAGCTCGGTCCCAGCGACGGATCACGGCAATGGGCATGCGTCCGTTCTGCGCTCCCGGCAGCGCCTTGCCTCTCGCTAGCTGACTCCGGAGAAACGCCATGACCCGTCGCGAGCGTCAGGGCTTTCGGAGCGATCAGTCCAAGATCACGTCTCCAGCCTGAATCCGGGCCTCCACGAGCGCACGGGTCACGGCGGCAACGTCATTACTCGCCGAGATGACGGGGGCAGGCGCCCCGGCGGCAATCTCCTGCCGCATGTTCACCAAGATACGGTTGATCGAAACTCCCAGACCATCCACCCGTCCGAAAGGGATCAGCACGGCATCGGCTTGAAGCTGCATGCGAAGACGCGAAAGGTTCTGAGAGCCGGCAAACCGCTCAAAGTCGTTTTGCATGTCGTCGATGATACCGCTGAACTGTCGACCCGAGATTACAACAGGATCGGTCGACGGTCCCGTAGCGGCCGATAACAAGGATCGATCCTCCAGGCAGCCGGGGGCCTCGGGTCGATAAGCTCGCGAACGCATTACGACGTTCCTCTCATTCGGGGCGTGGAGTGACCGCGTGACCGAGGCCCGCTCCGGCTTGAAGATGGCCGCGTTAGGTAAAATCTCCGGGCCGCGATCACGCCACCATTCGACCCTTCTGAGTATTCATCGACTCTCGAAAGCGATAACTGTCGCCGAACGAGTTTTTGAGGCCGGAGACGGACTGAGAGCGGACAGGGTAAGGCTGAAGGCCGGCGGACAGCGTTACAAGTAGCGAGCCAGCGACAGATGTTAATGGACCCGAATCGTTGCGTGACGACGGAAATGACAGGCATTCAGCGCCGAATGTCCGTGCGCAACGCCTGTCGCCCGGCGCGTTGAATCGGCGCGTTTGCGTTCTCCGGCGAAGACCTCGACGGCGTGCCCCCCTGCCTTACCTGGGCGAGAACGACACCTTGACGGCGCGACGCGGCAACAGACGTTCTCCGCGGTGCGACCCCTCTCGGTGAACGCGCGTCTGGCTTAAGCTTGGTCCCAGCGACGGATAACGAAAATGGACATGCGATCCGTTCTGCGCGCCCCGCAGGACGTTGCCTGTCCTTCACTCGTGTCCTTCATCTCCCGGACCCTCATCGGCTCATCTCTCGACATCCGCTAGTCTTCCCGATCGTCTCGAAGTTTCGACCAGTAATAGGACTGAGTGTGATTGGTGACGATTGCGACCCTCCATCCTGCTGGGCCGAATCGCTCATGAAGGGCACGCTCGACGGCATCCAGGGTGATTGGACTGCCTTCCCTGGCACTGTCCGCTTGCACCTTGTATTGCAAATAGGCCGGCAAGCCGACGTACACGGGATTACCCGTATAGTATGCGACGGCTTCTTCGAGCTCGACCAGTAGATCCTGAATCGCCCTCTCAAATTGCAGGTTCTTTTTTCCTTTGTTCTTTTCGATCGCTTCATCTGGCGTCAGAGGCATAGTGATCACCTGGAGAAGTAGAAACCTGAGGACGCTTGTAGCAAACCGACACCCGCCTGGAGCTTGGCTCTGGCCTCGTCGAAATTCTGGCCGACCGTTTCGAGCGTGTTGCCCCTGCCGTCGTTCCTCGCCCGGGCCGATGAAGTCATGGCCGGATTCTACGGCAGATCGGCGGAAGACGTTAGCTGGACAGGGGTTTACAGCCGCGATAGCCGCCGGAACGACTCACACGCGAAGGGGCCGATTGCACAGCAAGCCGTGGAGGTGGCGACGGCCTCTTGGCGGGATCGCCCAGGTCAGCGTGCTGACTCAGACGCGGCAGGGTCAGGTCGTGTTTTTCGTTTTTTGGGAATGCCCTTGATCGGGATGGTTCCGGCTGCTTCCATCGGTGCTCAGGTGCCCGGACGGTTGGTCGAATCTCAGTGTCCTGGCGTGAACCAAGGAATCTGGAGTTCACCATGATCGCAAACCGACAGATCCGCCTCGCCGGCAAGATCGACGCCCTCGCCTTCAACCCCGGCGGCGACCGTGCGGTGGTCGTGTTGGATGCGAACCGCCTCTTGTTGGTGGAGGTGTCGGATCGGGATCTGACGCCGAGGGAGATGCGTGCGCTGCCGGACGATCGCCCCCCCTGGGCGACGGAAGTCTCCTTCAAGGAGACGCGTGTGACCTTCCTCGACGAGGAGACGATCCTCGTCGTCCGGCAACTCGAGTACGAAACGTCCGACCGGTCCATCAAGGGCGATGAGCGTCGGCGGATGCTCTTGCAGGCCGTCGACGCGGGGACCGGCGCGATTCGGGGGACGTTCGGGGCCGGTGAGTTCACGATGCTTGGCGTCGATCCCCTTCCGGTCTCGCCCCGGCACGTACTTATCGGGAGGTACACGAAGACGTTGGCCCTTATCGATACGAAGACGTGGACCGAGGTGGGTCGACTGCGAGAGCTCGACGATGTCTACGATCCGATCGGCGATCAGGCTTACTGCCCCGAGGAAGGGCTCACGGAGAACGGGTTAGCCTATCTGCCGGGACCGAGGCTGCTGTACGTCCTGTGGGGCTACGCCTTCGGCTCAGCGCTGCAGACCTATCGATTCGAGCCGGAGGCGCCGCGCTTCGTGAGCATCGACCGCAGTCCCGAATTCGACCAGGAGCCGTATACCCTCTGCGCCAAGGCGGACGGCTCCGCGGTCGCCGTATTGTTCTCCGACGAGTGCCTGGGCCAGAACGTCGACCTCTCGGCGAGCGGCGCTTATCAACTGCCTCGTCGGACCCGCCTCGGTCCATTGCTCATCCTCTCCGGCGGAGAGTCGCGCCGTCTCGACGTCCTCTCCGACACGGAGCGCGACTTTCTCTGCTCGAAGCGGTTCGCGCTCGACCCCGAAGGGCGCGAGGTCCTCACCGGTGTCTTGATCGCCGTGGACGGGCCCGGCGTCGACTACAAACCCCGCATGTTCTATCTTGACGACCGGTGGATTCTTCTGAACTCGCCGCGAGGGCTCCTGCTCGGCATTGATACCGAGTCGGGCCGCACCGAGGTCCTCCAGGACCTGCTGGTTCCGATCCGAGGTCTGGCCTTCCACCCCGGCCGGCGCAAGGTCCTGGCCGGCTGCGACGACAAGACGTTGACCTTGCTGACCGTCTGAGCCCTCGGCTATGAACAGTTAGTGTTGCAATCGTGGAATCGCGACAGGAAAGCTCAACGAGATCATCTTCCCCGCCGATGGACGTGGAGCGCGTCTTGCAACAGAGTCGGGGCGCCGTAGAGCGGCGACGATGGCGTGGACGTAGTCGCCCACCGGAACGGGAACGACGCATGGGCCGATCGAACTCTTCCTGCGAAGGACAGGCAGCCAATCAGCCACCGCGCCTCAGTGGCTCGGCCCCGACAGTTCTCGGCTGGTGCTCAATCACGGCCGTTGGGGCGTCCATCGGTCTCGTACTGGGGGGACTCAAAGGTCTCAGGGAGTATCGAGCGGCCGTCGACGCCGCGGTACGGGAGGGCGGCTTCGCGGACTATCTTCCGCTTGGGGTGCCCTTTGGGCATTTGTCGGGGTCGTCGTCGGCGCTCTCGCCGCACAGGTGCTCACGGGTGCGTGGTGGCTCGCCTCGCGGCTGGCGACACGCGACGCGAAACGTCCGACTTCAGAACGATAGCCTTTTTGGTTCAGGCGTCGTGATTCGCCAGCGAACATGGTAGCCGCGCAATGTGTCCGATCACCATGAGGCGATCAAACCAAGCCCGATCGACGTCGGGCGGGCGCTCGATTTCATGAACCGGACGAGCCGGCCGTGTCTAACTACGTGCCGTGGTACGGAAAAAAGCGTGAAAAACTTGCCGAGAAGAAGAGGAAACTGCGCCGTATCTTGCAACACGGCGGCAATGAGAGAGAACTGGAGCGGGCTGCTGAGGAAGTGCGGGTGTCGATGGTTCGATTCCTGAGGGCGGAGCGCGCGCGAATTCCGCAGTGCGGTGTGCATCAAGCTCGGTTGACCGAGCTCGATCACAAAATCAACGCGTGCGAGTCGATGCCGATTGCGGACATTCTCGCGAGCTACGGCGTCACGTGGTCGCGACAACCGGAAAATAGGGGACATTCTAATTAGGCTGAAAAGCGAGTCCGACGCCAATTCCTCCTCAAACGCGGGTGACGCAACCGGACAGGTCGATCGCATTTGTTGGAGTCCCGCCTTAGCTCCACGTGCGTACGGTATCGTTGTTGGGAACCCGGAATTCGCACGTTTGAACCACGCCGGACCTTACGGTCGCTCCACGCGGCGTCCTCGCGGTCCAGCCACCGGCTCAGCGGGCGAGTAGCTTGACGTCGATGGTGACGTTATCCGTCGCGTTCGTCAGCGATCGACTCAGGAGCCGGGCCGTCTCGCCCGGGCTGAGCGTCTGGACGATCGGCGGGCGGACTGCGGGACGATCGCCGAGCGGAAACGGCAGGTCGAAGTTCAACGTTTCCGGCCCGGCTGGCGGGCCGTCGGGCCGTCTCGGGTCGCCGACCTCGAGCTTCAGCGTCGCGGTCACGGCATCACGGCCCGGTTTGAGCTGGAACTCGACCATTTGGCGGCCCGCGCTCAGCGTTCTCTCGATCGTTCGAGGGGGCCCGGTGCGTTGCGGGATGGAAAGCGTGACCAATGCCTCGCAGCCTTGAGGGACGGCCGCGTTCCAGGTGTGCCAGTAGTCATAGGCGCGCTCGCCGCCGTCGATGACGAGCTGGTTGGCCTTGGGGGAGAGCGCTGCGAACTCTTGCGACCACGCAGCCTGTACCTCGTAGAGCGGCTTGCCGCGTAGCGTTTGCGTCGCAGCGCCCACGAAGCGGTTGCGATCGCCGTCCCACACCAGGGTCGGAATGACCGCCGCGCCGTTGGCTGTTGTGCCGAGCGCTTTGAACCGGGCTTCGTCTCGGATTTCCGGGAGACCGAAATAGAGGGTGCCAAACCGTGTGATCTGTTCCGGTCCAATCGACCACCCGCGGGAATTCGCACGGTGGAAGAGCTGCAGGGAATTCACGATTGGCCTGGTCACGCGGTAGTACGTCGAGAGGAGCTCGAACGGCTCTTTTTTCTCCCACCGCTCGACGTGCACGAACCAGTCTTCCTGCGGACCGAGACTGGTCAGCTCGACATCATCGGGGCTGTTCGAGCCGGTTGTGCCGAGCTCGCCGCCGAGGGCCGCGATGAGGTTCCCCTGCATGTCAAAGACGTACGCGCACTCCGGGAGCTCCCGAGGGTCGCTCTCCTGGGCGAGGGCACCGCTCAGCGGCCGCACCCGGGCTTCCACGATCGCGTATTGCTCTTTCCCATCGGATACGACTTTGACGCGACTCTTCTTCGCGTCTGGTTCCACTGCCCCTTCGACCAACGGGAGGCGCCGCCGATCGTCCTCGAGCAGCTCGACCGGTTCCGGGTGTTTCATCGTTGCGCCGGCCAGCAGCTTGCGCAGCACGGCCACGTTCGGCTCCTTGATCATTGTGGCGAGCCAATCGGCGAGGCTCGCGTGCGGCTTGAGGTCTTCGAGCCGGCCATAGCGAATGAGCGCGGGGTAGGTCTCCGACGGCGTGTTCGGCCGCGCCGGATCGGGTAGGAGCATGATGACTCCGTCGTCCGGCGCAAGCGGAACCTCGACCACGCCGCCATTGACGTACATTTTCTCGGCACGGTCGGCGTCGTCCACTCTGCGGGGGCCGCTGTCGGACGCGCTGAAGTTGACGCCGATTCGCACGCGTTGGACGGCAACGTTCGCGATGGAACTCGGTACGCGCAGCGTGAGGCGGCCGAAGCGATCGGTTGTTCCCCGGGGGAGCGGACCGAACCGCTGCGTGCTCCACGTCTGCCAGTCCTTTGCACCGGCGCGCAGCTCGGCGAGGGTCAGGCTGACCTTCGGCAGCGGCGTTCCCTTGCGGTTGACGACGATCAGCTCCCGGTCGACCACCGGCTGCGCCCGTTCGAGGTAGATCGTTTTCTCGACCGTCTCGCCCGAGACCAGCTCGACGATGCCGTAGCGATCGCGATCGTCCGTGGCATTCCGTCGGGCCAGCGCGTTCTCGTCCAGCAGGGGCGAAACCGGGAGCAGCAGTCCCTCGGCCGTGACGTGGAAGCGCTCGCGACACCCCCCGGGCAGGTTGCGCACGTGGACACGGCCGTCCGCGTCCGACTTGGCGCTGAGGAAGCAGCGCTCGACCCATTCGAGCCGCTTCTTGGCTTCTTGCCCGTGCGGGCTGGGATCTTCCCCGGTGAGGATCGACCCCAGGTTGCCGCTGCGCACGCCGTCGACGAGCAGCGCCTGCGATTGCTCCGTCCCCGGTATGAACAGGCCGCCGTAGAAGAACGCGCCGTTCGGATTGAAGTTGACGTTCGCGTCCGGCACCGGTTTTCCCGACGGATCGAGCAGACGAAAATCACACGCCGCGGCGGGTTCACATGGGACCGTGACCGTCACCCGCGGCTGATCGAGCGGCACCCAGCGTGGCCACATCGGCCGGTCCTCGAACCTTTCCTTCACCTCCGCGATGTGCTCTTCGTTCACGAGCTTGTGCTTGCGCAGGTAGCGAATCACGTCCTCGGCTGGCGGATTCTTCGAAATGTACCCGTTGACCAGTACGTGCAACTGCGCGTGCCCGCCGCCGGGCAGCGACTCGAACGTGAAGGTGCCGTCCGGCCGGACCGGTGTGAAATCCTGCCAGTCCCAGGTCTCGGCTGTATCCATCTTTCCCCGCTCGCCTTCCACGATCATCAGCTCGGCGTAGCCTTCAGTGATCGGCCGCGGGACCGAGTCGTCGAGGCGGCCTTCGAGGCGGACGCCGGGCCGGAGTGTGAGCTCGAACACGCCGTCGGCTCCGGCATTCGCGCTCGAGATGTCGACGGGGTCGCTGAACAGCATGGGCCCGTGCTCCTGGGCGGCCGCCACACGCAGCAGCGTCCGCGTCATGGCGACTCCCGGCGACTGGAACACTCCGTTCGCCCGGGGTTTGAACTCTTGGCCCCAGGTGCGCGTGCCGGCGAGTAGGGGGACCGCGTCTTTCAGCACGCGTTTCGCGCTGTCGACGGCGCGCACGCGAATGACGCGGCCCGGTTTCAGCGCGATCGTCGACTTACCGGTCGCCGACTCCTCGACGCTCCCCTTACCAAAACCCTCCGCCGTGACGGAAATCCAGACGCGATCGGCCGACTTCGGCACCTCGATTCGCGCCTGGCCGTCGGCGTCCGTCTTGACCGGGTCCTTGAGGATGGACAGGTGCTCCGACGAGACTTCGAACTGGAACGTCACGCTGGCTCCGGCGACGGGCCGGCCCTGCTCGTCGACCACGTTGACGACGCGCGGCGGGAGGCCGCTCTTGCCTGGAGGCCCGGTCTTGCCGGTCGCGGCATTGGCAGGAACGGTGCGGCGGCCAGCGACGTTCGGTGCCGACGCCGACGGCCGCGGCTGGGAGTCGGTTTGCGGCGCTGCGAGCAGCGACATGCCGATGCCGAGCGCGACCACCAAGAGCGCGCCCGCGAACCAACTGCGCGACGTCTGTTCCGGGGTTGCGCCGACCGCCAACAGCCGGCGAATGCGCTCGGAGAGCTGGCCGCCGGTCGCCGCCAGCGTTCCCACGGTACGAGGAGCGGCGGGCGTCCACTCCCGGAACTCCTCCAGCAGCAACAGCGCACGCGCGAACACCGCGCGATTGTCGGTCAACGTCAACGCGACGTCATCACAGCAAAGCTCACGTGCGTGACGCAATCGCCGGGAAATCCACCAGACCGCCGGATGATAAAAGAGCACGGTTTCGGCCAGTATCTGGAGCGCGTTGATCAGCCAGTCGTGCCGTCGCACGTGCGCGAGCTCGTGGGCCAGAATCGCTTCGAGCTGCGCGGGCGTCAACCCTGTCACCACGGCGGCCGGCAGCAGGATCACCGGCCGGAGGTATCCGACCACGAGCGGAACGCGTACGAGTGATGATTGCGCGATCCGGACCACCCTGGAGATCTCCATCCTGCGCACGAGCGAGGAAAGCGTTTGCGACACGACTTCAGGCACGGGAGACAGCCCGGTGCGCCGCAAACGCCACTGCGTCCAGGCGCCGCAGATCGGCCTCACCGCGCTGAGCGCCACCCCCGCGAGCCACAGGCCGACCAGCCAGGGCAAGCGCGGCTCCAACGCGGCGCGGAGCCAGTCCCGTAGGCCGAGCCCACCCTCAACTCGCCGCTCCCTGGCCGGAGCCGGCCGTTGCGTCGCGACCGCTGGCGGCAGGATCGTTCGCAGCACGGTCGGGTCTGGCGCCTGGGGGCGCTCCGCCGCGTCGTGCGATGCCCCATCTGGTAAAGCAGGAGCTACCGTTAGGCCGGCAACCGCAACAGCAGCCGACTCTCTGCTCGGCGTTACCTCGATCGCGCGGCGCAGCGCCGGATTGGCGGGACGATGGACCCCGACGTACAGCCAGGTCAGACCGGGCAAGACCAGCATGATCCCCAACACAACCGCCGCGGTGATGTACCGTACGTTGGCCGATCCGCGTCGCACACCGCGGTCCACGATGGCCGCGAGCAAGGCCACCGCGGCCAGCTCCCAGACCGAATGGACCAGCGTCCAACCGATCCGCTCGACCCAGGATGGCCAGTGACCCGCCGCCGGCCCGACCGGGGCGTCGGCGATCCAGGCGGCGATGGCGGATGGAAAGAGGGTGTTCATTGTTGCCGTCCCTCCAGCTCGTCGACCATGCGCCGGATTGCCGCCAGTTCTTCCGCCGTCGCGCGGCTCGACGGCAACGCCTGCATCACCAGGCTCAGCGCGGACCCGTCGTAGACCTTCTCGATCAGGTCCCTGAGCATCTTCCGCTGCGTGCTCTTCTGACTGGAAGCGGGCCGATAGATTTGTGGGCTGGCCGCTTCGTCCCGCTTGACGAGCCCCTTGTCGAGCATCACCGACAGCATCTTCACCGTCGTGGAATAGGTTGTACTGCGCTCCTCGACCTCCGCCAGCAGGTTGTGGACCTCGCGCGCCGTCGCGCCGTCACGCTGCCAGAGAATCCGGAGAATCTGCAACTCGACCTCGGTTGGTTGCGGCGATATCGACCGTGCCATTCCCTAGCTCCTGTCGCAATAGGTGACGAAAGAATTCGCCAGACAGACGCAGTGTAGCGAATTCGTTCGCCACGTCAACGCCTTGCTGCGGATTGAGCCGTCGTCCGATCGCTGGACGTCGTTGATCCAGCGCTGCGCGCGTGGCATCATCGAGTCCCGGCTCATCGACCTGGCGACGCGCCGCGAGTTGGGCCGTCAGCTTTTCGCCCGACGGCAAGACCCGTGTCCCTTGGCGGCGATGGCAACACCGTCCGCCGCGGCGACGTCCCGTTCGAGCGTCCAGAGTCGAACATTCATCACAGCACCGCGCGGCCTCTATTGCCTGATCAGGCGCAAGCGAGTGGTTCTCGGACCCCGATGCGACGGCACGAAACCGTGTCGAATGATTTGGATGCCATGCTCACGAAGACGTGGGCATCGCACCCAGGCCTTGGCATCACGCGAGCGGTGTATCGTTGAGATGTGCGAGAAGTGAGGCTCAGTTAATCAGACACGTTAGCGAAGGTCGCGAGAGATCCTCGGCGGCGCTTCGGGCGAATGTCGCTCGGCTGCGACCCGTCATTCTCGTGCCGCACGGCCGTTAGCGTTACATGTGGCTTACTATGGCAATTCTTGGAAAGCCCGAGGATTTTTTTGGTGCTTTGCCTGCGCGTTTCTCACAATGATGTTCGTGCGGCCGACGAAATGCGTGCGCTTGGAACAAGTCTTCGTAGAGCCAAGCGCACACGCGGCGGCTAAAAAAAGCTTCCGCGCGATTTGCCGTGCCAGAATGGCCCTGGCGGGCCGACGACTGGGCGGGCCAGGTCGTGCGGAATCTCGATGAAACGCAACCCCCCTTGCTGCGAGGGGCCTTTCTCAACAGGAGATTGACGCCATGATCAACCGCATCTTCGCCGCCGACCGACTGCCCGGGCTCAAGCTTCGGTTGCGTTTCGGAAACAGTGGTCGCGGGCGTCGCCGCACCTCGGCCGCGCGGTTCGCGACACAGGACTGGTTGCTGGAAGACCGCTGCCTGCTGTCCGATCTCGAGATGCCACTCGCCCCTGATAGTACATACGGCCGCTATGACACCGTGAGTAGCCTGAGTGACGTGCTCTTCGTCGGCAACGCGACGGTCGGGAGCGTACCGGTCAAGCAAATCACGCTCTACAACAACACCGCGCAAACCATCTATCCGTTCCTCTACGACCCCAATACGGGAAAGTCGACAGCGGGCGGCTATTACGATCCTTTCGACGGTATTAACCAGGAGTATCGAGGCTATATCGGCTACACGTCCGGCGGAAACGACTATCTGGGCCTGCAAGTCGGCCACTCGATTACGATCAATGTTCCGTTCGTCTTCTGGGATTCTGGACGGGCCGCCATTGCGACAGACGGCGCCAATCTGTTGCCAACGGACACGAACACGAGCAAGAACAGCCCGATCACCAACCCATTCTTTTTCTTCTACAAGAACCTTGACGGCACAAACACGGCCCGCTTCGTGGTCAACGCCGCGAGCAGCAGCGGCGGCGATGGCATTATCATGTACTACCATTGCAATGACGCAAACGCCGCCCTCGACCCCGGATCGGATGCCCCGGATCAGCTCATCGAGTTTACGATTCGAGACAAAGACTTCCTGACCAAGGTCTCTACCCCGACCAACCCCATTGATTCTAAACAGTTGATTACGCTGATTAATTACGATGTTTCGTATGTCGACCACCTGCTGCTCCCGGTGGCCATGGAAGCGCTTGATGTTCCCGTTCCCAACACCAATGTGTCAAAAGACTACGGGTGGATCGGGGCAAAGCTCTCCTATCTGGGGAACGGCAGCTTGCAGGACGCGGTCAAGGCATTTACGAGCAACACTTCGGACAATGGTCTGGGCACCTATTTTCAGGACAACGGCGTGAACCTCGGCTGGCCCAGTTTCTTCAACCCCAACTACAGCAAGACGAACGAAGGCGTCGGCATCCGAATTCCCGGCGGCGCCAATATCTTTTTCGACAGCCCCCTGGCAGGAAAGCGATCCTCATACAGCATCCCCTACGGCCCGAACAACCACTGGATGCTGTCAAGTGCCGGCGACGGACCCATTCAGTTTGCTGCGGCGGGAACGTTCAAGACGCCGAACAAGGCCGTGCTCACAGACGTTCCGGGGATCGACGAGATTCTCCGGTCGTTGCGCCCGGGGATGACCGTCCAAGGCAACCGTGGAGTCGTCCTGGGCAAGATCGAGTCGGTCGATATTGGACAGAAGACGGTCTTCTTGGACGGGACCCCGAATGTTGCCGATGGCACGCTGGAATCGTTCGTCTTTTCGAATCCTGCCGCGGATCCGTACGCCACCAAGCTGAGGGACCTCTGGTACTCGTGGGCGGCATACTATGAAAACCTGTACAAAAATTTTCAACCTGAGCAAATTCAGGCGCAAGTCTCCACCGACACAGACAACGGCAACAACGACTTTAGGATTCTCAGCTTTGGCCAGACCACTCATCCCGAGTTGGCTGTCGGAATGCAAGTGACCGGCGGAGGCATTACACGCCCGACCACGATCCTGAAGATCACGACGGTTGATGGCGTGCAAAAGGTCTACCTGAGCGCGCCCGTGTCAAACAAAGGAATGGCGACCTTCACGTTCTCAAAGCCCCAACCGATCGCATTTGCCGACCAGGCGTCCATCATTCCCATCCAGTTTAGCACGGATGCCGACAAGCAATTCGCCGCGGCGTTTGCAGCAACCGTCTATGAAACGTTGAACGTCTTCAGCACGGCTCCGAGACAGGTCCCCGCCCTTCCCGGTTCGATGGAGGTGGTCGGGAATTCCATCGGCGGCAACGTCGGGTTCTTGCCGACGGCCGAGCCAATCAACTACGTGAATATCTCGGCGGACGTCCGCGACCTGGTCAAGTCCGCATTGCGCGGCGTTCCCGATTATACCAAAGCCCCCTACGACAACCCGGCGACGTGGTATCCGGCTCCGAGCCTGGCAACAGGTGGTCAGACCTATAATGTCTATAATCTTGATCCCTATGTTTGGTTCGTGCACGCGAAACTGGGTCTGTCAGGGTATGGTTTTTCCTTCGACGACGATACGGCTGATGTGGGCGCGAACGGAGCCACCAAGCTCGCGATTGCTGTCGGAGGCCTGAGTGGACTTAATAACACGTTTGAATGGACGCCGAGTGCGCAGTGGGGGACCGTGAGCAGCCTGGCAACGATTTCTCAGGGAACTGGTCGGTTGGCAGGGAAGACGATCATCACGCTCCAGGACAGGTCGGTTTACAACCAGGTCAGACCGAACGACCCCGCGAATTCCGTGATTGGAGCGTACGTCTCGGGTGCCGGTATTACCCCGGGGACGAACCTGGCAGCGACTGCCGATATTGGCGCGAATCAATTCGTGCTCAGCATGAATGCGCCGACGACCACTCAACCCGTGCTGCTCACGTTTACTGGCAAGCCTCCGCAGTGATTCGCGGTGGCGGCGATCGAGCTGGCTTACTACGGGATGGAAAGGGGGCAGGAGCCGAAGTGAGCTCGTCGGCACCCGCCTCCTTTTCTTGTTTCCTGCTTGACCTCGCGGATCGCAGAGGAACGGCAGCGGCTCGGCCTCGCCCGCTGGGTCTGGGGAGCGTTCATCGTTCTCAGGGCGGGGTGAGACATCGACGATGAACCGGCGCCAGGGGATGCGGTCGGGTCTTCGAGCGGCCGGGGCGCCCCTGTCGTCGGGCCAGGAGGATTGCAAAGTCCTATCGCGGGAGCCTTCGGCGCGTCGGATGGGACGCCCGTCGCGGGCTCCGGGCGTGCGACCCAGATCGCGGTCCACAATCGACTTGGTAATCGTCACGGCCGGCAGGCTGGACGGGTTGACCCTGGTCGATTCGTCAGATCCGAGAGCCGCTTGCTACCCTGTGTGCCTGTTCGTGGGATGCATGAAATGCACCAGTCCCTTTCGTGCCGAGAAGATGGTGCATTTCATGCACCCTACAAAGCGGCACAGAGGAACGGGAACCACTCTAGACCGTCCGGGATTTCAGATACGCGGCCGTCGATGTGACCGCCAGTGTCAGACCAAGCAGGCACAAGCTCGACGGTTCGGGTACCGCGCTGGGAGTGAAGTCGTAAGTGACGGTCAACTGGCCGGCCGCGGAGCCGGTGGAGGTCAGTTTCGCGAAGACCTCGGACGAGGGGGACGGGTAGACGTTGAGGCTCCGGATCGCATTGAGTTCGACAGCGCCATGGCCGACGAAGGCGGCGAGATTCGCCGAGTCGGTCACCGTCTGATTGGTCGTAACGAGCGGGGCAGATAGATCATGGCTGAAAACGGTGCCGACGGGGATCGAGCTCGCACCTGACGAGTAATCGGCGGACAGGCTCACGTTCGAGGCGCCGCTCAGTACCACCGCACGATCGAACAGGATACTCGTCGTTGTGGGCGGTCCGAGTACCGCGTAGAAATCGGCGTTGCCTCCCGTCTGCGTGGCGGACAACTGCAAGCTGACGCCGACGAGGGTTCCTTGCGCCGGGTCAAATTGAGGAACGTCGAGGATCGTGGGAAACGTGGTCCCGGAAGCGATCAGGTTGGGCGGCGAGCTCGTGTAGTCGCCGTTCGGAGGAGAAAGGGTCGCGAATGCTCCACCCGGGATCGTGAAGTGGATCGTTGCCGGACTGGTCACGTCGGCCTTTGATTGGGACGCCGTCAGCAACAGCCCAAAGACAAGACCGGCCACGCAACGCGGCTTTCGTTGTCCAAGCATTGAAGAGCCTCCGCCCATCCAAGACTTCGCAGGTGACCGCTGAGACCGATTGATTAGTCACATGTTTTCGTCACCTAGACCAGAATTCCAACACGGCGGAACGGTCCGGTCAAGTCGCCACTGGTTTGTCACGTGGAATTGTCATCGCTGGGAATCCCGGCGTGGCCTGGCGGCAACGAAAGAGAGGTCCGCTGCGTCGAATCCTGGGAGAGCGAGGCTCCGTCCGCGCCGCGGTGTGTCGCGCACGCGGGGAGCCGTTGGTGGTGCGCGGCGCGGACGGACCTCGGCCTCCCTAACAATGCGGCGTTTTTCGCCTTGTCGCGGATCGCTGTTTTTAGCGTCTGCTCCGGCGGTTGAGCAAACACCCACCGACGATGGCGATGGACAGAACGAGTGCGGAGGGCTCGGGCACCGGAGTTGGTGCGGGCAGGTTCGCCGGAGTCAACAAAAGCGTCGAAGCGAGGGGGCCGCCGTACGGGCTGTACCGGCGTCGCCACTGGCGTCTTGCGAGAAGCTGATCGGCCCCGTCCCAAGATCCGTGACGGTGTAAACCGGGTCAGCGAAGGTTCTCGTGGACCAAGCGGCGAGAAGGCCGAAGCTGAGCAGCGTGCGAACGAGCGTGCGGGCCATGAGCGACGGCGTCCTTCCCTGGGGGTAGACCGATCGGCGCCTGACCTCGGCGCGCCACGGATGATGGCCGAAAAAGTTCATGCTGGCAAGTGCGAATGAGCAAGACGTCGGCCAGGCACTCAACTTGAGTCGTCCGAGCGATCTGACTCAATGACTTTTGGCCGTTGTTGAGCGGGGAACGTGTCCACAGTGAGAACGGCCCCTTCGTTCTCGCAACGAAGGGGAAGGACGGGGTCCGTCGGAGCCGTGCGGCAACCTATCCCTGAATCAAGAGGAAGAGTGGATATCCCGCAAATACGATCCAGCAGATCCCGATCACCCGCCCGAGCCGGTCGATCCAACCCGGCTCGGGGCGCAAGCGACCGAACGACCAAGCCGCGAGCCAGGCAGACGCCACGCTGGCGGACATGAGAAGCCAGAACACGGGAGCGCTCCGGCGGCCGGTTACCACCGCGAGCATGGGAATGAGCGTCGAGATGATCGTGCATGCCATCATTCCCGGCTGCCAGATCAGTTGGCGCAGCGCAGGGCGGGGCTGGCGCACGCGGATGACGAGAAAGGTCACAGTCAGGATGCCGACGCCCGCGACGACCAGCCCGTAGATGTGCACAACCCACATGTCCGGTCGCGAGATGGGCGTCAAACCCTGCTGATGTAACCTTTCCCAAGTCTCCGCGACGGAGCGTGAAGTGGCCCGCAAGCCCAGAAGCCAGACGCTCGCCGCGACGATGAGAACCATGCCATCCAGAATCGTGAAGCGGCGGCACGCGGGTCCGTGCTCCGGCCCGGTGGTGGAGTGCGAAAGTGAGACAACTTCGCTCATGTGCGGGCCTCTGCTGCGGACAAGCGATCCCCCGGGGCGACAGGTTCTATTAAATCATTCGGAGTCATTGCGGTCGAGAAGGCAGAAAACAAATCACGGGATCGAGTTTGGTTCTTGGCTTTTGCTGATCGGCAAAAACCGAGAACCAAGCGCGACCCCGTGACTTTCGGAAAAACATTGTTCCTGGGGGACGGTGCATTTCAAGCACGCGACAACGGATGCACGCTCAAAACTGCGGGATGAGCACCTTCTCGCCCTTCTTGAGGGCTGATTCGTGGGCGCAGATGCCGACCATCGTCCAGTTGGCCGAGGTCTCGGCGTCGGGCAGCGCGGGGCGTTCGCCCTTGATGGCGCTGAGCCAGGCGTGGACGAGGTGCGGGTGCGAGCCGCCGTGGCCGCCCCCTTGGGTGAAGGAGAGGTGCTGCTCGTCCTCGACGTTGTAAACGCCCTTCGTCGTGAAGCGCTGGATGGGTTCGGGCAATCGGTGAGCGTAGTCGGGGACGGAGACGCGCTGGGGGATCTCGGGCTCGGGGAGGCCCTTGGTGTGGATGACGGGCTCCTCGCCCTCGACTTGCTGCCACTCGAAGCTCTTGATGCTGCCGTAGGCGTCGAAGCTCTCGCGGTACTGGCGTGCGGTGTCGAACAGGCTGCGGGTGACCTCGGCGCAGACGTCCGAGTCGCGGATCGAGAAGGTCGCGGTTTCGATGGCGAACGGGCTGTTGTAGCGGGGGATCAACTCGTCGCGGATGCGGCCCGAGCCGTGGCAGACGACGCTCTCGGCGTGCTTGCCCAGGAGCGCCAGGCAGGGGCTGACGCAGTGGGTGGCGTACCACATCGGCGGCAAGCCGGGCCAGTAGTCGGGCCAGCCGTCCATGTCCTGCTGGTGCGAGCCGCGGAGGAACTGGATGCGGCCGAGCTCCCCCTTGTCGTACAGCTCCTTCACGAATAAATACTCGCGGCTGTAGACGACGGTCTCCATCATCATGTAGACCTTGCCCGACGCGCGCTGGGCTGCGACGATGGCGCGGCATTCCTCGATGCTGGTGCCCATCGGCACGGTGCAGCCGACGTGCTTGCCGGCTTTCAGGGCCGCGAGGCTCTGGGGGCCGTGGTCGGGGATCGGCGAGTTGATGTGGACGGCGTCGATGTCGGGGTCGGCCAGCACGTCCTCGAACGTCGTGTAGCGCTTCGCGATCCCCCAGCGGTCGCCGCACGCGTTGAGCTCTTTCTCGTTGCGCCGGCAGATGGCTGCGAGTTCGGCACCCGGGTAACTTTGGTAGATCGGGATGAACTCAGCCCCGAAGCCGAGGCCGATGATGGCCACGCGAACCGGCTTGTTGCTTGCCATGGCAGTCAGTCCCTCAAGACGTGTCGTGCGCGGTGTCACTGAAGCCCGCGAAAGCGTGTTCTGGGAGGGCGAGGCTCCTGCCAAGCCGCGCACCACGGTGCGCGGCTTGGCAGGAGCCTCGCCCGCCTCGATGAGTCGACGGCAATCGGCGGACCGGCGTTCTCGCTTGCTTCCCACCCCTTGCGAAGTTGGGTGCAGGATAGTAGGACGGAGGGCCGAAGGCAAGCGGCCTGGCGTTTCCATTTCCCGAGTTGATACGAGAGGAGACAGGTGGCGGCGATGTCGAGTGCTGCAGGTTCGAAGAAGGTGCGGGTGGCCATCATTGGCGCCGGCGCGGTCAGCGATTACCACCACGTCCCGGCCCTGCGGCTCGACCCGCGCGCCGAACTGGCGGCGGTTTGCGACGCGGACGAGGCCCTGCTTCAGAAACGCAAAACGGATTGGGGCGTTGAATTCGCGACGAGCGACCCCATCGCCGTGGCTCAATCGGACGCGGTGGACGCCGTGATCATTGCCACGCCCAACTTCACGCACCACCCGATCGCGACGGCCGCCGCGCGGGCGGGGAAGCACGTGATGTGCGAGAAACCGCTCGGTCTGAACGCGGGCGAAGTGCAGGAGATGTATGAGGCCGCGCGCGACGCGAAGGTCGTGCACATGACGGCGTTCACGTACCGGTTCGCCCCGTCGATGCGTTACTTGCGGCACCTGCTCAAGAGCGGCGCCCTGGGCTCGCCCCGCCACTTCCGCTCCCAGCGCTTCCTCGACTGGCCCGAGACGAGCTGGGGCTGGCGGCAGTACAAGGACAAGGCGGGCGCGGGGGACCTGTTCGACATGACGATCCACCGGATCGACTTCGCCCTGGATTTGCTCGGTCCGCTGGCGAGGATCTGCGGAGCGGTCGCGCGCTTCGCGCCCCGGACGTCGACCCCCGACGGCCGCACGTGTGCTCCGTCGGACGTGGACGACTGGTCGTGTCTGCTCGGTGAGTTCGAGTCGGGTGCGACCGGGGTCTGGGAAGGCACGACCTTGGCGAAGGGCTACCACCGCAACGGGTTTGGTCACGAGTGGGCTGAGATCAACGGTTCGGAAGGCTCGGCCGTCTATCGTCTGCACGAGCCGAACACGATCTTGCTCGGCAAAACGGGGAGCGACCTCGCTCCCGTGCCCGTCCCGTCCGAGTTCCTCAAGCCCGCCGGCAGTCCGCGCGACCCGAGCCAGGGGGAGCCGGCGACGGTCTTCCGGTACGACCTCGTGTGGGAGTTCGTCTCGGCGATCGTCGAAGGCCGGCAGGCCGTTCCGAGCTTCTATGACGGGTTGAATGCACAGTCGATCGCTGATGCGGTGCTCGATTCGTACGCGCGGCGGACGTGGGTCGATACGCCGCTCGCGGCAATTTAGGCAGGGCCGTTTCCGGACCCCATTCGTCCGGCAATGGCCGGACCTACGCCATCGAGAGGGCGAGGCTCCGTACGAGCCGCGCACCGCGCCGCTCGTTCGGAGCGTTGCCCTCCCAACAAACGATCAACGGTCGCTCGATCGTTACAGCTCTCGCAAGGCGCGAATCACGTCGAGCCGCACGGCGCGTAGGGCGGGGAACAGGCCGCCGAAGACGCCCATGGCGAGGGTCATCGTCACGGCGACGGCCATCACGAGCGGACCCATGCGGAAGGAGAGGGTCTGGTCGGCGAAGGAGTTGAAGTCGGTGAAGCCGACCTTGAGGGCACTCATCGGCAGCATCGCCAGCAACCCGAGGACTCCGCCGAGGACGCAGAGCAGCACGGACTCGAACAGGAATGAGACCAGGATGTCGAAGCGCGAGAACCCGAGGGCGCGCATCGTGCCGATCTCGCGGGTGCGCGAGCTGACGGCGGCGTACATCGTGTTTGCGGCGGCGAACATCGCGCCGACGGTGAGTAACACGGCGATCAAGGAGCCGGCGACTTTGAGGAACAGCGACGTCTTTGATTGCTGGGCGTAATACTCCGACTCCCGCAAGGCGGCGAGCTTGAAGCGGTCCTCGCGGTCGAGACGGCTCATCAGGCTCTCCATCGCCGGTACGGACGTCGCACGGAGTTGCACGCTGGAGACGGTGTCTTCACGGGCCGTGTTCCGCCTGAGGTCGGCAATGTCGACCCAGACCTCGCTCTCGGCCGCAGTTCCACCGGACGTGAACAGGCCGACGACGCGGTACGACTCCTTTTCACCGACCCTGAGCGTCCCGCCCAGGTTCGACCCCTTGAACCGACTCGCCAGGTTGCGGCTGACGATGCACTCGCCTTTCCCCGGCTCGAGGTAGCGCCCCTGTACGACCTGGAAGTTACGCCTGAGCTTGGGCGAGGCGGGGGACACGCCGCGCACGATGATGTTCGTGCGGCCGCCGCTGTGCGCCTCCGCCAGCGCGATGTTCAGCAGCTCGGGTGCGCCCAGCGGGGCGCCCCCCTCATCGCGGGCGATGCCCTCGAGCGTCAGGATCTCGTCGGCCACTTTGCCGGCGAAGCCGCCCGTCGTCTCGTTGGACGAGCCCTTGCGCAGGATCAAGAGGTCGAGCGGGTCGCCGGACACCGATTGGGTGTGCTGCAGGCTCTCGACCATGCCGAACAACAGGCAAGAGGCCCAGACGAGCAGTCCCGTGCCGAGGACCGTAAGCGCTGTCGTCACGCGCCGCACGCGGAGGTTGCGGACGTTGTACTTGAGCGGGATCACTGGTTCACACCACCTTCCGCAAGCCGTTGATGACCGAGCTCCGCGCCGCCAGGACCGCGGGGATGAGCCCGCTGAAGAAGCCGATCAAGAGCGCGACGACCAGGCCCATCGTGGCGTTGGCGGCCGAAACATAGAAGAACGGTAAGAACCCCGCGCTGTAACGGGCGACGTCGACCGTGTCACACAGGAACTTGCAGCCGAACGACCCGAGGGCGCCGCCGATCCCCGCGACGAACATGGCCTCGGCGAGCACCAGGAACAGCACCAGCCCGTTGCTGAAGCCGATCGCTTTCAGCACGGCGATCTCGGTCGTTCGCTCCCGGAGCGCCATCGCCATGGCATTGCCCGCGACGAACACGAGCGCGACGACGACGACCAGGCCGATCATCGAGATGACCCACTGGAGGCCCTTCATCATCTCGCCGAACATCTGGCCGAAGGCTTCCTCCGACTGGGTCAAGGTCGGCGTGTCGCTACTCTTGTACTCGGCGTCGATCTTGTGGCAGATCGGCACCATGACCGAGGCACTCTTGCACTTGGCCACAATGCAGCCTGCGTTGCCGGCCTGTCCCTTTTGCGGGCTGGTCTTCAGCAGCTCGTCGAGAAATTCCCAGTGGAACAAGCACATGCGGCGGTCGCGGTTGGGGGGCCCGTCGTAGATGGCGCGCACGGTCAGGTTGAGGTCGACCGGGTAGATGTCTCCCTTCAGGGGCAAGGGGTCGCCGAGTTTCAGGCCCCAGTCTTCAGCCAGCTTTTTGCCCACGACGCAGCCGGTCTTGTCGGCCTGGAGAGCCTTGAGCTGGTCGGCGGGCACGGTCAGTTCGTCGTAGATGGCGAAGAACGTGTCGGGGTCGACTCCGAACTGGGCGAAGGGCATCGTCTGGTTCTTGTACTTGCCGCCGAACCAGCTAAAGGGGCTCGCGGCGACGATCCCCTCCATCGCGCTGATTTCCTTGTTGCGGGCGATCGGGACGCGGCCCGCGAAGCCCTGCGAGCTGAGGACGACGATGCGGTTGTAGACGCGCGAGGAGCGGCTGACCTCGCCGTTGATGGCGAAGAACGAGAGCAGGATCATCGTGAGGAAGAGCGTGATCGCGAGCGAGGCGACCGTCAGGAACGTTCGCACCGGGTTGCGCCGGACGTTGCGGAGGATGTAGTGGAGGTACTTCATGAGGTGGCCCCGACGTGCCCTTCGCGCTCCTGGTTCACGTCGTCGACGAGCTGTCCCTTGTCGAGGTGGAGCAGCCGGCCGGCGCGCTGGGCGGCGAGCGGGTCGTGAGTGACCATCACGATCGTCTTCTCGAACTCGCGATTGAGCTGCTCGAGCAGCTCGAGGATTTCACCGGCGCTTGCGCGGTCGAGGTCGCCCGTCGGCTCGTCGGCGACGAGCAGGTAGGGGTCGGTCACGATCGCCCGAGCGATCGCGACGCGCTGTTCCTGGCCGCCGGAAAGCTGGCGCGGGTAGTGGTGCTCGCGCCCCTGGAGGCCCACGATCCGCAGGGCTGTCATCACGTGATCGCGCCGTTTCTTTTTGGAAAGGTGCGTGAGTAAGAGCGGGAGCTCGACGTTCTCGAACGCGGTGAGCACCGGGATCAGGTTATAGAGCTGAAAGATGAACCCGACGTTGTCGGCGCGCCAGCGGGTGAGCCGGCTTTCGGAGAGGCGGCCGAGGTCTTGCCCGTGCACGATGACCTCGCCGGCCGTTGCACGGTCGAGCCCGGCGATCAGGTTCAGGAGCGTCGTCTTGCCCGAGCCGGAGGGGCCCATGAGGGCGAGGTACTCGCCCTCGGCCACGCTAAGGTCGAGGTTTTGCAGCACTGGGATGCGAAACGCGTCGCGCCGGTATTCCTTCGACACCCCACGGAGGACGATGGAACAGCGGTCCTTGCTCTTTGCGGGGCCGCCGTTCTGAAACTCAGGATCGTGGGACATCATGATGCCCTCAGTGAACGTGTCGTCGGAGCCGGCCCCACGCCGTCTCCTCGCGTGCTTCAGTCGGCCATCTTGACGATCTCGCCTTCGCGCAGCCCCTTTGCCGGGTTGAGGACGACCTGCTCGCCGGTCTTGAGGCCGGACTCGACGCGCGCGAGGTCGTCGTTCGTCGGCGCCACTTCAACCTGGCGCTTGTGCACCTGGGGCTTCGTATCCACGACCCAGACGAACTCGTGCCCGTTCTCCTCGAACACGGCCGCCTTGGGGACGAACAGGAACGAGCGGCTGGCGTCCGGGTTGTGCAGGGCCTTGTCGGGCAAAAAGTGGACGGTGGCGACGAGCTCGGGAAAGAGCCGTTCGTCGGGATCGAGCACCTCGACCTTCACCTTCACGGTGCCGCGCGCTCGATCTCCCATCGGAATGATCTGGCGCAGGCGGCCGCGGTAATGCTTGCTCGGCACGGCGCTGACACTGATCTCGGCCGGCTGGTTCAGGGCGATCCGCGACATGAGGTTCTCGGCGATGTCGGTCTCGATGTCCATCTTCGACAGGTCCGCCATCGTCACGACGGCCGAGCGGCCGGCCGACGTGCTGAGGGCCGACGGCGTGATGACCTCCCCTTCCTCGCCTTGCTTCTCCACGACGGTACCGTCAAACGGCGCAAAGAGCGACATATTTCGGATTGTTGCCTCAACCTCGCTGACGTTGGCGCTCATCAGCTTCACGGCGGATTCGAGTGCCGTGACGCGGGCCGCCGTCATGTCGCGCGCTGCGTTCGCCTTCTCCACGTCTTCGACCGCGATCGACCGCTGTCCCGAAAGGCGCAGAGCGCGGCGGGCTTCGCGCTCTTTCTCTTTGAGGTCAACGCGTGCTTCGAGGAGCTCGGCCTCCGTCCGCAGGAGCTGCGCTTGCTTGGAGGCGAGCTGGGCCTTGAGGTCGTTGTGCTCCAGGACCGCGAGCACTTGCCCCTTCTTGACCTTCGAGCCCTCCTCGACGTACATGTGCTCGACCCGGCCGGGAATCTTGGCGCCGATCATGGCCTGGTAGCGCGACTTGAGGTAGCCCTTCGCGCTGAGCAGCTTTTCCGCCTCGCCCGACGTCATGGTCTGCACGACGCCGATCGAGACCTCCGGCCGCGCGCGGATCTGGTCGTACTGGCGGTACGCGTACACGCCGGCCGCGCCGAGCAGTCCGAGGGGGACCAGCCAGAGTACCAGGGCCAGGAAGCCGAACCCGCCGCCCGAGCTTCGGCTGGAAGCACGCTCCCGGAAGGGCGACGGTTCGTCGTAGACCTTGGCTTTCGTGCCGGACCGGTCAATTTTCAACGAGGCCAGTTCGTCGCGCAGGGAACTCGCCATCAGGGGGTCTCCAGGCTGCGATCCGCGTGGCATCGACGAGTCTGTGAGCGGCTCACGGTTCCGCATTCCTCGTCGTGAGGTGCATGAAAGGCACCGTCTTCTCGACGCGAGCGAGGATGGTGCATTTCATGCACCGTACGAGGAAGAACCTACGATGAGACAACCGCTCTTCTCTGGGCGCTCACTCCAAGCGGTCTACATCATCGTGAGAGAAATAACAAAGTGCCCGAATTCGGTCGAGGTCGGTTGGCCCGGCCAGCTTCGCGCGCAAGCAAAAGACGTTACGACCGGGACGGCCTTCGAGGCCCTCCCATCATAACGTCTTTGGATTCGATCCGCGCGGTCAACGCGGAAAAGCGTTCTCGTCCGGCGGCGCTCTGTCCCTTAGCTTAGCCTTCCGCCTTCTTGACGGAAGCGGCGAGCGGCCGGAGGACGGCCAGCATGGTATTGAGGTGAGCGAGGCGGGGGCCGAAGCGGTCAACGAAATCGGTCAGGGCGAAGTCGCCGTCGATCAGGTTCTCGTGGTTTTCGGAGACGTAGTTGGCCATCTCCCCCATGAGGGCGGCGTGCACCTGTTCGAGGTTGCCGAGCGTTTCCTTACAGTGTTCGAGGACCTGCTCGTGACCATTTTGCCAGCGCTCCAGCTCGGCGATTTGGCGGGCACGCTGGTCGCGATTGATCTGGGCCGCTTCGCGTGCGAGTTCGAGCTGCTGCCGTTGGTTGTCGAGGATCTGGCGCTGAATATCGAGCGACTGGTTCTGCAGGTTCACCATCAAGTGGAGCAAAGCAATCGGGTCGTTCAAGTTGGGAACCGCCTGGGTAGGTCCTTGGCCCGTCGGCGAAACTTCCATCCGGTACGTCCACAACGGCGACGCTGGGTTCTCGCGTGACGACACCCGAACCTCCTTCGGCGGCCTTCGGCCTCTCCCTCAACCCGCTCCGGAGCGGCGCCCCACTCCACTTGGGGTAGAGCATGATTTGTGAAGTATACTCCAAGTCCCAAAGCGCGGACAGGGGACCCCGCTTCATTATTGTCAAGTCTGGCGGTGAGGTGGGAAAAACCGACCTGCCATTGAGTTGCGTGTTGCAGCGGGCGAACGTTCAGACCCGGGTGGGTGGCACGCCTGGAGCCGGCGAGGGGCGTTGGCGGGGCAGTCTGATGGTACGCCACGCCCGTCGCGGACTCCGGGCGTGCCGCCCGGATCGACTTTGCAATCGTCATCAAAGGCAGGGCGATCGGGGAGAAATACCCGGTCAGGCCGAAAGGTGATAAAAAGCGTCGGCGAGGGCATCGACGATGTCCCCGGCAATCATTCCGATCTCGCCGTCGTGGTCGCGAGCGATGTCGCCTGCCAGGCCATGGACGTAAACACCCAGTTGCGCGGCTTCGAAGGCGGGGAGCTTCTGCCCGATCAGGCCGGCAATCACGCCGGTCAGGACATCCCCTGCGCCGCCGGTGGCCATGCCCGGGTTCCCGGTGGCGTTGACGTACAGTCGCGTCCCGTCGGTCACAAGCGTTCGTGCACCCTTGAGCACGACGACGACGTTCTCGGCCCACGCCAGGTCGGTCGCGCTGCGCTCGCGGTTGGCCTGGACCTCGGCCGTGGTGGTGCCGAGCAGCCGGGCGCACTCGCCGGGGTGGGGCGTGAGCACGATCGGGCGCTTGGCGCGCGACAGGATCTGGGTGTCGGCCGCGAGGGCGTTGAGGGCGTCGGCGTCGAGGACGGTGGGGACCTTGACCTCCTCGACGACCCAGCGGACGAGCTCGACGATCTCGTCCGACTGGCCCAGCCCGGGACCGACCGCCAGGACGTCGGTCCGCTCGAGCAGTTTCTCGAGGGTGGCCCGGTTGGCACCGAAACGGACGAGGCCGTCGTGATCGTTGATCAGCGGATAAGTCATGTACGATGGTTCATAAGAAGCGACGGTCGGTTGGACTTCGGCCGCGCTGGCGACCCGCACGAGCCCCGCGCCGGAGCGAAGGGCCGACGCGCCGGAAAGGCCGGCCGCCCCCGCCATCCCGCGGCCGCCCGCGAGGACGAGTATCGAGCCGTACATCCCTTTGTGGCTGTCCTGCGGCCGCTTCGGCAGTGTCGGGAGTGTCTCAACGCGCTGCAAGGCCATGAATCAGGTTCCCTTCTCGGCGGAGGAGTTCGCGGCGTTGAGCCGGGCCTGCCCCGCGCGGCGGGCGATCAGGCCGGCAACATGACCGCCGTTGAAGCCGGCGTCGATGTTGACGACCGTGACGTTCGAGGCGCAACTGTTCAGCATACCAAGGAGCGCGGCCAGGCCGCCGAAGCTCGCGCCGTAGCCGATGCTCGTGGGGACGGCGATCACGGGGCAATCGACCAGGCCGCCCACGACACTGGGGAGAGCCCCTTCCATTCCCGCCACGACGACGATCGCATCGGCCCCCCCCAGGGCGTCGAGCTGGTGGAGCAACCGGTGCAGGCCGGCGACGCCCACGTCGGCGACGAGCGAGACCGCGCAGTTCCATGCCTCGGCCGTGACGCGCGCCTCTTCCGCCACGGGCAGGTCGCTCGTGCCGGCGGTCACGATCACGACCTTGCCGAGCGCAGGAGCCGGCCGGCCGGGGGGACGGAGCCGGAACGTGCGGCCGAGCGCATTGTGCTCGCCCTCGGGAAAGGCTTGCTGCAGATGCTCCGCGGTCGTCGGGTCGACGCGGGTGGCCAATCCCCCCTCGCCGTGCTGGACCATCACGCGGAGGATCCCCTCGATCTGGTCCGCGGTTTTCCCTTGACCGAAAACCACCTCCGGGGACCCGCAACGGATCTTGCGGTGGAGGTCAACCTTGGCAAAGCCCCCCGCGTCGGCATAGGGGACGGTCTTGATCGTACGGGCGGCTTCGTCCGGCGCGACCCGGCCCTGCCGCACGTTTTCCAGCAATTGGGTCAGCTCGTGGGCGTCCATCGGGTGTGAAGCTCGACTCGCGGCGCGGGGTGGGAACACGCGGGAACGCTGCTGGCCCGTTGGTTGGGCCGGCCCTTCGTGCCTTTGTACCCCATCGCCACGTCCGACCGCAACCCGATGGGCGTCTGCCGGCCCCTTCCTCGCCCCCGCGCGCCGTGCTATGCTGGATGCAAGGATTCTCTCAGGTCGCCCGAACCCTTTCAGGGCCCCCCGGGGCGCGCTGGGGACCGCCATTTCGCAACGGCCCGTCGGCCCCGTCGAGGAGTGAGTGGCCATGCCCGCTGAGTCCGCCAAGGGTTTGCGTACGAAGGGGAAGGTGCCAATCGCGAAGCCCCCGAAACCGGATGTCCAGCTCGAGGTTGCCGAGGAAGAGGATGTCGAGCAACCGTTCTGGTCGGTCGAGACGCTCAAGGGGTTCGGGACGTCGATCGCGCTGCACGGACTGTTGCTGCTCGTCCTGGCGTTCTGGTACTTCGCCCCCCGGGTGAACCACGCGCAGGTCTTCGACACGCGCATGGCGGGCTCCGACATGGGGGTGGCCGACGGCCTATCGCTGACGGGGGGCCTCAACTCCGAGATCGAGATGCCCCAGGGGACGCCCGAACTGTCACCCGCGCCCACCGTGGCGACGCTGAACGCGCCCGTGGAGCTCAAGGCGCCGGAGTTGAAGACGAAGGACACGTTCGGGCAGAACCAGCGTTCGGTCGGCGGCGGCATGAAGAACAACAACCCGGGGGCCGGGAATGGTGACGGGTTCGGGCTCGCGCGCTTCGGCTCCGGCGGTGAGAACATTCACGGGGTCGAGGTCAAGGTGGGCGACCCGCAGTTCACGCTCATCTGGGACAACGACGTCGACCTCGACCTCCACGTGATCGAGCCAAGTGGTAAGGAAATCTACTGGGAGGATCCCAAGGGGACACCGGGACTCGGCGGCGAGCTGGACGTCGACAACACGAAGGGCTTCGGCCCCGAGAACGTCTACTGGCTGCGGCCGGACGAGACCGGCAACAAGGAGATCCCCGGCCCCGGGCCGAGCGGCGTTTACAAGTGGTTCGTCGTATACTGGGGCGGGTTCGGCGGCATCCCCAAGCCGACGCACTGGAAAGTGCGCGTGAAGCACGATGGCAAAGTGGACATGTACACCGGGCGGTTCAAAGCCCTGAACGAGCGCAGCAAGGTCTACACGCTGACCGTTGAGCCGAGCGAAAACCGTCCCAAGGCGAGCAAGGAGACGGCCGAGAAGGGGCAGGACAAAGACAAGGGCAAGGAGTGACGCGGCCCCGACGCGCCTTCGAAAAGAGCGAGGCGACAGCGCTCCGCCAGGGGCGCTGTAGCCTCCCTCTTTGGAAGATCATGAACTGCTCTAGACCTTTGATCGGCTGTCGGTCCTTTCGGTCTTGACGGCTTTCGGGAAGATCCTGCCATGGCGATTGTCAATCCGGACGCTGAGCGTCCGGCCAAGCGCTCCTACGGGGAGCGTAGGAACGACGAGCTCACCGAGATCGGCGGCGGCTGGGTGGGTTCGTGTGGCTCGTCGCTGGGGGCCGAGGGCGTTGCCCTAGCGGGCTCGATCCCAGCCATCCGGAGCATGGCCGTCGCTCGAAAAAGCCTCTAAATGCGGCCGAATTGCTTCTCCAGCTCCGATTTGGTGAAGATGAGCGCCGTCGGGCGGCCGTGGGGGCAGTGGTGGGCGTCGTGGACGAGATGCCGGCGCTCCAGCAGCGCATCGATCTCCTCGAGCGTGAGCCGCTGCCCGGCTTTCACGGCCGCCTTGCACGCGACCATGTGCAGCAGCTCCGAGAGCAAGGCGTCGCGCGTCGGTTCGAGCGGCTTCGACCGCAAGTGTTCGGCCAGGTCCCGCAGCAATCGCTCCGGGGCAAGCGAGGCCAGCATGGCCGGGATGCTCGACACGAGGACCGTGTCGCCCCCGAATCCCTCCACTTCGAGCCCCAGGCGGGCCAGCACCTCGCCCTGTTCGAGGACCGTGGCGGCCTCGGCCGCGGTGAGGTGCACGGGCTCGGGCACGAGCAGCCGCTGCGATTCGACGCCGCCCCGTTCGACGCGTTCGCGCAGCTCTTCGTAGAGGATTCGCTCGTGCAGCGCGTGCTGGTCGATCACCATCATGCCGTCGCGCGTTTCGGCGATCAGGTAGCTGTCGTGGACCTGAATTGCCTTGAGGGGCGGCTCGGACGCCTCCATTCGCGCTGTCTCCGCCGGAGGCTGCGATTCCGCCGGCACGATGGGGGCCGGGTCGGCCGACCCGAACTCGTCGAACGGTTCGCCCGGTGCTGCGGGCGCGCTGGGCGGGAGCGAACGGGCCCAGTCGGGGAGCCGAGGTGACTGGGCTGGCCCGCCCGCGTACCCCGGCGAAGGGAAAGGCTGAAAGCCCGCGGGTGAAGTCGCGCTGGGGCCGAACCAGGAGGCCACGCTCTGGCGGTTGGGTGTTGATTCGGCAAGGGCATAAGGCGCGGGTGCCTGGGGCGGCGCCGGGGCCGGCGTCGTTGCCTCGGTCGCCTGGAGCCGCGAGTGCAGGTCGCTCTTCAGGAACGTCTGTCGCAGCGTGGCGAGGAGTTGGCTGTAGATGCGCTGGCTTTCCCGGAAGCGGACCTCGACCTTCGTGGGATGGACATTCACGTCCACCTCCTCGGGGGGCAGCTCGAGGTGGAGGAACGCAACGGGCATCCTTCCGACCATGAGTAGGCCGCGGTAGGCCTCGCCGAGCGCGTGGCTCAGGGAACGGTCGCGCACGTAACGGCCGGCGACGAAGAGGAACTGCCCTTTTGCGGTCGACCGGCTCTGCGACGGGTGGCCGACGTAGCCCCAGAGGTGGACCGACTCGACCTGGCTTTCGACCCAGAGCAGCGAATCGGCCAGCTCCTGCCCGAAGAAGACCGCGACGCGTTCTTTCAAGCCCGTCACGGGGGGCAGGTCGTGCACCACTTTGCCGGACGAGCGGAAGGTGAATTGGATCGTCGGGTGGGCCAGGGCGACGCGTGCGAACATGTCGAGGACGTGACCGGCCTCGGTCGAATCGGACTTCAGGAACGTCCTGCGCACGGGCGTGTTGTAGAACAGGTTCCGCACCTCCATGACCGTGCCCGGCGGACAGCCGCACGGCTTTGTGGGAGCGGCGACACCGGCATCGATCTGGATCTCGGTCCCCTCGGCCGCGTCGGCGGGTCTCGACTGGCAGCGCACCTTCGAGATCTCGGCGATCGCCGCCAGGGCTTCGCCCCGGAAGCCGAGGGTCGCGATCCGGAACAGGTCCTCCGCGTCGGCCAACTTGCTCGTCGCGTGCGGGCTGAAGGCGAGACTGAGGTCGTCGGGGGAGATCCCTTTGCCGTTGTCGGCGATCCGGATCAAGTCCTTACCGCCGCGCTCGACCGCCACGTCGATGCGCGAGGCGCCGGCGTCGATCGCGTTCTCCAGCAACTCCTTGACCACGCTCGCCGGCCGCTCGACAACCTCGCCCGCCGCGATCTGGTTGATGACGGACGGCGGTAACTGTCGGATGATTCCCATGGCGTCGCTTTTCCTCGGGTAAGCTCCGGCCAGTATAGCATTTTGATCGTTTGTTCAGAAGGAGGACATGGGCTACGTTGATAATACTCGCCGGCACGATGCGGGAGGGAGCCGAAAGCGCGGGTTCGACGTTCGTACCTTGCTCGGGGACAGGCTGGACGGTTACGGTGGGGAGACACGAGGCGTGCCAAGGCCAACAGTCGCAGGCGGTCTGGACGGGGGGCTGACCGGTTCATGATTCCGACGCCACCCGAACCGACCCGCGGGCGCTCATTCTGGCCCTGGGTCGTGCTGGCGGGAGCTCTCGTCTGGGGAGCCTTGGTCCGTGTTCCGTTGGTTCTCAACGCGCCGGTGCATCTCGACAGCGACCTCGCCGTGGACGGCCTGACCCTGCTCGAGGCGGTCCACGGTCACTGGCGGTGGCATTATCCGGGGACCCCCTACATGGGGACGCTCCCGGTCATCCTGTCGTGGCCGCAAGCCATGCTCTGGGAAGCGACCCCGGTCACGCTCGTGAGCGGCGGCGCGGTTGCGTGGTTGTTGCTCACGGTCGGGGTCTTTGCCTTGGCCTGGTGCGCGTTCGGCCGGGACGTCGCCAGTGGGGCGCTAGTGCCGCTGGCGTTTTGCTCGACGGGGGCAATCTGGTTGAGCGGTCGCGTCACGGGGGGGCACGTGCTCACGGCGGCCTGGCACGCGGTGGCGTTCGGGTTGCTCTATGGCGCACTTGCGCGCGGGGGCCGGCGCTGGGCCGCGCTGCTCGGCGTGTGGTGTGGCGCAGGCTTGTGGCTCGACTCGATGTTCGCGGCGACGCTGGCCGGTCTGGTCCCCGCGGCGATCGGTGGCTGGCTGGCGCGCGGCGCGTCGCGGCGGGCGTGGCGGTCGGCGCTGGCTTTTGTCGTGGGCTTCGTTGCCGGCTCCATGCCCCGTGAGGCCGGTCGGCGAATGGAACCGTACGACGCCTACCCGGCGCAGTTCGCGATGGTCCGCGACCGTTCCGTGCTCGTTGAACATGTTCGCTTGCTATTGCGAGAGTGCGTACCGCGACTCGTGGCGGGGCACCGGCTGCCGGGATACCAGTCGGATCCCGACGCGAGATCGCTCGGCGGCGCTGCGCCGCTTGCGACGAACCGCGAGGCCACGCCGCTCGCAATCGCGACGACCTGGGCGGGACTGTCCCTCTTTCTGTTCTCGTATGCGGCGCTTGCCTGGTCGGCCGTCCGCCCGCGCGACGTGTCCCAAGGGGCGACGGTCTGGGGGCTGCTGCTCTCCGGCGCGGTCGTGGCGGGCGGGTTCGTCGCGAACACGAACATATTCAACGCGGACAATTACCGATATCTCATAACGCTGCTCGTTCCAGGCGCGATTGGCTTTGGGCTGGCGCTGCGGTGGATCTGGGGGCGTGGTCACGGCGGGCAGGCGGTCGTTGTACTGACCGTTGCGATGGTGGCCCTGTTGATGACGGCGGACACCGCGCGCTGGTATGCTCGGCTGGGTTGGATCGACCCGCGCGGGCTGCCGATCCGAGAGCCTCTGGAGTACCCGGCGCTCGAGTGGCTGAACGGCCATCCGGAGGTGCGCCTGATCTACGGCGGTTACTGGGACGTGTATCGCTTGTCGTTCCTGTCTCGGGGGCGCGTGCGAGGGAAGCCGTTCACCATTTTTCCGGACCGATTCCCGGAGTGGACTCGCGGACTGCCTGGGGAGCGCCCTGAGATCACGGTGATCAGTCCGGGCACGGGAAGCGTGGCCTACACGAATTCTGCGGTGCGCGACGGCGCGGAGATTCTGATGAAAGGTCGAGGCGTGGCCGTGATGAGGTGGCCTGTTCCCGGTGCGTCGAAGCCCAACCCTCGTCCGGCCGCGAGGCCCCGGTCGTGAGCGCGCCGTCCAAGCAACGCGAACCGGTTTGGGTCCCCGATCCGCAACCTTGGGGCCGAGGGGACCTGCTGGCGATCCTGGCCTGGACGGTCGCGCTCGTCGTCGTTTTCTGGAACGCCGTGACGTTGCGCGGCGCCTTTTTCTTCTTCGACGTGAGCGAGATCAACTACCCCTACCGCGCGTTCTTCGCGCGCGAGCTGTGCGCGGGGCGGTTCTCGCGCTGGTGCCCGGATCTGTATTGCGGTCTGCCGCTCTACAGCGAGAGCCAGGCGGGGTACTTGCACCCGCTCAAGTACCTGTTGTACCCGTGGCTCGCGGCATGGAAGGCGTTCAACCTCGACACCGTGCTCTCGGTGTGGCTGACCGGCCTGGGGACGTATGGCTGGCTGCGCCGGCACGTGGGTTCGGCCGGCGCGCTGACGGGCGCGGCGGTGTTCGGGCTGGGGGGGTTCGTCTGGGCGCACCTGATTCACACGAGCATGATCAACGCGTTGCTCAGCGTGCCGCTGGCGGTCTGGGCCCTCGAGTCGGCGTGGGAGACGGGGCGACTCCGCTCGGCCGCTCTCGGGGCGCTGGCCCTGGCCTGCCAGGTATTTGCGGGCCATTTGCAGGACACGATCCTGACGGCCGGTCTGCTGGGGGCCTACGGTCTGTACCGTGGCCTGACCGAGCGCAGGGCGTCCGCGCGGCTGGGGGCGTTCGGAATGGCGGTCGGCCTGATCGTGCTCGGCATTGGGCTTTCGGCCGTGCAGTGGGTTCCGTCGAAGAAGCTGCTCGACCGCTCGCCCCGGGCCGGCGGGATGGCGTGGGAAGATGTGACATACGGCTCCTGGAGCCCTGAGCTCTTGCCCGCGCTCGTCGTGCGCGAGGCGTACGGGACGCGCGCCCGCGACACGGACTGGATGGACGGCTTCTTCCCGTACCACGAGATGAACGCGTACATGGGCCTGATCGCGCTGGCGCTGGCCGTCGTCGGGGGGGCGGCTGTGCGCGACCGCTGGGTCGCGTTCTGGGTCGTCGTGGTCGGGGTCGGCGGCGTGTTGATGCTTGGCCGGTACACGTTCCTGTTCGACGTGCTGCACCGCATCCCGGTCGTCGGCAGCTCGCGCATTCCGGTTCGGTTTCACCTGTGGGTCTCGCTGGCGGTCGCTGCGCTGGCCGCGGTGGGTGTCGACCGGCTTGCTCGGCCGGGCCTGGTGTCACTTCGCCGGGCGGAGCGGTTCGTGATCGTGCTGCTTGCGTGCGCCGTGCCGATCCTGGCGTTCGTCTACATGCCCGCCTGGACCGAGCGCGGCCGGTGGAAGAGTGCGTACAACCTGGCGCAGTTCACCTGGCTGGGCCGCGAGCTCGTTTGGGGCGTTTCGCGGACGGCCGTGACCAGCGCCCTTGCCTGGGCCGCGGCGAGGAGCGCGGTAAGCACGGCCCGGCCGCGCCGGCGTCTGTGTCTCGCGGCGTGTTTGCCGGCCCTCCTCCTGGTCGACCTCGTCGGCGCGCACTGGTACGATGCGCCGACGGTCGCGCCTGCGTACTGGGCTGTACCTCCCGCGAGCGCGCGGCTCGTGCAGTCGGACCCCCTCTACGATCGCTTGTACGGCATCTGCGACTTTTCCTCGGGGGAGCCGGGTTACGTGGAGCGGCAGATCGACTACATGGCGGTCCGCGACGCCCTGGACTGGAGCCTGCCGGCTGCCTGGAACCTGCGTTCAGCGCGGGGTGAGACGCCGATCATTTCGAGTCGGATCTCGACCTACTCCTCGCACACGAAGATCGGCATCGGCCGCTTCGACATCGAGGGCGTGACCCACGTGATCGTCGGCAACCGCGCGAAGCATCGCTTCGAGCCGGTGTACGGCCGGGGTTTGAACGTGGGGTCGGCCACGGTGTTCCGCAACCTCCGGGCGCTTGCCCGGGCTCGCTTGATGGGCCGCCCCGTTTACGTCGCCGATCAGGAGGCCGCGGGTGCGGCCCTGGAGGAACTCGGGCCGCTGGCGCGAGAGCGCCTTGTCGTCGAGGATCCGGACCGACCGCTTGCGGAGACCACGGAGGTTCAAGGCAATGCCCGCATCACGCGCGATGAGCCGGAACACGTCGCGGTCGAGACCGACGCGGAAGGGGCGGCCTACCTCGTGCTGGCCGATACGTTCGACCCGGGCTGGTCGGCGACGTTGGACGGCAGGCCCGTGCCGATCCGTCCGGCATTCGCGGCGTTTCGAGCGGTGGCATTGCCGGCGGGGAAACACACGATTTCGTTCTCTTACGTCCCCGAAGGCTTCCAGCTCGGCCTGGCGGTCAGCCTCGCCAGTCTGGCGTGCGCATTGGGGGCACTCCTGTGGCCCGGCGCTCTGCTCGCCCTCGAACCGGAGCACCGCTTGCTCGATTGGCCCCGGTTCTGGCCGGTCTGGGGTTTGGTGGCGATCCTGGCGGTTGTGCTTGCGTCTGCGGTGGCCGTCACGCCCTCGGGTCGCGTTGCACTGCACCCGCGCTGGGGGAAGGGTTTCCACCGTTTCACCTGGGGCGCGGGTATCGAGGCGATCCGGCCGGAACGGACCAAGACGAGGCCCCCCCTGCCCTCCGCGAAGGTACCGATTCGAGGCGACATGTAGAGGCGCTGCGTATGAATCGGAATCCGCTCCCGCCCCGGGAGAGGGTGGCCGCGCAGCGGCCGGGTTAGGATGAACCGGGACACGTGCCCCTGCGGCCCCCTCACCCGGCCGCTGCGCGGCCGACCTCTCCCGAGGGGAGAGGTGATATGAGAGAATTCCCGTGTCGACCGATAACAGATCGCTCGCGCTACGAGCCGATCCCATATTCCTTGATCTTGCGGTACAGCGTGCGTTCACCGATCCCGAGCAGCCGCGCGGCCTCTTCGCGATTGCCGTTCGTCAGCTTGAGCGTCTCGGAGATGTAGTACTTCTCGATCTCCTCGAGCGACTTGCCAATCAGGTGGTCGGCCCCCGCGGGTGCGTCGCCCGAGGTGGTGGTGACGGCCTGGAGGTCCTCGGTCAGGTCGTCCACGTCGAGCACGCCGTCGGCGTCGATTACGACCATGCTCTCGATCGTGTTCTTCAGCTCACGCACGTTGCCGGGCCACGAGTGGGCCATGAGCGCCTTGCGCACGGCGGGTGTGATCGCGTTGACCACCTTGGCGTGCGAGGCGGCGAAGTCCTTCAGGAAGTGATCGATCAACAGGGGGATGTCCTCGCGCCGCTGGCGCAGCGGGGGGAGCTTCACGCTGACCACCTTGAGGCGGTGATACAGGTCCTGGCGGAACGTGCCCGCGGTGATCGCGTCGTTGAGGTCGCGGTTCGTCGCCGAGATCAGCCGGACGTTGACCTTGATCGGCTCGTTGGTCCCCACGCGCACGATTTCGCCCGACTCGAGCGCGCGGAGCAGCTTGACCTGGGTGGCGAGCGGAATGTCGCCGACCTCGTCGAGGAACAGCGTGCCGCCGTTCGCGTGCTCGAACCACCCCTTGCGCTCGCGATCGGCCCCGGTGAACGCACCTCGGATGTGGCCGAACAGCTCGCTTTCGAGAATGTGCTCGCTCAACGCAGCGCAGTTGAGCGGGACGAACGGCTTGTAGCGCCTGGGGCTGTTGTTGTGGAGCGCCTTGGCGACGAGTTCCTTACCCGTGCCGCTTTCGCCCGTGATGAGCACCGTGGCCGACGTCGGCGCGATCTGGCGCAGCCGCGCGACGACGTTGTGCATCAAGGGGGAGTTGCCGATCACTCCCTCGAAGCCGAACCGCTCGTTGAGCTGTTTCTGAAGCTCGATGTTCGACCGCGCGAGGCGCTGGGAGTGCGAGACCTTTTCCGCGACCGTCCGCAGCTCGCCGATATCGAGCGGCTTCGTCAGATAGGTCGTCGCGCCGGCTTGCATGGCCATGACGGCGGTCTTGATCGTGTGGTGGCCGGTCAGGATGACCACTTCCGAATCCGGCAGCTCGCGCTTGGCCTTGGCGAGCACTTCCAGACCGCCGACCTCATCCATGATCAGGTCGGTCAGCACAATATCGAAGGTCTGCTCTTCGATGACCCGGAGCGCGTCGCGCCCGCTCGTGGCGATGACGCACTCGTAGCCGACGCGCTCGAGGCTTTCGGCAACCGCCTCGGCGTGCGATTCGTCGTCGTCGACCACCAACACGCGGATTGGTTGTTCCATCGGAACCTCCCCCTCGGTCGGCTTACGTTTCATGGTGCCCCTCGGCTGCCGCCGGGAGGGGGAGCCGGATCGTGAACTGGGTGCCTTTGGCCCGCTCGCTCTGGACGTCGATCGTGCCGCCGTGGGACTCGACGATCTTGCGAGTGGTGGGAAGACCCAGTCCGCTGCCGCCCGGCCGCGTCGAATAAAACGCGTCGAAGACGCGGGCGCGGACGTCCTCGGTCATCCCGACGCCCGTGTCGGTCACTTCGACCACGGCGTCCGAACCGTCGCGGCGGGTCGTCAGGATCAACTCTCCCCCGTTCGGCATGGCGTGTTCGGCGTTGAGGATCAGGTTCAACAGCGCCTGGCGGAACAGCTCGACATCGACGTCGACGCGGGGAAGGTTGGGATCGTAGTGGGTCCGGACGACGATACCCTGGGCCATGGCCTGGGGCTCGCAGAAGTCGCGCATCTCTTCGATGATGACGTTGAGGTCGGCCGGGACCGTGCGCAGGGCCTGGGCCCGGGCGAAGCGGAGAAAGTCTTCGAGGATGTTCTGCAGCCGGTGCGTCTCCTTGCGGAGCCGCTCGATCTTCTGGGCGATGCGTCGGTCGCGCGGGGTCTCGGTGTTCTGAAAGTCCTCGGCGAGCAGGTCGAGGTTCAGACACATCGTGGAGAGCGGGTTGCGGATCTCGTGCGCCAGGCCCCCTGCGAGCTGGGCGATCTCGGCGTACTGAGCGCGGAGCCGGGCATTGGCGCCGCGCTCGTCGTTGAGCTCGAGGTTAGGATCGGCCATCGGCAAGGTCCGATCGGGAGACGAGGTGGACGCAAAGCGTACCGCTGTGCGTCCCACGGATCATATTGCGTGTGGTGCATGAGATGCACCGATGCATTTCACGCACCCGACGAATCAGTCGCGTCCGCGTCCGCCGTAGCCGCCGCGGTCGCCGCCGCCGCCGCTGCGGCGCGGGG
>JARLIH010000502.1 GCA_031291845.1 Isosphaeraceae bacterium | reverse complement strand
GGCCGGTCCGGGCGCGGGCTTCGCGGCCAGCCCCGCGGGCTTGCCGGCCGGCAGCGCGGATAGCCAGTGCATGATGTTCAGGGCCAACTGACGGTTATCGCTCCCCGGCAGGTTCATGCCCATCGGCCGCTGCTGCGGGCCGTTGAGCTGCGCCGAGAGCATGCCGGCCTCGCCGAGCACGACGACGCGCCCCTTGCCGAACGTGAGCGCTAGCCCCTGCGCGCGGCCGGCGGCCGGCTTCGGCTCGCCCGCCTGGCCCGGGACGGGTCGGTCGACCGCGGTCTCCGACAGCTTTAACAGCAGCGTGCTGCCGGGCGGCCCCGACAGCGATTGCCCCGCGAACGTCACGACCCGGTCGATCTGCTCCGACTCGTCGCGCCCGCGGAGGATCGGGTGCTCGCCGAGCAGCTCGTTGTGGCGGGCGAAGACCAGGGTCGCCGGGCTATAGCCGGGCTCCCGGTTCGGCGGGTCGAAGGTCGCGAACTTGCCGAAACCGACACCGAACCGCGCGCCCAGCGCCTCGGACGCTTCGCAGAGCGGGTGGTGGTCGGTCACGAGCAAGAGCGCCCCGCCCGCGCGCACCCAGTCGCGGACCGCGTCGCACTCGGCCGCCGTGAAGGCCGGCTTGGTCGCCTCCGGATCGTTCATCCGCGGCGCCCCGAGCGCGTTGGCGACGACGAGCGCGTCGGCGCCGCCCAACGTCCCCGGCGCGAATGCCTTGCGGTTTCGCACGACCCGGTAGCCGTCGTTGGCCACCAGGTCGGCGAACGGCTTGTACCGCTCGCCGGCGGTGTGGAAGTTGTTGTGCGCCTCGTCGATGAGCACCGTCGGCCCCTGGTCGGCGTACGCTGGGCGCGCCACCTTGGCGTCGAAATCGGGGTCGGCCACCTGCTGTGCAAAGGCGCCGTTCGGGCCGGCCAGGAGCCACACGGTTCCCAGGGCGAGGAGTGCGTTGCGTCTCATGGCGATAGTCCCGGGACAAAGATCCGGTCGACCCTTTATGCGACACGGCCGGCCGCCCCGCGTCAACCGGAGGGCGCTCCTCCAGCCGAGTCGGCCGCTCATTCGAACTTGAACGAATCGAGGAACAAATCGGCGGCCGGATTCGCGACGTCGGCGGCGCTGCCGGAGACCGACAGTTCATAGAGCCGGTTACCGATCAGGCCTACACGGACCCGGACGGCTGCGGGCGTTGGTCCGGGTGCGTCGACCGCGAAATCCTGGGCCGGCTGCTCCGCGAGCGTCGCGGGCCGCTCGTCGCGCGGCTTGCCGCCGTACTCCTTCGCGAGAGCGGTGCGCGCGGCGTCCAGGACGGCCTGGGTGCCGGGCTTAAGGGCCGCGGGGGGGACGGGCTGGACGCGTACCGTGTACGTGACGCCGCCGGTCGTGGCGGCGAACACGTTGCGCGCCCGAGCCCCCAGGATGCCGGGGTCCTGCCGGCGCTGCGGCTTGCCCGGCACGTTGACGCTCCACGCCCCCTCGTTGTTCCGGCCACCGAAGCGGACCCACGGCAACCGCGCCGCGCCCGACGCCTCGAGCGCGAGCGCCCGGGCCGTGGAGTCCCGCGCGCGCTTCACCTCCGCGAACGAGGGGAGGTACGGCACGCCGGACCACGTCGTGAGCCGGTCGCCCAGGACCTGGAACTGCGCGTGCGCCTCGGGGTACTTGTGCGCCATCACGGCCACGACGGCGTACCTGCTCCGCTGGTTGTCGTGCGAGGGGTGGTGCTCCAGGTATTCGTCGAAAACCGCCTGGATTTCGGACCAGACCGCGGGCGACCCGAGGTACTTCTCCCGCTCCGCCGGCGGCATCCTGCTGGAGTAGCGGACGTGTGCGTCGGCCGCGAGTAGCGTGATCCCGACCCGCCAGTTCTTCGTCGCGCGGCACGCGCGGCCGAAGGCAAGCATCTCCTCGGGGGTGCCGTGCCACTTCGGGTCGAGCCAGTCGAGCTTGGAGCTGCAGGCCCCGTAGCGATCTCCGTCGGCCGTCATGGCGCGCTCGAACCAACGTTCCATCGTGGCGTGGTCGCCGCCGACCGCCTTGTCGATGTCCAGGAGGTACGCCGCGACCTGGGCGTCGCCGGGCCGGAGCCGCCACGCGTCCTCGAACGCCTCGCGCGCGACGCCGAGCCGTTCGATGAACTTCTCGGCACCCCCCTGCGAGACCAGCGCTGCGACCGCGGTGGTGCGGGCCTCCCAGCCATACTGGACCCAGAACGTGCCGCGCACCTTCAGACGCATGGGCTTGAGCGCGGGGACCTTCGCCAGCGCGGCGTCGGTCCGCTCGTAGGCCGCCTTCGGGTCGACGCCGAGCTTGCGGTAGTCGCGGATCACCCCGTTGACGACATCGAGCCAGACGTCTTCCCAGAACGGGGTGCGTTCGTCCGACGCGGCGCTCTCGGGCAGAAGTGCGAGCGTGGCGTCCAGGTCGCGCTCGGCCTGCTTGCGGTCTGCCTCGCCCAGGTCCTTGACCGAGAGCAGATAAGACGCCACCGCGTGGCGCCCGATTGCGCGGCGGAACACCGGGTAGCGGCTCTTCGCCAGTGCCTCGCCTGCGTCCTTCATCCGGCGCGCCATCTCGACATCGCCGGGGAAGCGCGGGCCGACGAGAGCGCGGTCGTAGAGGAAGACGACGAGCGGGTCGTCACAGCCGGCGTCCACGGCCGCCTTGGCCGGCTTGTACATGTCGTCGAGCCCGACTTCCGGGTCGACCACGTCGCTGTACATCCGGGCGGTCAGATCGAGCGCCTCCCGGGCGGACTTATCCCACCGGGCGTCGTGCTTGCCAACCTTGTCGTACGCCCCCGCGAGCGTCCGGCGGTTCCACTCCAGCCGCTCGCGCCGGCGCTGTTCCATCCGGGCGGTGTCCTGGGGGATCGGCGGTTCGGCGCCGGCCGCTACGGCGAAGGTCGCGATGGCCAAACCGACCAGAAGCGCTTTTCGCATCACGGCGGGCTCCGCATGGGGATTCATGAGAAACGCGTACAGCCGATGATGAATGGGACGACACACGTTACCATCGGTACACGCTATTGGCAAGGTGGCGCATCGTGCAGCCGCTTGTTGCACGAACCGGGCTCGTGCCGATGTCTCATGCCCGGGGAGCCCGCGCCTTCGGCCCCGGTAGACTTGCTACAGTCTCGAACATTCTGACACTTTATCTTTACTACGTTGGAATCCGGCAATTGCACGAATCACCGCGCGCTGTGCGACGAGGTGGGTCCTGATCCGGGCTGCACGACGGCAGGGCGAACCATGTCCCGTTGAGCCAGTCCGGCGTCCAGCGGGCCCGCAGGCGAAGGGCATCGACCCGACGCCGTGCGGCTCCTCGGCGCCAACCGGGTTGCCTGTGAAATCTTGGCCAAGAGTCGTTCCACGCCGCCGGGCTGATGCGGAAGGGTTTCGCGCGTTGCTTGCGGCCACGACGTGTTCGACCGACTCGCCCAACTCTTCAGGGGCCCGGCCTCGCGCTCCCACCAATCGAGACGCCTGCCACGCCTCTGATCGCAAATCATCGCTGTTACTTGTGCGTCTCAAACACCGGTTCCCACCCCGCCGGAGTCCCTTCGAGCAGGAGGCTCTCGCACCAGCCAATGTATCCTCGGCTCGGCGCGTCGCCCCCCTCGCGCTGACTGTTCGCGAGCAGGAACAGGTCGCGGGCGCGGTCGAAGTCGTTGTGCTCGAAGGCCTCGAGGGCACGCTGGAAGGTCGCGATGAACCCGAGGTCGACCCCCTCACGGACGTCGAACGCTTCGTAGACCGTCACCGGAAGCGAGCGACCCTCGACCCGTACTTGCCCCCAGCGGCGCCAGGCAAGGTCGGGGCGGTCGCTGCAGAGGCGGTAGGTCGTCTCCTCGAAAAGGTTCTGAGTTCCACATTGCGCGCTCGCCGGCTCGAGCCGGGCCGCCACGTTCACCGCGTCGCCCAGGATCGTGTACGACAGGCGGGCGCTCGTGCCGAAGGCGCCGATCAGGCAGTCGTCCGACGAAGCCCCGCCGATCTTCACCCGGCGGAAGTAGGGGTCTTGAAGCTCGCTCAGGGCCCGAATGCTCTCCAGCCCCGCGCGCACGGCGCGATAGGCGTGGTCGGCGGGCGTCCCCTCCACGAGCGGGCCGCCGCGGAAGCTCATGACCGCGTCGCCGATGAATTTATCAATGATCATGTCGTTCCGAATCAGCTCGCCCACCATCCGGTCCATGGCCGCCTCGAGGTGCGAGGAAAGGCGGTCGGGATCGTGCGCGAGCTCTTCGCACGTCTGCGAGAAGCCCACGAAATCCATGAAGACGATCGTCGCCGGCCGGCGCAGTTTCCGGTCGTAGCAGTGCGGATCGAGCATGAACCGCTCCGCCACCTGCTTGGGAAGCGCAAGGTTCAACAGCCCCCGCAACTGGGCCTGCGAGACATCGTGTTGATGGTACGTCATGATGTACATGAAGTAGAGCATCGTGATCATCATGCCCAGGACCAGGAAAAACTCGAACTCGTCGGCGCGGGCCTCGACCGGGCCCAGGCTAAAGTAAACCTTGCGACGGTGCCCCTCGATCAGGATCGTTCGGGTGACGTACTCTTCATGCTCCGGCTTGACGAGGCCTCCCCCCAGAATCTTGAGCGATGCGGGGTCGTCAACCTGTCGCAGGTGCGAGTCGATCCACCCTTCGTAGCGCAGCACCATCTGTCGGCGCGAGACGACGATGATCACCAGCACGAGGGCCGTGAGCGACACCATCGCCACAGTCATCGTCCGGTGGAAGCGGCGGTCGGGTGCGGCCGGGAAATCCTCGACCAGGTTATGAAACGCCGGCAGCGAGCGCAGCGCCCGCAACACGCGCAGGCCCCGGAGGATCCGGAGGATCCGGAACCCCCGAATGAAACGGATCGCCCGCAACGGCAAGATCCCCGTCGCCACAAGGTCCAGCGCCGGCAGGCAGCTCAGGAAGTCGATCAGGAACCAGGGCGTTTGTACGTATTCGCGGCCAAACGTGCGCAGCTTCAACACAAGGTCGAAAACGAAGACGAAATCGATCAGGAGTGCAAGAATCCGGTACGCCGGCCCGGCCCAGTCGAGCATTTTGCGCAGGTCGAAGAGGTACAGCGCCACGGCGATGACGGCCAGCACCATGAGTGGCCGGTCCATCGTCTCGATCAGGTGTTCCAGGCGCTGTTTCTTCGTCAGCGGTACGCTCATCGTGGTCGACACCGGCAAGCGGATGGAGCGTTCGTAGCGAAAACGAATCTGATCGACCCGACCCCGAAAATCAACGCCGCGGTCCCAAATGCGGCGCGGACTCGAGCCATCGCCGCAGTTTCTTCAGCGATCCTCCCGTGCCGCGGCTTCCAGCATCGACTCACCGCGGAGTCTCCGCCGCCTTGGTATCAAGCTGGATGCCGATCCGCCGGAGCACGAGCCGCAACGGTTCAAGCGACTGGAATGGAATCACCACGGCGGTCGGTCCGAGGCGCTCGCCCACAAACGGGCTGGTTTCCGGGTGCTGGAGAAGGCCGTCGAGCAGCTCCGCCGAGGGAGCATGAAGGACCAGCGGCCGGTCGGCTTCGAGGGTTGGCACCCGGCCACCGCCCGCCAGCAACATGAGCCGCACCGCAGGCGGCATCGGCACGCCAGCGCGACGAAGGTACCACTCACCGAGTTGGGTCAGCGTGAGCCCGTTGGCGATGCCGCGCGCCAGCGACTCGGCGGAGACCCGGAAACGCCGCCTGGGGTTCGGGGAGGATCGCCTCGGCGTTGCGGGTGCAAACTCCTCGGTAAAGCGCGACAGCTCGGCATCGACCAGGAGGTCGGAACGGGCCAGGTCGAGACCAAGCGTGATCCCGTCCGGCTCCACTTCGAGACAGGTTTCCGCCGGGCGCCGGTAGTCGCGCGAGCCGGTGAGCCGGAAGCGCTGAAAGGGAATCGACGCGGCGTCCTCGACCAGCAGGAAGCGCTCGCCCATCGCCACGGGCGCGACACGCGCGCTCGCGGGCCAGTGGGCGAGGGCGTGCTCCAGGTCCTCACGCGTCGAGAACTCGACGAGCGTCGTCGCCGAATAGTACGACACGCGTTCGCGCCGCTGGGACCAGGTCCGCAGGGCCTCGGCGATCCCGGCCGGGAGCGGACGTGCGCTGTGGTGCTTCAGCCGCTCCAGCATTGCTTCGGACGACAGCCCTCCTTCCAGCCCGCGGTAGACCGACTCGGGCGTCAGCTTCAGCTCCAGGGCCGCCCCCACCTGCGACCAGAGCGCAAAGCGGCTGAACTGGCCGATCAGGGCGGGCGTGAGCCCCTGGCGATAGGCGATGATCTCGAAGTTGGGCTGAACGTAGAGGAACTGGTCGAACGTCGGACGCGGCGGTGGGGGCGGACCGATTGCCAGGATGTACCGCCCCAGCGCCGAAAGCTGCACGACGCGCCGGCCGGTTGGTACTTCCTCGCCGGTCCTCACCAGGCCGAACTGGTACGCCGCGCCCAGGAGGAGGGCCTCCAGGGCATCGACTTCCGGACCGCCGGCCGGGGTGCGGCCGTCCGCCTTGCCGCGTTTCCCTTTTCCGCCGCGGGGCGATGGAACCGCCGGCGCGGCGTCGAAGAACGCAGGACGGTCCCAGTGGGGGGCATGGGCCTCGAGGTGCTGCGCCAGGTCCTCGAGCGCGAGCCACTCGGCTTCCGCGAGACGTGCGAGCCAGAGCAACACCGCCGGTCGGACGTGCGGGAACGCGAGCTCAACGGTGCTTCCCTCCTGCTGCATCCCTCCTCGTTCGTCCCAACCCCGGAGCGAGAGCCAACGCACCGCCACCATTTGTGGCAGGTGGATCGCGTTCTCCTCCCAGAACTCGGGCGAGGCCGCCACGACCCGGTCGCTTCCTGCCTCGCTTCTCAGCAGCCCGACGCCCTGGGCGAGCGTCAACCAAAGGGCGGCCATGTCGGGCAGCGGCTCAAGCGCGTCGGCAATCGGGCCCGCGAGCACCGGATCGTCTTCCACGCGATCGCGGTCCCGCTTGTAAAGCGTCACCTGCTGCGTTTGCCGGAGCGGGCCCTCCACCACGCGCTGCCAGACCGCGGCCATGCGGAGAATCGGTTCGAGCCCGTCCGACTCGCGCACCTGCCGGACCGGCCCCGCGACGGCGGGGGCGGCACCGGGGGGCAGCACCGTCCTCGCGGCGGAGAGCACCGACGGGTGTGCCCGCAGGCTTACCTTCGTCAGGTCGCTGGTGATTGCTCGGTCGAAGTCGTAGACCGGTCCCCCGTCGTTGCCGAGCCAGAGCGCGGCGAGCCCGCGCTGCAGCAGGGCAAGAAGCGCGGGGAGCGGATCGACCCCCAGGCAGGTCAATGCGTGCGACAGACCCACGAACGACCACGAGGTCGTTTCGGTCAGCGCGAATAACCCGAGGGCGAGCCGCGAGTCATCGCCGACCGATGCGATGAGGCGTTCGATCACTCTCGGCTCGCGGAGGGATTCGGCGATCGCCGCGGGGAGCGCGTTCGACCGGGCACGGAGGTCGGGAGGTCCGAGTGCGGCGTGGATCTCGAACAGCCGTGCTCCCTCGTAGCGCCGCAGCGCGGCCTGGTACGCAGTCAGAGGCGGCTCGGGCGGCTCCACGGCCGGTCCAGGCACTGCGAGCGGGTCGTCCTCGTTCCAGTCGGCGGCTTGGGCCATCGTCGCAAGATCCTCGAAGGGCCGGACGGTCGGGCGACGTGCTTCCCGATGGTTCGGAACCGGACCGGTCCTATTCGACGTATCAACGCACCACGCGCGGCGTGTGCCCCATCCGGCGCAGCTCTTCGAGCAGCGCTTCCTCCTCTTCAGGCCGGACCAACAGGACGGTTTCCGACAGCCGGCCGACCACCATCCGCGCCAGCGATTTCCGGGCAAGCAGCTCCTCCGCCAGCAGCGGATCGGTCGTACGGATCAAGGAGACCTGCTTGTGCAATTTCACCGGGATCCGCGCGGCGGGGACCGTCATCGACCCTACTCCTTAGAGGCCGCTCCGGGCCCGGCAAGCCGAGCGCTCCGCGACGTCGGTTTCGTCGAGGATCTCGTAGCTGTATCCCTGCTCCGTCAGGAACAACTGGCGGTGGTGCGCGAACTCCATCTCGCGGGTGTCGCGGGTAACCAACGTGTAAAACGTTGCCGGGGTCTCCCCTTCTTTGGGGCGAAGGATGCGGCCGAGCCGCTGGGCCTCTTCCTGCCGGCTGCCGAACGTGCCGGACACCTGGATCATGACGTTGGCGTCCGGCAGGTCAATCGCGAAGTTGCCGACCTTGGAGAGCACCAGGCGCCTGATGTCGCCGCGACGGAAGCGGCCGTACAGGTCCTCCCGGTCGGCATTCCCCGTCTGGCCCGTAATCAACGGCAGCTCGAAACGCTCGGCGATGCGTCGGAGCTGTTTGAGGTATTGACCAATAATGAGCACGCGGTCGTCCGGTCCGTCGTGCTGCTCCAGAAGCTGCTCGACGACGTCGTCCTTGACCGGGTTCTCGCTGGCGAGCCGGAACTTGTCGCGCCACTCGGCCACGGCATATTCCATGCGAGCGTCCTGCGGCAGACCGAGACGCACCTCGTGGCACTGCGCTTCGGCGATCCAGCCCTTCGTCTCGAGCACGCGCCAGGGAACGTCGAATTTCTTGGGACCGATCAGGCTGAAGACGTCTTCCTCGCGGTTGTCCTCGCGTACCAGGGTCGCGGTCAGGCCGAGCCGCCGGCGCGCCTGGATGTCGGCGGTGACCCGGAAGACGGGGGCGGGCAGCAGGTGGACTTCGTCATAGACGATCAAGCCCCAGTCGCGCTCGTTGAACAACATGAAGTGAGGGAAGTCCCCATCCTTCTTGGGACGGTACGTCACGATTTGGTAGGTCGCGAGCGTGACGGGGGCGATCGCCTTGGAATCGCCCGTGTACGTCGCGACCATGTCCTCGGCCAGGTCGGTCTTGTCGAGGATCTCGCGCCGCCACTGCTCGACGGCCGTCGTGCTGGTCGTGAGGACCAATGTACTCTTCTTGAGCGCGGCCATCGCGGTGATGCCGACGATCGTCTTGCCTGCGCCGCAAGGGAGCACGATGACACCCGACCCACCACGCACGTCGCCGCCGGCGTGGAAGGCATCGACGGCCATGCGTTGATAGTCGCGCACCCGGAACGGCAACCCCGCAAGGCTGAGCTCGCGCAGGTTGATGTCAAGCGACGCGCCCTCCGTGTACCCCGCAAGGTCTTCCGCCGGATAGCCGACGCCGATCAGGGCCTGCTTGAGCACGCCGCGGTGGGCGTCGTCGATCGCGAAGCTCGCGGCGTCGACGCGTTGGCCGAGGTAATCACGGACCCCCCGCTGCCGCGCCAGCTCCTCCAGGAGGACCTTTTCCGGACAGATCAGCCGCAGCTCGCCGTCGACGCGCCGTAGCGACACGCGCCCGTAGCGCCCGACCAGCTCGCGGATGTCGGTTAGGAGGTTCGGCGGGAGCGGGAACTTGCTGTAGGTCGCCAGCGCGTGGACCATCTCGCCGGCCGACATGCCGGCGGCGGCCGCATTCCAGAGGGAAAGCGACGTGAGGCGATAGGTGTGGATATGCTCAGGGCTCTTCTCCAGCTCGGCGAACGGCGCGAGGGCGTCGCGAGCCTCGGCATGGAGCGGGTTGTCGACTTCGAGGAGGACCGTGCGGTCGCCCTGCACGATCAGCGGGTTGGCCGGGTTATAGTGCATGGGCTCCTTGCAGCACAAAAGCGGGATGGCGCAAGGCGGCGACGCCCGCGCGCGGTGCTCCGTCCTCAATCGTAGGCAACGTCCGCCGTTCCCGCAAGGCGGGGTTGCGCGCGGGGCTCACTCGTCTTCGTCGGCCCCTCGCAGGTCCACCTCTTCGAGGTTCAGGTACTTCGCGACGGCCGCGAGCTGGTTCTTTACCTCGAACATCCCCGCAGGCCGGCGCTCGGGGCTCAGCTCGAGGCACTGAAGAATCGTTTCATTGAGTGTGCCGGGAATCTTGGGATTGATCTGGATCGGGGCGATGAGCTTGCGCGAGCTCCCCTCCCCCGCCTTCGGGATACCGATGTTGGCAAAGCGGCCGGTGAACATCCGATACATCGTCGCGCCGAAGTTGTACAGGTCGGTGCGTTCGTCCACGACTCTCTCGGTCGCCTGCTCGGGGGCCATGTACTGGGGCGTTCCCTGCACGCGGTTCTTCTGCTGGCCGCGGATCCAGGCGGTGCCGAAGTCGATCAATTTGACCTGGCCGTTCTTCGACAACATGATGTTGGACGGCTTGAGGTCGCCGTGATAAACGCCGCGCCGGTGCATGTGGACGAGCGCGGAGGCCACCTGGTTGAAGATCAGCACGAGCTGGTCCATCGTGGGGCCTTCGATCTCGTCGAGCGTCTTCCCCTCGACGTACTCCATCAAGAGCTCGACGCCCGAGACCTTGAACCACGAGCGCTTGACCCGCAGGTCGTAGATCTTGGCGATGGCCGGATGGTTCAGCTTCTGCGCGACTTCATACTCGACGCGCGCCTGTTCGACATAGACGTCGTCCTCGGCGTCCTGGCGCTTCACCACTTTCAGGGCGTACCGCTTCCCCCCGGCCGTCTTGTCGCTGATCTGCAGGATCGTACTCCCGGCGCCTTGTCCGAGGGGGCTGACGATCCGGTACTTCATCGAGCTGAACTTGGGCGTCGTCGTCGCTTGTGCCATACTGGTCCTCGGTCGCCCGCGGCGCGGGGATTTTTCGGAGACCTCGAAACGATTGCCGGGGTTCGATTTCGGACGTGTCGTCCGGGCGCGCCACGCGGGCTCGAATGACAAGAAATCTATCCCAAGGATGCGCCGGGGGCAATCCCCCGAGGCACGGAAATGCGTTCCGGAGATCACGCGGTTACTCCTGCAATTTGCTCCCTTTTTTTTCGGAGACTTTTCGCTGATCGCCACCGGAGATCCCCACGCGGAGCCGGAGGAATCGGGTGCCATGCCCATGTCTTCGTGGACATGCTGCGCGGGCCCAGCCGGTGGGCGATCGCAGGCCCACCAAGATGTGGGCATGGCACCCTAAACCGTTCCTACGCAAAGATTCGAGCCGATCCACCAGCCCCGGCGGGGATCAGCCAGTGATCTCTTTTTCCTCGGAGAGGCCCACGACGATGGCCGAACACGCACGGCCGGCGGTCAACCCGCTGGCACAAGCCTTGGGGCGAATCCCCAGCGGGCTTTATATCCTCACCGTCCGCTCGGGCGAGAAGGCCACTGGCCTTCTCGCGAGCTGGGTGCAGCAAGCTGGCTTCGAGCCGCCGATGATCACGATCGCCGTTCAGCGCGACCGCTTCGTCGGAGACTGGATCGCCGAGTCCGGCCGGTTCACGTTGAACCAGATCGCCATCGGCGGCAAGGGGCTCATCCGCCACTTCAGCCGCGGGTTTTCTCCCGATGAGCCGGCGTTCGAGGGCCTCGAGGTCCTACCCGACCGGGCGCAAGGCGGTCCGGTTCTCGAGGCGGCGATGGCCTACCTGGACGCCGAGCTCGCCGGTGAGATCGTCAGCGGCGACCACCGCATCATCCTCGCCCGGGTTGTCGGCGGCGACGTGCTGAGCGCCGAGGCGGAACCACTCAAGCACGTTCGCTCCAACGGCTTCCATTACTAGAGCCGTCCGCGGCCGTGATGCGTACGGGCAGGACAGCCGGGGGGGGGGTCGCTCGGCGAAGGGCGTGCGAGATGAAGGTGTTAACCGCTCCGGTCCCGGCTCGCGTTTTGCGGATACTGGGCGTCTGGCCGTTGAACATTTGGTCCCCCCACGACGAATAAGATGATGGAGCCGGAGGACGGGCGTCCCCCTCGGCGGAAAGGAATATTCGAATCATGCGTATGTCGTGGAACCTGGGCCGGATCGCGGGGATCAACGTTTTCCTGCACCCGAGCTTGCTTTTGCTTTTGGCCTACTTTGGTGCGATGCAAGGTGGTGTTGAGTCTATCCTACTCGTCGCCGCCGTGTTCGGGTGCGTGCTCCTGCACGAGTTCGGCCACGCTTTGACCGCGCGGCAGTTCGGGATCGAGACCGAGGACATCACGCTCTACCCGATCGGCGGCGTGGCGCGGCTTCGGCGTCTGCCGCGAGCCCCCGGGGCGGAGCTGCTCATCACACTTGCCGGGCCCGCCGTCAATCTGGCGATCGCGCTCGCGTTGGGGGTCGCGCTCGTCGCCGGCGCGGTGGTCGGCATCTGGCAGGTTCTGCCGCTGGCCGGCTTCGTGAGGCTCCTGATGTACGTGAACCTCGTGCTCGCCGCGTTCAACCTCATTCCCGCCTTCCCGATGGACGGGGGACGGGTCCTGCGTGCGGCCCTGAGCGGCTGGCTCGGCCGGCTACGTGCCACCGAGATCGCCGCGAGCGTCGGCCAGGTGCTCGCCGTGCTGTTCGGCGTTTACTCGTTGCTACACGGAGAGCTGATCCACGTTGCGCTGGCGGCCTTCATCTACTTCGCGGCGAGGACGGAGCTCGCGCACGTCGCGTCCGAGGAGCAGCAGCGGACCTACGCGAATGCCCCGCACCAAGGGATCTGGACCGCCCCGCCGGGCTACCGGTGGATCAGGCGCGGTCAGGGCCTCTGGCAGCTCGCGCCGATCAACGTGTCTGTCAACGACCAGGAACCGATTCGATGGCTCTAACGCCGATCGTCGAGCTGGGGGTCGCGGAGGCCTATGCACTCCTCACGGGGCGGTTCGGCCAGAGCGACCTACCGCCGCTCGACGCGATCGAGAACGAGGACTGGGGCCGCGACTTCCTCTTGAGCCGCTTTCATGACCTCCCGGCCGACGCGCTCGCAGCGGTTGGGTTGCGGCTCGATGAGCCGGAAGGGTCGTTCGGAGAACGATCTCCCGGCGCGGAATCACGCGAATCGATGTGTGTTTCGCCGGACCGTGACCCGCAGACGAACCCGAAGCACAAGTGAGGTCTTATGTAGGACCTCGTTTGCGCTTCGGGTTGGTATCGGCAGGTTGCGGGCGGCGAAGTGGCGAAACGGACGGCATCGGATCCGTCAGCCCGCGGCCGCCAGTGGCCGGATCAGAAGGTTTCGAAACTCCACCCGCCCGTTGTGACTCTGAAGGCCGATCCGGCCTTCCTTGCGCTTCAAGCCCGAGTGCTCGGCCGCGAGCTCGGGATGGCGATCGATGCGGTCGTCCACGATGGTCTTGCCGTTCAGCCGGATGACCACGTGCGCTCCCTCCGCGCGAATTTCCATCGCGTTCCACTCACCCGTCGGCCGCAAGTGCCCCGGCTCGGGCGCGGCCACGTGGTAGATCGCTCCGGTCCGTTGCCAGGGCTGGATCGTCTTGTAGCGCGGGTGTGTTTCGTCGAGCAGTTGGATCTCCATCCCCGTGCGTGAAATGTGCGACGTGTCGGCCGGCGCACGCAGATAGACTCCCGAGTTGCTCTCGGGCGTCAGGCGAAAATCGAACCGCAGGTCGAAGTCACCATAATCGCGCGTCGTGCCGAGCCAGCCGCCTCCTTCGCCGTAACTCACGAGGCGACCGTCGTCCACGCCCCAGGCACTCGCTTTGCCGCCGAAGACGGCCCAGCCTGCGAGGCTCTTGCCGTCAAACAGCGGACGAAAATCCCGTTCGACCTCCTCGGCGCGCAACGTCGACGCCGCCGCGAGAACGGCCAGGACCGTGAAGAGTCGCCCGTGCCACTGGGTCATCGTGCTGCTCCCGCCGCAAAATGGTCGTTCTTTGCAAGCACCGGCGCAACCGGAGCCCGGCTCAGTCAATGACGGACGACTGAGGATACAACGCGTTCAGGAGTTCTCATAGATCCTGCCGATTCGCGACGGGGCGCTCCACCGGGGACGGCGCCGGAACCAGCCGAGCCGCTCCGCGTTCCGGTAGTACGTCAGGCCAAGGAGGCGCATGACGACCATCGACGCGTAAAGCGTAGCGATCCAGAAGACCCAGAGCGAGACGGCCGCCAGCCGGAAGCTGACATGCTCCGTGAGCAGCGCACTCGCAGCGCCGAAGATCATCAACAAGGCCAGACCGGAGACGATGCAAGACGGCACGTACCCCCAGCCGACCCTGGCGACCGCCACGATCACGGTGACCGGGTTTGCCGCCAGGATGTGGTCGTGCAACAGGGCGGCCGCGAGCGCCATCTGGGCGTAACTGACTCCCAGGATCACGAGCGCCGTGATCACCACCCGATCGGTCAGGTCGATTTCGCCGCAACGGGCCCAGTAGGCCGCGATCGGCAGCGTGACCAGCCCCGCGCCAAACAGGAAGGCCCAGATCCAGCGGGCCAGGCCTTCGGCGATCGCGTTCGGATGCCACTCGGGCCAGCGCGGGTGGTCCATCTCTCCGATCGCGCTGGCGACCAGCATTTCGCCCAGGAACAGGAGGACGTACCCAACCGTCATGACAAAGCTAAACAGGAGCGGCAGGAACACGGGCAGCACGAGGAGCCCAAGCGCCCAGTCTCCCTTCGTGAACGGTCTGAGCACCGCGATCACGTCGAAGACAGGCAGCGAAAGCAACCAGAGCGCCGGGGGAAAGAACAAGAGCAGGCCGACTCCCGGCCCGTCGGTGAACGGGTAGGCGAGGCACTCGCTCAACCGTACCGGAGCGCGATTGCGCAGGTACCTCGTGCTGAGGACGCGGTAGCGGTCTTCCCGCTTCACGACCCGGACGTCGTCCGCCGCCCCGGCGTTGCTCCAGGATCGTCGCATCGTGGTCGGACGTCCTACCGAAAGCCGTCTCGGGAAGGGGCCGCGCCCGCACTTCGAGCCGGACCGCGTCCGTCCGCGTTTCGCCCCAAGGTCTTCCAGTAGAGCAACCACCGTCCCTCGACGACAACCCCCAAGGGCGTCGCGCACTTGCAGGGAGGTTCGACCACGCCCGCTCAGGGCGGTACGCCCGTCGAAGAATCCGGGCGTGCCAACCAGGCCGATTCAAGTGGCGGGCGCGTACGGGAAGATGCCGCCAGGGCGAGGCGTTTTCTCGGGTTGGGGTACGGATCCGGCTATTCTGAGGCGGGAGTGTCGGTCGCTCGCTTCTTCTTATCGCCGGTCATCTCTTCCAGAACCGCGCGCACTTCCTTGGCCTGCTTGGGGTCGAGCGGATGCGACTTGAGCAGGTGCAGGACCAAGAGGCCGGGCTCACCCTGGTAGAGCTTATCGACCAGGTTGCTCACGCGCTTCTGGCGCACTTCCTGCGAGCTGATGACGGGGCGATAGACGAACGCCAGCTCGCTACGATCGCTCGTAATGACGCCCTTGGTCTCGAGGCGGTCGAGGAGGGTGGCGACCGTGGCGTAGGACCACTCCCGGCCCGCCCCGCGCAGGGTTTCGAGCACTTCCCGGACCGTGGCCTGACCGCGGTCCCAGAGCACTTTCAGGACATCGAGTTCCGAGTCGGGAATCGTCGTGGGGCGCTTGGCCATCGGCGGTCGTCTCGAACACGGACCTACACGCCCGCGCTCGCGCCGTGTTGGGTCACCGCGAGGCAGGGTCCGGGGTTGACCGTCGTCCCCGGCTCACGTATCCTAAGACAACTGTCTCATAACGTCAACCCCCCTTCGGACAGATGTCTTTCATTTCTTGGCTTTCCCGCCGGAGAATGGCGCGCCGAGTGCGAAAACGTTAGAAGAAGGATGTTCTCGGCCCGCGTTCAGGGATACAGTGCAGGCTGGGCCCGGGGAGTCGGCGACGGCAACGCGCAATGGCATCTGCGGATCAAGACTCACGATTGGCGCGGGGGGAGGGGACCTGCCAACCGAGGGGCTTTCACGGCCTCTTATGTCCGGCGTGCGGGTCTGCGCTCGAGCCGCTCGGGGACGGGCCGCCCGATGCGCCGCGCTTGTGCTGCCCGGGCTGCGGCGAAACCTACCGGGCGCGGCGACGTGACTCATCCTCCGAGCTGCCGGTCCACCGCGCGCCCGAGCCGCCGCCCGCCAGCTCGTTCGCGCTCTTCTGGCGCGGCGTCGCGCTCCGTTGCTTGGAAGGACTCTTTTACACCGGGACGGCCCTCGGATCGGTTTGCCTCCTCGCATTCGGCGGTGTCTTTCGCGTGGGCAAAGGGTGGCTCCGCGATGAGGTGGCCGGGTGGTCCGACATCGTCGCGACCCTGGGGGGAGTCTGGGTCGTCACGGAAACGCGCGACCCCGACGCGGACATCGGTCCGATGCTGGCGCGCGTCGACGCGCCTTCGCTGTTCACGGCCGTCGATGAGGTCGCGCGGCGACTGAACGTCAAGTCGCCGGGCCAGATTCGCGTCACGTATCTCCCCTGTTGTGGCGTCGTCGCCTGGGAAGGCTCACGGGCCCTGATCCTCGGCCTGCCGCTCCTGCGCGTTTTGACACACGCGGAGCTGCGGGCGATCCTTGCCCACGAACTCGCGCACCTCGCGCGGGGAGACGCGACCCGTGCCGCGCGCTCTGCGCGGTTTGTGGAGGGGCTGGGACGGGCCCTGGAGCGTTCCGAGAACCACACGCACGGACCGCTCGGCGCGCTCGCCTCGGTCTGTCACCGATGGTCGTCGCAGCTCATCGGGCCGATCGCGCGCGGCCAGGAGGCCCGCGCGGACCGTTTCGCTGCGGCCATCGCCGGCGGCAGCGCTGCGGCCTCAGCGCTGGTGAAGGTGGCGCTGGTGCAGCCGCTCTTCAAAGAGGTCCTCGAGCACTACGACCCGACCGACCCGGACGCGCCCAACCTCTATGCGTTCTTCCGCGCCTTCTGGTATCGGCTTCCCCCGGAAGTCCACACGGCGATGCGGCTCCAGGCTCTGACCAACACCGACGAGTCGAACGACCCGGCTCACCCCCCCCTGCCCGACCGCCTCGCCCTCCTGCAAGCCTACCCGGACCCCGCGACGCCGAACGGTGACGGACACCCCGCAACCACGTACCTGGGTGACCTCGAAAGCCTGGAGCTGATGTTGCACAATCGCCTGTTCGCGCTCCCGGCCGTCGAGCCCAGCGTGTTTCACAAGGCCAGAACGTGACCAGCCCTGTCCCGGCACTCCCCGCCGGGAGCACCGTGCTCGTCACCGGCGCAGGGGGGTTTGTCGGCGGTCACGTGGTCCGCGCGGTCGCACAGGCCGGCTACCGCGTTCGGGGCCTGGTTCGCCGGCCCCCGGCGCAAGTCCCCGGCGGCGCGACGGTCGACTGGGTCATCGGCGACCTGCGCGACCCCGACGTGCAGGCCAGGGCCGTGCAGAGCGTGGGCGGAGTCATCCACGTCGGCGGGTGGGTCAGCCTCCGCAGCGATCGTCGGGGCGAAAGCCGCGCAATTAACGTCGAGGCCACGCGCGCGCTGCTGGAACGGAGCCGAACGGCTGGTGCCTCCGTCTTTCTGTATACGTCCACGCTCTGGACCGTCGCCGCGGGGACCGCAGAACGGCCCGCGGACGAGGACACGCCGTGGAACCTGGACTCGGTCCGCTCGCCGTACTGCGATACCAAGCGCGAGGCCGAAGCGCTCACCCTCGCGACGAACGGGCCGGGGTTCCGCACCGCCGTGCTGTGCCCCGGACTGGTCATCGGCGCGGGTGACCGGCGGCCGACGTCGACCGGGCTGTTGCTCACGATGGCCCGCTGGCCCGTGGTCTGGCTGCCGGAAGGGGGCACGCCGGTCGTCGACGTCCAGGTGGTCGCCGATGCCCACGTCCGCGCGCTCACCTGCGCCGAGCCCGGCCGCCGGTACGTCGTGGCCGGGCCGTACCTCAGCTACCGCGACCTGGCCGTGCTCGTGGCCCGGGTGGCGCACCGGCCCTGGCACGTTCTGACCATACCCGATGCGCTGGAACGGCCGTTGGCCCGAGTCGTCGAGTGGATCGACGGCTGGGGCTTCGGCCTCCTCGGGGAGCGGACCGCCGCAGCCGTCGGCGGCGGTTTCCTGTGCCTGCACATCAGTGGGGCGAGGGCCGACGCCGCGTTTGGCCTGCGGCACCCGGACCCGCTCGGGTCGATTCACGAGGCACTCAGCTACGCCCGGCAGATCGGGCTCGCCCCGTGGCTCCGGCTGCGATCGCTTGATGAGGCGGCCGCGGTACCGAGAGAACCGGAGCGAGCCCGCTGAAGAGCAACGATCGGCGGTTCACGGCTTCAGGTGCTTCTTGAAGAAGCCGTAGGTCTCCTCCGCGGTCTGCACCAGGTCGTCGCCGGCCCAGCCGTGGCCGAACCCGACGAGCAGCTCAACGCGCCCCGGTACGCCCGCCTTGGTCTGCGCATCGGCGAGCTTGGTCGCCTGGGTGTGCGGGACGAGCGGGTCCTTGGTCCCCTGGAAGGAAAGGATCGGCGCGTCGCCCTGGTTGACGAACGTGATCGGCGATGCCTTGGCGGCGGCCTCCGGCTTCTCCTCGACCGTCCCACCAAGGAAGTCCTTGACCAGGCCGCGAGAGACCGGCGGGATGTCATCCGCTCGAAGGTCCGTCGGACCAAAATAATTCACGACCGCGCGCACCTTGGAGCTGGGCGCATCGGCGGCGGCCTCCCCTTCCAGGCCATCTTCGGGCCCGGTCACGCCAAGCATCATCGCCAGGTGCGCACCGGCCGAGAACCCCATCGCCCCGACGCGATCGGGGTCGAGCTGATAGTCCTTCGCGTGCGACTTCACGAACCGGACCGCGGCCTTCAGGTCGTGGACCTGGGCGGGAAACGTCTCCTTGGGACAGAACCGGTACTGGGGAGACACGGCGACAAAACCCCGGCGCGCCAGCTCGAGCAGGAGCGGCCTCATATCCGCCTTGTTCCCCGTCCGCCACGCACCGCCGTGAATGGCGAGCACGGCCGGATAAGCCCCGCTTCCGCCCGCGGGCCGGGCGATGTCGAGCTTCAGCTCGGTATCGCCGACCTTCGCGTAAACGACGTCGTACTCCGTTTTGACGTTGTCGGACGGCTTCGGCTCGTCAGCGGCCCGGACCGTGAAAGACCATGAGAGAACGATCGCGACAACGATGCGCGGGTTCATGATGCGGCTCCCCTCGGCGTGATGATTGTGGGTACGCGGAACGCCCCGGCGCATTTCCTCCCCGTTAGAACCAGAGCGTCTTGTCGACGACGTTGAGGAGCGGCTCTCCGTGCGTGAAGCGTCGGACGTTCTCGACGATCGTCGCCAGGTGGCGCGCGGCGATGACGGGTGAATAGCCGGCCGTGTGCGGTGTGAGGATCACGTTCGGGAAATCCCAGAGCGGATGGTCGGTGGGCAACGGCTCGACCTCGTAGACGTCGAGCGCAGCACCGGCCAACGTTCCGCCCCGCAGCGCCGCCACCAGGTCGTCAAGGATGACGATCGCGCCCCGGCCGATGTTGATGAGGTAGCTGCTTGGCCGCAGATGAGCGAGCATCGCCGCGTCGAACAAGCGTGCGGTCTCGGGCGTATGAGGAGCCGCAATCACGACGAAGTCGCTGGCCGCCAGCATGGCCGGGAGGGCATCCGGACCGGCCACGGCACCGCCGTCGGGAAGCGTCTTTCCCGCCGGAAAGCGGTCGACCCCGCGCACCGTCATCCCAAAGGCTGCGGCGCGGCGGGCGATCACCTGGCCGATCGCGCCGTAGCCGAACACGCCCATCACGGCATCGGGCAAGTAGATCGTGCCCCGATCCATCGCGTTGACGGTGCCCGGACCCGTCGCAGCACTCACCCGGGCCGCTTCCCCGCCGACGGGCTCGTAACGGTGCTCGACCTGGCGGCGGATGTACGTGTGGAGGTTCCGCGCGAAACAGAGGACGTAACCCATCACCTGGTCGGCGATCACGTCACCGAACAGGCCGCGCACGTTCGTCATGGTGCAGGCGTGTTCGACGAGCGCGGGGAACATGTAATGCTCGAGGCTCGCGGTAAAAGACTGCACCCACGTCAGGCGGTCGGCGAACGCGAGCAGCTCGGGTGTGATCTTACCGATGAACGCGTCAGCTCCCGGCATTGCGGCCTGCGCGGCGTGGGCGTCGGTCGCGTTGACGAATTGGGCGGCCGGCGCCACGGCTTGCAGGGCGGCCAGGCGGTCCGACTCGACCGCGGGGTGGATCACCAGCTTCATGGGATCGTTCCGCTCAACGGTGGCCTCGGACGGAAGAGTCGCAGGTCTGAATGAGCCGGTCGGCCACCCGCGCTGCGCCGTCCGACGCGAAAGGGGGCGGCCCGGGCTGGAGAGCGAAGGCGCGTTCGAGCAGGGCCTCGAGCCGCAGCCCGGCAAAGGCGCGGCCCGACGCGGCAATGCCGCCGCCCCAAGCCCGGAGCGCCCGGTCGAGAGCGCGGTGTTCGGCGAAGCCCGTACGGGGCGGGTAGATCATCGGAGTGCCCGCGACCATCGCCTCGCACGCGGTCCCGTAGCCGGCTTTGGCCACGATCGCGTCGGTGGACGCCGCCAGGTCGGCGCCCGTCCATTCGGTGGCGGGAACGACGTGCAGGTTGGCGAGCTTCCCGCTCGGGGCGGGATGGAAACCGACGAAATGGATGTGCCGTTTCGCCAGCCGTTCCAGGCGCTCCCAGGCAAGGTCCTGCTGCCCGTAGCGACCGACGTAGAAGTAGACCAGTTTGTCCTTGGGTCCCAGGCCCAGCCGGCCCCGGAGCTCGTCCTTGCGGGCGTGACCGGGGGTCACGACCATGCCAACCTCGATCACGGGCGCGACGTCCGTCAGCCGCAAGGCCGGCTCCGCGCGGAAGAGCGCGGTCGCGTGGCGGTAGGCCTGCCGCAACTCGGCGACCAGCTTGGGCGCGTCGCCACCGAGCTTCTTGGCGTGGGGCGCGTAGATGTCGGCCCACGTAAAGTTCGCCAAGAGGAACCCCGGCACCGCCGCGCGTCGGGCCGCGACCAGCGGTACGGGCGTGGCGTCGCAGAGCACGGCCGCCGCGCCTTCATCGCGCAAACGTTTTGCCTCGGCGTCGACGCGTTCCATCGCCTCGGCGTGCATCCGGGCCGCCGCCTCGAGCGTGGCCTCGCCGTCGATCGTCGCGCTATCGCCCGGCGGGCTCAGCGCCCCGACGTCCGAGACGTGCGGCTCCAGCGTTGCCGGCCGCCGCAGTCGCTCCCGCCAGTGGTCGAACAGGTTCGGGTGGCTCCGGATCGTCACCGGGACGTCGGCCGGAAGGCGGTTGATCGCAGCAACCGAGCGGTTCAGGTGCCCAAAACCGTGGCTCGTCACGTAAACGGCGATCCCGCCCGGCTGCCCCATCGTTGTCCTCGCGTCCGGGTCGTGAACGGAACCACCCCGGCACGCTGCGCGCGGCCAGGGTGGCCGAGGATAACCGACGGTTCCAGGGCGGGGCAAGAACCTGCTCCAGCGGCGCAGGATGATTACACAGTCGACTGAGGACCGATCTGGGTGGCGCGCCCGGGGTCTTCGAGGGGCATGCCACCCAGTGGGCCAAAGGCCCGAACTCGGCAAAATTGCCGTCTTGGCGTCAGCCGGTGCTGGACTTCTTCAAAAACTGCCGCGCGCGGGCCGCCCGCAGCGCGGCCAGGTTCGGAGCCTGGAGCTCGCCAATGCCTGGCGTCAGCCCGGCCAGGCCTCCGGCGGTCGTCGTCGTGTCGGTGGGGATCGTGACGATCGTCCCCGCGGGCGCGGGCGAAGCCGGGGTAACGCTCGGCAGCTTCACCGCGGGCAGCGCGCCTGACGC
>JARLIH010000501.1 GCA_031291845.1 Isosphaeraceae bacterium | reverse complement strand
CGCCACCGGCGTCAACTGGAACAGCGCCGAGGACCGCGCCACCATGTACACGCCCGCCGTCACCATGGTGGCCGCGTGGATCAAAGCCGAGACCGGCGTCGGACCCTCCATCGCGTCGGGGAGCCACACGTAGAGCGGGAACTGGGCACTCTTCGCCGTTGCCCCCCAGAACAGGAGCAGGGCGATGCCAACGATGGCGGTCTGCGGCAACTGGGCGAGGTTCTCGGCACTCAGCACGTTGCCGTAGCTCAGGTCGTGGTTCTTCGAGGCGACCCACAGCCAGAAGATGGCGATCGCGAATCCGAAGTCACCGATCCGGTTGACGAGAAACGCCTTCTTCGCGGCCGCGGCGGCCGACGGCTTGGAATGCCAGAACCCGATCAGGAGGTAGCTGCAGACGCCCACCCCTTCCCAGAAGACATAGGTGAGCAAATAGTTGTTCGAGAGCACCAGCCCCGTCATCGAGAAGACGAACAGCCCCATGACCGCGAAGAACCGGGGATAACCCGGGTCACCCGCCATGTAGCCCGCGGCGAAGATCGCGATCAAGGTGGCCACGAACGTGACCATCGCCAGCATCAACGTCGTCAGCCCGTCGACGCGGAACTCGATCGGCACGTGCAGTCCGCTGATCGTCAGCCAGTCGTAGACGAACGGGGTGTCGCTCGGGTTCGCGGTCGCGACCAGCCCCAGCGCCACCAGGAACGAGAGTGCGATCCCGGCAACGATCGGCACGTGCGCCTGCTGCCGGAACTGCCTTGCCCCCACCGCGGCGATCGTCGCGCCGAGGAGCGGGAAGAACGGGACAAGCCAGGCGTTATGGACGAAAAACTGGGACACGTCGCGACTCCTGGTGCGGGCTCGCTCACGCGGTTGGGCAAGCGCCCTTGGTCTCTACTCTTGCGTTCAATGCGGGGTCCGGTCCGGACGGCGGTTACTCGCGGCGCTCGGTCCAGGGACTGCTGGGGTGGTCCGGCTCCAGGCCGGCGCGCGTCAGGTGCGGGTACGACTCGGGGCCGAGCACGGCGACCAGCGGTTCGGCCTCTTGCTCGGCCTCGGGCTCCACGTAGGCGGGCTGCGTCGGCTCGCGCAGCTCGTTCCAGAGCGTGATGTCGAGCGAGCTCCGCCGCTTGTAAAGGACGAGGATCAAGGCCAGGGCGACCGACGCCTCGCACGCAGCGACCGTCAGGATCACGATCGTGAAAATCTGGCCCGTCCAGTTCCCGTGGTAGCGGCCGAACCCGACGAGCGTGAGGGCGGTCCCCTGGAGCATCATCTCGGCCGACAGGAACATCACGATCAGGTTGCGCCGGGAGAGGAAGCCGAGCATCCCCAGCGCCATGAGCGCAGCGCCCACGAGCAAGTAGTTCGCCAGGAGATCGAATGTAAACGGGTCTTGCGGCGTCATTGCGGCACTCGCTTTTGTTTCAAGCGTTGGTCAGAGGTTGCGGCCGGCGGTCGCCGGGACGAACGGGCGTCTTCGGGCTCGCGATGGCAAGGGCCCCGATCAGGGCCACGAACAGCAGGGTGCCCGCCAACTCGACCGTGATCAGGTGGTCGGTGTAGAGCGACTCGCCCAGCCCCGCGACGTGCGGCTTGAACCGCTCGGCATCGTACCTCATCCGGAGCGAATCGCGCGTCGAGCGCCGGAGCACCTCGGTGAGCGGCTGCCGCTGGTCGATATTGTAGTCCTTGGCAAGGCTCTCCAGCCGCGGCAGCCGCGCCTCGTCCACCCCCGCCGTCACTCCGGGCGGGTGCGGCGGCGTGGCCCGAACGACCAGGAGGGCGTACATCAAACCCCAGAGCAGGACGTAGCAACTGAACGTCGCGCGCCCCGGCGCGCGGGCCGCCCGGTCGTAGGGCGCACGTCCCTCCATCTGGGCGAGCATGATCACGAACAGAAACGTGACGATGATCGCACCCGCATAGACGATGACCGTGCCCGCCGCGAGGAACTGCGCTCCGGCCAGCATGAACAGACCCGACGTCGACAGCACGACCGACGCGAACCAAAGAGCGCTGTAGATCGGATTCTTGCTCGTGATCGTGAGCAGCCCGCCAGCCACCGCCGCGAGGCTGAACGCGTAAAAGAACAGGCCCGCGAGCGCTGAGGAGGGGGCCCGCCAGAACGACGCGAACAACAGCAGCGCCAAGGCGGCGAGCAGCCCCCCCGCCACGTGCGCGCTCCGCGGCTTCACCATGCCGTGCCGGTGGGGCAGGAGCAGGTACGTGCCGGAGGACCCGAGCACGACAACCGCGGCAGCCAAGATCAGGTCTCGCAAGGGATTCATGTCCGAGCGTTCCGTGTTTCCATGCGGGTCGGTCGAGTCAAGGGGTAACGTCCGGCGCAGCCAGCGCGGTCGGCGGTGCAACGTCGGGTTGCGGGGGCTGGCCGAACCGCATCGGCTCCCCGTCCTTGGTGACGTCGAACACCGAAAGCAATTTCGTTTTGTCGAAGATCATCTGTTCGCGGCTCAGGCCGGTCAGGTCGTACAGCCCGGTCAGCTCAATCGCCTCGACGGGGCACGCTTCCTCGCACATCCCGCAATAGATACAGCGCAACTCGTCGATGACAAAGCTCTCGCAGTACTTCTCGCGGTCGGGCCACGTTTCGGGCGCCGTCGCGCCGACGATGTCGATGCAGTGCGCGGGGCACGCCGTGGCGCAGAGCATACAGGCCACGCACTTCACCCGCCCCTGCTCGTCCTTGTTCAGGCGGTGCACGCCGCGGTAGAGCGGGGTCGAGCGCAGGTTCACCGGCTGCCCGCGCTGGATTTCCTGCTCCTCCGGGTACTGGACGGTGAACGCCTTGTTATTGAAGACGACGCCCGCCATGTGCTTGGCCGTCACCCCAAGGCCTACGGCAATCTGCGGCAAGAACCAACGGTCCGCCAGCGTCAGCTTGGGCGGCGCCAGGCGCTTCAGTTGTGGGTCGTCGGCACGCACGGGAAGAACACTCCAACAAGAATGAATCGTCGGGCTTAGCCCCGCAACCACTGCAAAAACGCGGCGGACGCGACCAGGTTGACCAGGGCCAGCGGGATCAAGGCCTTCCACGCCAGGTCCATCAGTTGGTCGTAGCGGAACCGGGGCAGGGTCCAGCGCACCCACATCATGAAGAAGATCATCAGCCCCACCTTGGCGAGCATCACCAGGGCCTTGAGCAGGCCGGTAAACCAGCCCAACTGGTCCTGGCTCAAGAACGGCGCGTCCCAGCCGCCGAAGAAGAGGACCACCGTCAGGTAGCTCACCGTGATCACATGGAGGTATTCACCGAGGAAAAACATCCCGAACTTCATCGCCGAGTACTCGGTGTGGTAGCCGCCGACGAGCTCTTGCTCCGCCTCGGGAAGGTCGAACGGCAAACGGTTCGTCTCGGCAAACGCGCTGACGACGAACAACAGGCACCCGATCGGCTGCACGAACACGCCCCAGGCCGGCAGCCCGAGCCAGTTGTTCAGCCAGAGCCCGTGGCCGTCCTGGTAGTTGATGATCTGGTTCAGGTCGAGCGAGCCCGACAGTAGCACCATCCCGAGGATCGACATCCCGAGCGGGATCTCGTAGCTGATCAACTGGGCGCTCGACCGGAGGCCGCCGAGGAACGAGTACTTGTTGTTCGAGGCCCAGCCCCCCAGGATCACGCCGTAAACCGCGAGGCTGCCAATCGCGAACACGTAGACAATGCCGATGTCCACCCCCGGCGCGATCTGGAAGTTCACGCCGCTCGGAGCGCTCTTGCCGACGGGGCCGAACGGGATGACCGCGAAGCCGATCATCGCGGCGATGATCGAAATCGCCGGCGCGAGGATGAAGAGCGGCTTGTTGACGTACCCCGGGATGACGTCCTCCTTGAGGATCATCTTCGCGCCGTCGGCGAGCGGCTGAAGCAAGCCAAACGGCAGGCCGAACTCGCTCCCTGCGCGGTTCGGGCCGATCCGGTCCTGGGCATAGGCGGCCACCTTCCGCTCCAGGAGGATCATGTACGCGACCGCCCCCTGGGTGATGCCCACCACCACGAGGATCTTGAACAGGATGCCGATCACTACCAACATGGCCTTACCACCCCTCGGGGATGACGAATCACGCTCGCGCTGCGGTAGGTTTCCGGGAAGGCCAGCCCAGGGCGGCCTTACGACTTATCAGGCGTTGCTGCTTCCCTTGGAGCTCGGCTCACCCGGCCGGTCCCCCTTGTCGAAGCGGGGTAGTGTCCACGGGTCGCCGAACGGCACGGCGGCGGCCGACACGGCCGAGGACGGCCCGATCGGCGTGCCGAACCCCGGCACGTACCCGTCCGCGGCCGCGGCGAACGCGGGCACGGCCCCGGCCAGCTCCGCCAGGACGGTGCGCGACCGGACAGGTCCCCCGGCCCGGTGCAGCAAGATCGCGAACAGGTCGAGGTCGGGCATCGAGCCGTCGCGCGGCGGCAGCGCGGCCTCGGCGTACTGGAGCCGTCCGTCGGCGTTCACGTAGCTTCCCGCCTTCTCGGCGAACGTCGCCCCCGCCAGGACCACGTCGGCCAGTTGGGCCAGCGGCGTGACGTTCGTGTCTTGAACGACGAGGAACTCGACCTTCGACCGCAGGGCTTTCGATCGCTCCTCGTTGATCCACGGGTCGATCGCGTCCGACGCGATGTACGCCCCGCGGAAGTCGCCGAGGTTGGCGCGCCCCTCGAAGTCGCCCCAGGTGATCACCTGGCCCTGGAAATGCTCGAGGACCGCCTCGACACCCCGCCGGTTCGGGCACTTCTCCGCATGGATCGTGAACGGCCGGGGAACGACGAAGCTCGTGTCGCCGGTACGCCCCTTGTTCTGGTCGGGCGTGTAGGTATGATCCTCGCCCGCGGTCGGGACCGGCCCCAGGGCCAGCACGTTCGCGGCGTTGACGCCCTTGATGTACGAGGCCATCAGGTACGCTTCCTCGACCGTCAGGAACGGGGAGAGGATCCCGGCGACGATTCCCCCTTCCGCGGCGATCCGGGTCAGCGTCTCGCCCACCGTCTTGAGGGCCCGGTCGATCGGCTCCGGCTGAAGGTCGCCCGCCTTCCGGACGTACATCGCCGAAAGGAGCGCGGGGTCGTTGGCCCCCTTGTAGCTCATACGGCCTTCGTCGCAGATCCAGTAGTCGTTGACGAACGGGTTGAACCGCGGCTTGAACCGCCAGAGCTGCCCCCGGTTCTCCTCGGCGCTCACGTTGCAGCCGGTCGAACAGCGTGTGCAGATCGACTCGTGCTTCGAGAGGAACCAGACGCGCTGTTTGTGCAGGAAGTCCTTGTCGAGCAGGGCGCCAACGGGGCAGAGGTCGACGACGTTCTCGGAGAGCGGGTTATCGACCGGGTAGCCGGGAAAGACGTCGATCTCGGCGTGGTTGCCGCGCCTCATGACCTGGAGCTCGCCGGTCTGCGTGATCTCGCGGGTGAACCGGACGCACCGCGTGCACATGATGCAGCGGTCCTGGTTGAGCTGGATCTTGTCGGAGACGTCCTTGCGCGGGTTGACGATCCGCTCTTCGATGAAGCGGTGGCTCGACTGCCCGTACTCGTAGCTGTAGTCCTGGAGCCCGCACTCGCCGGCCTGGTCGCAGACGGGGCAATCGAGCGGATGGTTGATCAGGAGCAGCTCCATGATCATCCGCTGGTGCTCCTTGACCTTGGGACTGTCGGTGACGATCACCGTCAGGTCCTTGGCCGGGGTCTGGCAGCCCGGGACGAGCTTGGGGATCATCTTGATCTCGCCCGTCTTCGGGTCCTTGCTCCCGACCTCGATCTCGCACATCCGGCAGTTGGCCACCACCGAGAGCGCGGGGTGCCAGCAATAGTAGGGAATGTCGACCCCGACGCGCTTGGCGACCTGGATCGCGTTCAGCTTCTCGCCTTCGGGGATCGCGTGCTCTTGTCCGTTGATGATGATCGTTGCCATGTGTCCCCTTTAGGCGGTGTGAGGAGAACGCAGCGCCCCGGCGGGGGGCGGGCCGGGCAGCACCGGGAGCATGCCGTTGTTCGGCACGGCGTACTCGCCCCGGGCGATCGCCGTTTGCAGCGGTGTCGGGCCGTAGGCGGGGTCCTGGTGCGTCCTGATGTACTCTTCAAGCTCGGGCCGGAACTTGGCGATCGCGTTCTTGAGCGGCCACGCCGCGCCGTCCGCGAGGCCGCAGATCGTCGTCCCCGGCATGATGCCCATGTTGTTGGCCAGGTTGAGCATGATGTCGAGGTCTTCGAGCCGCCCTCCCCCCGCCTTGATCCGCTTGAGCATCTTGTAGATCCAGCCCGTCCCCTCGCGGCAAGGGGTGCACTGGCCGCAGCTCTCGTGCGCGAAGAACCGGGCGCAGTTGTAGAGGTAGTCGATGATCGGCGTCTGCTCGTCGATGACCGTCACGGCGGCCGTTCCCAGCCCGAGACAGCCCGGCTTGCGGAGGCTTTCAAAATCGAGCGGCGTGTCGAGCTCGTCGGCCGACAGCAGGCCCATGCTGATCCCGCCCGGTACCGCCGCCTTCGCCTTCCGCCCCTTCCAGACGCCCCCCGCGTGCACGTCGATCAGCTCGCGGCACGTCACGCCCAGCGGCAGCTCGACGCACACTTGTTTGTTCACGTGCCCCGAGACGCAGTACAGCTTCGGGCCGTAGCTCTTGGGGGTGCCGATCGACTTGAACCACTCGGCCCCGCGCTCGATGATGTGGGGCACGCAGCAGAGCGTCTCGACGTTGTTCACCACCGTCGGCTTGCGGAACGCCCCCTCGATCGCCGGGAACGGCGGCTTGATGCGGGGCCAGCCCCGCTTCCCTTCCAGGCTCTCGATCAGCCCCGTCTCTTCACCGCAGATGTAGGCCCCGGCCCCGCGGTGCAGCCAGATGTCGAGGTCGAACCCGCTGCCGTAGATGTTCTTGCCGAGGTGCCCCGCGGCCCTCGCCTCTTCAATGGCCGCCTCCAGGATCTTGTAGCCGCGGAAGTACTCGACGCGCAGGTACACGTAGGCCGTGTTCGCCTTCGTGGCGAAGCAGGCGATCAGGATCCCCTCGATGAACTGGTGCGGGTCCTGCTCGATCAGGATGCGGTTGTTGAACGTCGCCGGCTCGCTCTCGTCGCCGTTGACGCACATGAACGTTTCCTTGCGATCCTTCGGCAGGAAACTCCACTTGAGCCCGCACGGGAAGCCCGCGCCGCCGCGACCGCGCAGCTCCGAGTCCTTGACGATGCCGACCACCTTGTCGGGGTCGAGCGTCGTGATTGCCTTGCGCGCCGCCTGATATCCCCCGCGCGATTCGTAGACCTTCAGCGTATGGCTGTCGGCCACGTTCCAGTTGCGGCTCAGGACGGGTTCAAAATCGGCCACGGTCGCCTCTCCGGAAGAATCGCACCGCCATGGAAGTCGTGAGTGGGGCCACTGCTTGCTGTCGGGTGCGGAAAGTACACCGGTGCGTGCCACGCACCCTACGAACCACGTTTCAGTTCCTCGACCATCGCGTCGACCGTCTCCGGGTTCAGCGGCCCGAACACCCGCCCATCGTCGGCCACCGCGGCGGGGGCGAAGTCGCAGATGCCCAGGCACTCGGCGAACTCGATCGTCACCTTGCCGTCCGGCGTGGTCTCCCCCGCGTGCACGCCGAGCCGGCGGCAGGCGTGGTCCAGCATCTCCTCACCCCCGCGCAGCATGCACGAGATCGACCGGCACACCCAGACCCGCGTGTCGCCGATCGGCGCCTGCGGGAAGAAGCCGTAGAAGCTCATCGTGTCGTGCACTTCCGCCGGCGTAATCTCCAGCAGCTCGGCAATCTCAGCCATCGCCTTCAGTGGGACGCAGCGAAAATGCTCGTGCACGATGTGCAGGGCCGGCAGCGTGACGGCCCGCTTGCTCGGGTAGCGGGGGATGTACGCGGAGATCTTCTCCCGGATCGCGGGAGTCAAAAGCGGCGCCGTCGTCACGCTGTCGGCAGGCATATCATCCTCACTCGGTCGGGTAACACGGATGCGCTGCGGGGGACCGATCGCTCAACGGTCCAGCTCGGCCGCGATGATGTTCAGGCTTCCCAGGACCGCCACCACGTCGGCGATCAGGTGGTCCTTGATAATGTGCGGAAACACCTGGAAGTGGATGTACGACGGCGGCCGCGTGCGCGTGCGCCACGCAGTCTGGCTGCCGTCGGTGACCAGGTAGTAGCCGAGCTCGCCGTTGGGCGACTCGATCGCGGCATAGATCTCGTTCTGCGGCGACTCGGCGCCTCGGTTGGGCATGATCAGCTCGAAGTGCTGGATCAAGCCCTCCATGCTGTTGTACACGGTCCCCTTGTCGGGGAGCGGGTACTTGTCGGCGATCGGCACGTTGACCGGTCCGCCCGGGAGGTTCTTCAGGGCTTGTGTGATGATCCGGTGGCTCTGCCGCATCTCCTCCGTCCGGACGAAGAAGCGGGCGAAGCTGTCCCCTTCGGTCATGTACGGAACTTCGAAGTCGAACTCCGGATAGGACAGGTAAGGGGCGTCCTTCCGCAGGTCGAACGTCACGCCGCTGGCCCGGGCGATCGGGCCGGTGCAGGAGAGGCCGATCGCTTCCTCCTTGGTCAGGACCCCCACGCCCTGGAGCCGGTCGAGGAAGATCCGGTTGCGGAAGAGTAGCTTTTCCATGTCGGAATAGACCTGGGGAAAGCTGTCGAGCACGCGCCGGACGCGATCGAGGACGCGGTCGTTGAAGTCGTACATGACGCCGCCGACCCGCGTATAGCCGGGATGGAAACGGTAGCCCGACATCTCCTCGTAAACGTCGTAAATCAGCTCGCGCAGGTTGAACGCGAAGAGGAACGCCGTGAACGCCCCGAGGTCGAGCGCGGCGGCGCCGGTACACAGGAGGTGGTCGCTGAGCCGAGAAAGCTCGCCGATGATCACCCGGATGTACTGACAGCGCTTCGTCAGCTCGATGCCGAGCAGCGTCTCGACCGCGTTGTGCCAGGCAACCTCGTTCATCGGCGGACTGATGTAGTTCTTCCGGTCCGCGATCGTCACGTACTGGTTGAAGTTGAGGTGCTCGCCCAGTTTCTCGAAGCCCGAGTGCAGGTAGCCGATGTCGGGCACGGCCCGCACGATGCGCTCGCCGTCCAACTCGAGGATCAAGCGCAGCGTCGTGTGCGTCGCGGGGTGCTGCGGGCCGAAATTCAAGGTCCAAGTGAACGGCTTGGACCCCGTCTCCAGCTCCGGTTCGTCGAGCAAGTTGGCCGGCATAGTATCAGACCTGCGGTGTCACCAGGCCGAAATCATTCGGCCGGCGATTCCTCAAAGGGGTCCTGGGTTCGTCTCGTCGTTCCGCTGTTACGACTCGCCGCGCGTGAGACGCGGGAAGTTATGCCGTTCGCCGCGCCCGCGGAGCGGATAGTCCTTCCGCAACGGGTAGGCGGTGAACTCTTCCGGCATCAAGATCCGGCGCAGGTCGGGATGGCCGGCGAAGGTGATGCCGTACATATCGAATACCTCTCGCTCCATCCAGTCGGCCCCGGGCCAGAGCGGCACGGCCGAGGGAAGGGTGGGGCTCGGATCGTCGACGCCCGCCTTGACGACGATCATCTCGTTCGTGTCCAGGTTGCGCAGGACGTAGTGGACCTCGAATCGGGCCCGCGTCCAGCCCGGATAGCCCAGGTAGTCGGTACCCCCCAGCTCGGCGAGCAGGGCGAACCCACACTGGTTCTTGAGCACGCCGAGCACGTCCAGCAGACGCGCCGGGGGGACGAACAGCCGCAGGTTCTCGCGAAAGCACGAGGTGCTGAAGACACCATCGCCAAAGACCCGCGCGAGGGTTGCCAGCGTCGTCGCGTGCGGGTCGGTCGTCGAGGCGTGAACGGTGCTCATCCCAGTCCGATTCTCCTGCGTCAGTGTCCCTGGCTCATTTCGATTCGTTAGCGCCGAGTTCCCCCGGCCCGCCGGGCAGGCGGTAGCCGAAACGGTCCTCGTCGCCACGTTCCCGCGCCAGCGCGAAGCCGGGGGGCATGTCTCGTTTTTCGGCCAGCAAGCGCTCGCGCTCGGCGAGCTCGGGGAGGCCGGTCCCTGCCAGCGAGCCGCCGCGCTGGACCTTCGCCTGCAGATCCATCACCGCTCGGAGGATCTGCTCGGGCCGCGGCGGGCAACCGGGAATGTAGATGTCGACCGGGATGAACCGGTCAATCCCCTGCACCACGGCGTAGGTATCGAAGACCCCGCCCGTCGACGCACAGGCCCCCATGCTGATGCACCACTTCGGCTCGGGCATCTGGAGCCAGATGCGCTGAAGCACGGGGAGCATCTTCATCGCGACCCGCCCCGCCACGATCATCAGGTCGCACTGACGGGGGCTGAACCGCATCACCTCTGCGCCGAACCGCGCGATGTCGAACCGGCTCGCGCCGACGGCCATCAGTTCGATGCCGCAGCACGCCGTCGCAAACGGCATCGGCCACAGGCTGTATTTTCGGCACCAGTTCACGACCGAGTCGAGGCTCGTCAGGATCGTGTTCTCGGGGATGTCGCCGTCTCCCTTGCCGGGGAGCAGCAAGCCTTGGGACCGCGCGGCCGGTGCCGGGAGCGGAACGCCGGTTTCCTGTGTGGAACCTACCGCCATTCGAACACCCCCTTGCGCCAGGCGAATGCATAGGCCGCCGCGACGATCGCGATGAAGAACAAGATCTCGATAAAGACGGCGACCCGAAACACCCGGGGTATTCCCGCCACCGGCGGTAGCCCCGGGGCCGGCGGAGCCGACGGCTCGAGCGGAGCACTCGCCACCGCCGCCGGTGAGCTCGTGCTGAACTGCGCCACGGCCCACGGGTAGAGGTACAGCAACTCGACGTCGAACAGCAGGAACACGATCGCAACCAGATAGTAGCGAACGTCAAACCGTTGCCGGGCGTCGCCGATCGGATCCATACCCGACTCGTACGGCATCTGCTTGACGACCGTCTGCCGTTTCGGCCCGAGCAGGGCGCTGGTCGCAAGCATCCCGATCGCGGTCATGATCGCGACCAGGATAAACAGAAAGATCGGCGTGAATTCAGTTTCCATGCAATCGAGCAACCACGCGTTTCTTGGTCGTTACAGGCGGAACCTTGTGAAGTGTTTCACAATGTTCTACCAAAAAAAGACCCAGCGGAGGGGAGCCGGGTGAGGGGCCGGGCATGCCCCAAGATCATACGCGGTTGCGCGGCTTCCGCAAGGGGGCACCGTTTGGAAGCGCCGGTTCCTTGCGAGCGGGTCGCTTCGGGAGCGATCGCGCGCTCAGGGGGCGTCGTCCAGAGCCGGCCGGCGGGCGGGGACAGCGGGCGGGGCGGGACGGCTCCGCAGGGGCTGATCGAGCGCCTCGGAGCGTCGCAGGATCTCCGCGTTTGACGGCCGCGCGCTCGAACGCGATCGCTCCCTCGACGTGGCGGCGTCGCGGCTGTTTCGGCTCCGTTCCGTCCCCGGGATCGGCGGCCGAGGGGTCGCCGTCGCGTCCGCGCGGGCCGTCGAACGGCGAGAGCTCGGCGTGCGCGTCTCGTTCAGCTCACGCATCGCGCGCTGGTTGTATTCCTGATATTCCTTGAGCAGGGATGCTTTCTTCTTGGGGTCGGTCTCTTTCAGGTACTGCGAATAGAGGTCGTCGCGCGTCTGCCGGCTCGCCAGGTACGCTTCGTCGGCCTTCTTGTTGGGCGTATAGACACGGCTATAGGCCTTGTCGTAGTCGCGGTAGGCCCGGTAGTAGGGGACACCGACGCCCCGCCGGCCCGGCGAGACGGACGAGTTCGACGCCGCGCGGTCCATCTCGTCTTCCTCTTCCATGAACCGCTGGTAAGCGTGCGCTCCCCCGCCGCCCCCCTCGAGCAGCGATTGGTTCGGCGCGACGCCCCCCTCGGTCGGATAGCTCGGGTAGATGTATTGCTCGTACTGCGCGTTGTAGGGCTTGTAGGGGTCGGCCGACAGTTGGGCCGACGCGTCCCGTGTCAGGGCGAGCATGCTCAACACCGACAGACCCACGCCGACGGCCAGCTTTAGCCTGCCAAAAAGAGCCATGCTCGCGTCCCCCTCGGACCGATCCTGGGTGGCGCACGGACTGCGCACCCCTAAGAAAAACGGAGAGCCATCACGTATTATAACATGCCTGGGCCGCGCCGCCAGTCACCAGCCAGCGGCCGCCTCCGATTGTTCGTGGGTGTCTCGCGCAGAGTGTCCGAAACGCACCGCGTCGTCGAAGGGGCGGGTTTCAAACCCGCCCAGTAAAGGCGAACACCATGTCGCTGCCACATGAGTGGCCCTTCGGACCAAGGGATAAAGAAGGGCGGGTCCGAAACCCGCCCCTACACGTTCGTATTTTACGCTGCGCTAAACCTAACCCCGAACGACTGTTCAGCGAGGCCTTCTCGAAGCCGGGTCGAACTCCGGCCCCGCCGGCCGGCCGGCTCTCGCGGCATCGAGTCGCCGGCCTTGTTGGCCTAGCTCGTGGAACAGTGTGACAACCCCAGAACGACCGTCCCCTTCGACCGCAAATTCGATACCGGGCCCCATCAGCAGCGCGTCGCCGGCCGCCAGCGTATGGCGTGCGCGCGCCGCGCCGGCGGTCACGTGGCAGGGTCCCCCGCCATATGCGATGACGAGCACGCTGTTCATTCGCGTACTGCCTCGTAACGGCCAATCGTTCGTGAGTGAATAGGTGAGCGGATACCGTACGTCCTCGGCGGGGATCACGGCGACGCAACCTGCTCGACCCAACTCCTCTCCAGCGCCGGCCGCGATCTGCTCGAAGCCCCAGACCTGGATGAAGCGCTCGCGAAAATGGTCCGGCGGCGCGCCCGAATGGCGCAACGCGATCAGCTCCACCTCCGGTTCGATATCGAGTGCCAGCTCGCGCGGAACGACGATCAAGTCGGCCGTTGCGAGCCGTTGCTCGCGATGGTTATGCGACACGGTCATCGCATCCCCGACGCAAAAGCCGTAGAGCGTGCCGTCGGCTTCGTACAGCCGGGCGAACCGATCCGGAACGTCGAGGTCCCAGCAAGGCTCCCACTCATGGAGTGCGTCCGCCGCGAGTCGAAGCGCGTGGGGATCGTCGCGGGATACCAGGTAAGATCGTCCGGTCACGACGGTGGCTCCGTAGCGCATGATGGTCGGGGCGGAAAACGGAATCCGGTAACCCGGCTTGTGGAATCAAGTCCGGGATGGGCTATGATGGTGAGATTGTGGCATGAAGTCCCGCGAGCACCAAACCCGCCAAACGGAATGGTCCGGGTCAAAAGGACCGGCGCTCCCTGGAGAGTCCGAAAATGATCGGCGCGAAACTCGTGTTGCTCGTCGTGCTCGGGCAGGTTCCCTCCTCCGACGCCGCGGCCCTGGTTGCGAAGCTCGGCGCCGGCCGGTATGCCGACCGCGAGGCCGCCTCCACCGCCCTGGAGCGAATGGGCCAGCAGGCGCTTCCGGCCCTCCGCGCGGCCGCCTCCGCTCGCGACCCCGAGGTCCGCACCCGCGCCGGGGCGATCGTGGCGAGGATCGAGGGCTCACTGCTGACCAAGCCGACCCTCGTGACGCTCGACTTCCAGGACCGGCCCATCGCCGACGTCGCCCGCTCGTTGAGCGAGCAAGCGGGAATCAAGCTCGCGCTCTTCCCCGAGAACCTCCCCACGTGGCAGTCGAAGATCACGCTCCGCGACACCACGCCCATCACGTTCTGGAACGCCATCGACCGCTTCTGCGACGCGGCCAACCTCCAGTACAACGAGGGGGCCACGAACGGCCGTGAGCCGATCCTGCCACTCTTCTACGGCGGCGGGCGGGCTGCAGGACCGATCTCGGACCAGGGGCCGTTCCGCGTGCGGCTGGTCAACTTGCACTACCAGCGTGATGTCAACTTCCAGCCCGCGCCCCGGGTCGCCTCGCCTCCGGTTGCTCCCGCGGGCCGCTTGACCAGCAGCCCCGCGGCGTCTTCCGGCGTACTCACCGAACAGTTCTTCGCGCAGGTGCAGATCGTGGCCGAGCCGCGGCTGTCGCTCCAGAAGACCGGGGAACTGAAGGTCCTGGAGGCGATCGACGACCGCGGACAGTCCCTCGTCGCGCCGGGGACGATCTCGCAACGGCATTCGGGCTACAACAGCGCGGTCATTCCGGGCTCGGCCCTCCCGGTCCAGGCCACGCTGGTCCGCCCCAAGGAACCGGGCGTCTCGATCCGGAAGCTCCGGGGCATGGTGCCGATCACGGTACGGATGCGCAAGCCCAACCCCCTGGTCGTCACCCTGGCGAACTCGGCCGGCAAGAGCTTCCACAATGACGACGTCGTGCTCAACATCGTGGACGTGAAGGCCAACCCCCAGTCGAACCAGACGAGCATCGAGCTGGCGATCCGCGGCGGCGATTCGCAGTCGCAGAACGACCAGGCCCCGGGTGCCGCGGCGGAAGACTTCGTACCGCACCGCCCCGACCGCTTCCAGCAGCAGATCGAGGTGGTCGATGCCCAGGGGCGGGCGATCCCGTGGTACCACTCGGGCTTTGCCGACGAGTCGCGGATGACCATCACGCTCATGCCGAACGACCCGGGGTCGGCCCCCGCCCAGCTCCGCTATTACGGCCTGGCGCGGGCGAGCACCGAAGTGACCTTCGAGTTCACCGACGTCCCGATGCCCTGATCGCCGGAATTGTTTCGGACTTCCGCGGCCGACTCGGTTAAGATCGGGCTTTCTCGTCCGAGGCTACCGGAGTCGCTCGCATGCGCGACACGTTGCTGGCGGGGTGTTTGGTCTTCTGTCTGGTCGAGGGAAGCGTCGCCCAGGAGTTTCACTCCGAGTCGCCCCCGTTCCGGGTGACCCTCCTCAGCCTGCACCGTCAGCGCGACCTGATGCTGGTGCGCGGGCCGTGGGTCTGGGTCGACGACGAAGGGGCCCAGCGACCGATCGAGAACCGGACACCGAAGAGCCGCACCTCCGGAGGGGCGGATTTCTTCGCCCGGTTGCGGGTCACCACGGACCCGCCGACCTTCTTCCGGCAAGACGGCCCCCCGCGCCTGGAAGAGGCGATCGACGACCTCGACCAGACCCTCGAGCCCTTCGAGGAACCGGGCGCGGTCGCAAAGCGCGCGGGCGCGTCCCAGCGGTCGACCTACGCGACGCGCGACGTGCGCCTGGCTCTGTCGCTGCCCGAGCAGCCCGCGAAGACCATCAAGCGGCTGAAGGGGACGATCCCGGTCGCGCTCAGCGTGCGGTCGCCGCAACCCGTATCCACCCTGGATCTCTCGCGCGGCAAAGGCCAGAGCGCGCGCGTCGGGGACGCGCGCGTTTCCCTCCTCGACGTAAAGGTCGAATCCGACCGTTCGGCCAGCCTGAAATTGCTCGTGAAGCTCGAATCCGAGAAAGGAGACGAGCGCGACAAGGAGTACCAAGAGCGGGTCGCTGCGCGGCTGGTGGACGTCGTCCAGCGCCAGATCGACCTGGTCGACGATCAGACGCGGCCGGTCGTCTCATACGCGACCACGACGGTGCGCCGGAACGAAGCGAGGGCCAGCCTCAAGGTGCGACCCGACGACGCCTTCGGCGCTCCGGACCGGCTGCGGATCTGGGGGCTGACCCGCTCGGTCAAGGAAATCCCTTTCGAGTTCAAGAACGTGCCGTTGCCGTGATCGATCGCGGCCGGGCCGGAATCGCGTGATTGCGGGGGGACAGCACGATGATCGCGGCGACCGTCTCGCTCTCGCTCGCGCTCCTGGTGGCGGCGGAACCGGAAGCGACCGCGCTGGTGGCCCGGCTGGGTGCGGCGCCGGCGTCCGAACAGCGGGCCGTCGCCGCGCAAATCGAAGCCCTCGGCCCCAAGGCACTCCCTGCGCTGCGGGCCGCGAAGGGCTCGAAGGACCCCGAGCTGCGACGGCGCGCCTCGGCCTTGCTCGAGAAGGTCGAGACGGGACTGTTGATCCGCCCCTCTCTGGTCGCGCTCGACTTCCAGGAGCAGCCGCCCGCCGAGGTCATCCGGTCGATCCACGCGCAGACCGGCATCAGCCTCGTCCTCGAGCCGCCGGGCAACCCGGCCTGGCAGACCGTGCGCATCAGCCTCAAGGAGTCCCAGCCGTTGCCTTTCTGGGAAGCCCTCGACCGCATCGGTTCGGCCGGGCGCTTACACCACGACCCCTCGTTCCCGAGGCCGGCCGACGAGCGCACGCCGATCCTGCACCTGGTCGAAGGCGCGACGACGTTTCCCAGGTCGTTCAGTGGCCCCTTTCGGACTAACCTGCTGAGCGTCCACCGGCGGCACGACCTCGCGTTCGGGCCCAAAGAGAGGGCCGACGACGAGGAGGACGAGCCGGAACCGGAACCGGAACGGTTTGAGGTCGTGGCCCAGGTCTTTGCCGAACCCCAGCTTCTCATCACGCTCAACGGCCCGCCCAAGGAGCTGAAGGCGCGCGACGATTTCGACCAGGATCTCGTTCCCCCTCCCCCCGAGCTGGTCGAAGACCCCGATGGGGCCCCGGAGCCCGGTGGTGGTCCAGGCATCGAACGAGGGCCGGGGCGGGTCCCCGGAGCGCTTGCCGTCGTCCAGTTTCCGATCGCGCTGCATGCGCCGGAACGGCCCGGGACGACGATCGAGCGCCTGGAGGGGTTCATCCCGTTGCAGGTCGCGATGCGCAGGCCCGACCCGCTCACCATCACGCTGGCCGAGGCGGCCGGGCGGACTTTCGAGACCGATGAGCTCTCGGTACGCCTGCCGGAAGGAAAGCTGGATCTCACCTCGCGCGAGCCGCTCGAATTGTTTGTCACGCTCAAAGCACCCGCGAACGCGTTGCCCCCCGATGAGACCCCCGCCCCGCCCGATTTCCCGGAGCCGCGGCCGGTCGACACGTTGCAGAACCGGTTGGAGGTCGTCGACTCCAAGAACCGGCCGCTCGCCTTTCGCATCAAGGACGTTCAACGCGACGACTCGGGCGAGTCGAGGGTGTTGATCGTGCTGTCGGCGAGGGAGGGTAGTGCGCAGCCGGTTCAACTGCACGTCTACAGCCTCGTCCTGGGCGCCATCGAGGTCCCGTTCAAGTTCACGAAGATCCCCATGCCGTAGCGAGCCCGTAAAACGTAGTCGTCGTAGGGTGGGTCAGCCGGGGCCGTTGAAAAGTTGGGCTTGGCGGTGGAATGCGTTCTGGCCGGAAGTGTTGCGCAGCCGGGCGCGGGGGCGCGCTGGGAGCGACGCCCGCCTCGGAGCACTCCTCACCCAGCCGCTCACGCGGCTGACCTTTCTCGCAAGGGGAGAGGTGGGAAGAGTGCCCGAAGCGCAATAAAGGTGCGTTCGCCGAGGCGGCCCAAGAGCTGCTGCAACCTCAGCTTTTCACCACACACCGTACAGTTACAGCCACGGTCCAAACTGGCCCGCTCAGAACGGCACGACGGCCGCCGGATTGCCGCCGCCCCCGGGCGCGGCGGGTCCGCCCGAGGCTGCGGGGGCCTCGAACGCGTTGCCGGGGCCTTCGACCTGAAGGACGCAACGGAAGCCCAGGTGCGGAAGCCTCGTGTTCCACTTGAGGCCCTCGCGCTTCGTGATCGACCAGTTCTTGGAGCAGCCGCGCACCGTCAGTTGCTCCGACTTCGGTTTGGCCGGCCCGGTGGGATTGTCGGCCACGCTGCTGCGGAACTGGCTGTAGTACTTGATGTCGTACCAATCCTTGGTCCATTCCCAGGCGTTCCCCGCCATGTCGAAAGCGCCAAACGGCGAGACGTCGCGCGCGTGGGAACGGACCGGCTGGACCTTCCGGAACTCGCGCGGCTTGTCCCACTGGGCGTCTTCGTTTCCCCACGGAAAGAGACGCCCGTCTCCCGAGCGTGCGGCGATTTCCCACTGCGCCTCCGTCGGAAGTTGCTTGCCGGACCAGGTCGCGTAGTCCTTCGCCTCCCGGGCGTTCACCATCGTCACCGGCGCGTCGTCCGAGTCGTTGGCGCTCGACTGGACCTTGAGCAACGCCCGCGTTCGCTCCGACCGATTGCCGTCCTGTTTCTGGAACACGTCAAACTGACGGACCGTGACCTCGTGCTGGTCGATGTAGTACGTACCGAGGACGACCCGGTGCCCCGGCCCCTCGGACAGCTCGCCGTCATCGCGACCCATCCGATAGTTGCCCCCCGGCACCAGGACCATTGTGGCACCATCGCGGTCGCAGACGATCTGGAGCGGCCATCCCGTGTTGCTCACGCCGGAACTGGCGACCCGGTGAAAGTTGGCGGGGAGGGCCTTGGCCAGCGGCTCCGTGCTCGCGCTGGGGGCGATCGAGGACGGTCCGGTCGGTG
>JARLIH010000500.1 GCA_031291845.1 Isosphaeraceae bacterium | reverse complement strand
TTGTCCTGGGCGATCGCCTCCGGAATGGCGCCTGTGGCGTCGGTCTCGGCGGTCCGAATGCGGCGCTGTTTCGACCCGTAGCCAAGCTGCACGAGGCTTTCGGAGTTCAGGCGGCGGTACGGGATGCCCCGGGCGACCGCCGCGGAGACGATGGAGTTGGTGCTCGGCCCGAGGCAGGTCCGGTACGCCAAACGCCTAAGGCCGTGCACTTCCGAGTCGACGTCGAACGGGTGGTTGTGGACCGCGGCGAGGCAGAGCCGCCGGGCGGTCTCGAGGCACGCGCGGGCGAGGTGCTCGTCGTGGTACTTGACCGCGACGCGGAACACGCCCGGCTCGCTCGTCTCACGCGAACGCCCGAAGCTCACCGACTTCCAGGCGAGGGTTTGCAACTCGAGGGTCACGTGCTCCAGCACATGTGCCAGCGAGGTGTCGCCGTGGAGGTGCTCGGTCAGACCGCCGGCGTGCCCGGTGTTGCACTCGTGCTCGTACAGCGTGGGGACCCACGCCAGCAAGCGACTGACAAAGCCGGGAAGCGTGCGCACCGGCACGCCTCGGAACGCGCCGAGTTCGACCCACGCTTCCAGCACGGGGGAGTTGGCCCAGACATTCGGGCCGCGCAGCGCCAGCACCTTGCGGATTTCCATGCCAGGTTCTCCCGGAGGCCTTGTCACGGGGCTCCTCCGATCGTCGTCGCGGCTCACGGAACGGTCTCCCTGAGAAGGCATCATGATGGTTCTCCTGAGACCGCCGGGGTCGTCAAGAGACCGCGTCCTTGCTGCCCGGAAGTGCTTTCCGACTCCCGGGGATCCCGCCGTGGTGCCTGTATTGCGAGGTAGTTCTGGATGAAGGCCAGCGACGACTCGACGGCGTCGTGCAAGACGAGGAGCAGGTCGCCGGGCTGGACCGTGTCCAGTGCCAATCGGATGGCGCCGAGCTCTCCGTCCGCGTCGATGACCTCGGACGTGCACGAGCCGAGGGCCAATCCACGCTTCAACAGCGCGAAAATCTCCCCCGGCTTGCGGCCGCGGTTGCGGCATTCCTCTTCGTAGAGGATGACACGGTCGATCGTGTTCCCGAGAATCTCCGCCTGGCGGAGGATGGCGTCGTCGCTGCGGTCGCCGTCGGCTGAAAACACGACGGAACGGCGCTCGTGCGGAAACTGCAGGAGCGACTCCGTGAGCGCGACCAACGCCGAGGGGTTGTGGCCGAAGTCGACGACCACGGTGGCCCCCCTGACGTGGAGGATGTTGAAGCGGCCCGGTACCTGGCGCATGTCACTCGTAAACGACGCCAGGGCCTGGCGAATTATTTCGAATGGGACCTTCAAGGCCCACGCGGCGGCCGAGGCCGCAAGCACGTTCTCGACCTGGAAGCGCACGCGGCCGCCGAGAGTCAGCGGGACGTCGCCTAGATCCGCGAGCACAACCTCCTGGTCCCCCTCGGCGAGCACGACCGCGTTGTCCCGCACGAACGCGACCCGTTTGCCCTCGGCGCGGTGTTCCGCCAGCGCCGGGCACGTCTCGTCGAGCGCGAAGAAGGTGACGGCCCCGCGGCACTTGGGCGCCATCGCCGCGACCAGCGGGTCGGATGCATTGAGCACCGCAGTCCCCTCGGGGAGCACCACGTCGACCGGCGTGCGCTTCACGAGGGCCAGCTTTTCGAGCGTGTGGACGTCCCCGAGGCCGAGGTGGTCCCCCTCACCGATATTGGTCACGACGGCGACGTGGCAGCGGTCGAAGCCGAGCCCTTCCCGCAAGATCCCGCCGCGAGCGACCTCGAAGACGGCCGCCTCGACCTTCGGGTTCAGCAGCACCATCCGCGCACTCTTGGGACCCGAGCAGTCACCGATCTCGATCCGGCGACCGTCGACGTAGATCCCGTCGGTGCAGGTCATCCCCAGGTGGACGCCGGTTTGCCGCAGGATGTGGGCGACAAGCCGGGTCGTGGTCGTCTTGCCGTTGACTCCCGTGACGGCGACGATCGGGATGCGCCCGTCCTCCCCCTCGGGGAACATGCTGTCGATGATGGCCTCGCCCACCGGGCGGGCCGACCCGACGGTCGGTTCGAGGTGCATCTTGAGCGACGGGGCGGCGTTGATCTCGAGGATCACTCCCCCCTGCTCCTCCAGCGGCCGGCTGATGTCCTCGGCGATGATGTCGAGGCCCGCGACGTCGAGGTTGACCACCCGCGTCGCTTCGACCGCCCGGGCGGCAACCTCGGGGTGCACGATGTCGGTGACGTCGGTCGTCGTCCCGCCGTCCCAGAGGTGCGTGTTGCGCCTGACGCGGACGACCTGACCGGGAGCAGGCACCGACTCCAGCGTCAGTCCCTGGGACTCGAGGCAGGCGAGCGCGGCTTCGTCAACCTTGATCTTCTTGATGATCGTCGTGTGGTCGCTGCCGCGCCTGGGGTCGTTGTTGGCCGCCTCGACGAGCTGGGCGACGTTAGCGATGCCGTCACCGACGACCTGGGGCGGCTCGCGCCGGACCGCGGCGACGAGCTTGCCGGCGACGACCAGAAGGCGGTGCTCCCAGCCGTTGGCCTGCCGTTCGGCGATCACGTGCTCGCTCTTATCGCGGGCCGAGAGGTAGGCGGCGTGGATCTGCTCGCGGGTGGTGAGGTTCAGCCCGACGCCGTGACCGTAATCGGCATCGCGGGGCTTGACGACGATCGGCACGCCGAGCTCCCGGGCGGCCTCCCAGGCGTCCTCGGCGTCCTCGACGGGGCGGCCCTGCGGCACGGGGATGCCTGCGCAGCGGAGGAGGACCTTGGTCAGCTCCTTGTCTTGCGAGATCGACTCGGAGATGGCGGCGGTGCGGTCGGTGTAGGCCGACAAGATCCTGCGCTGTTTGACGCCGTGGCCGAGCTGTACGAGGCTCTCATCGAGCCCCTCGTTGTTCAGCCGGCGCGTCGGGATGCCGCGTGCCTTGGCCGCGTCGACGATGGCGGCCGTAGGGCCGAGGCAGACGTCGTAGGCGAGCTTCTGAAGCCGTTTGATTTCGCCCGGTGTGTCGTAAGGCGTGTCGTGGATCGCGGCGAGCAAGAGGAGCCGGGCGCTTTCCAGACAGGCCCTGGCGAGCGCTTCTTCCTTGTATTTGATGGCGACCTTGTAGACCCCTGCCTCGGCCGTTTCTCGCGTGCGGCCGAAGCCGACGGGCGTACCGGCGAGCGTCTGGAGCTCAAGGGCGACGTGTTCGAGGATGTGGCCGGGCCACGTCCCTTCGTCCAGGCGCACGAAGAAACCGCCACGGTGACCTTCGCTGCACTCGTGCTCGACGAGCGACGGCAGCCAGGACTTGAGCCGTTCGTTGAAGCCGGGGAGTGTGTTCGACGGCGAATCCTTCAGGTCCTGCAAATCGACCCAGGCCTCCAGCACGGGGGAGTTAGCCCAGATGTTCGGACCTCGGAGTGCCAGCACTTTCCGGAAAATCACGCCCTGCATCTCCCGGACGCCTCACGCTCGCTTGCGAAACCTTCACCCCGCGGGAACGGTGAAGGAACCGCGGCACGCCCGTTTCCGACCGGCATCCGAGCCTGACGGAGAGGGAGAGTCGTCTTACCCGGCAGCCTTCTTGCGGCGGGACAAGAACGAAGTGCGAGAAACGTCCCAATTAAGGAAGAAGTGTTGTTAGATCGGTTCCTCGCTCCCGCCCGGAAGCGTCGTGGTCGGCTGGCGGCGTCCTGGTAGCGAAAGGGGCCGACCTGTCCCCCTCGCATCCCTATATACGGAAAAACCTCGGGGACCGTTGGGGCGAATTGGAACCGGCCGCCGCCTCGGTCGCATTTCATTCCCCTCTCCCCGCCTGGATCGCCAAACGTGCAGGCAAGGGCGAAAAAATTGCAGGGAGACACCGTTGCGCTCACTGCTCGACAACAGAGAGCCACACTCGCAACCTGGCTGCCTCTCCTTGGAGCCCGGAATCCATGACGAGGATCGTCGACGTGCGAAAACGCCTCGTGGGATCCTTGCAGGCTCGGCTGCCGTCTCGCCTCGAAAGGTGGGAGAAAGCCGCGTGCAACCCTGTTGGCAAGCGTTAATGCTGTCCGGGAGGAACCAATTAAATCGTGGACTCGCCGAATTGGCAACGGGGTATCATGGTTGTTTCGCGACTTTTCCCCCGTCGATTCAGGCCGTGCGTGTTGGGAAAAGAAAACGGCCTCCCCCTCCAGCTTGCCCTTGTTGATTTCGGCCGCGACCCCTAAGAATAAGTCGTCCCGCGGCCCGTGACGGACCGTTTCCGAAACTCGTCCTCGTCACCGTTCGTCGGTCGCCGTATTGCCTTTCCGTTACGTCCTTTCGCGCGGAGCAATCGCCCTTTGGATGGCCGAGTCGAAGACGCCGGCGTTCTTCCCGAGCCCTGGCGCGACGCCACCGCTTGGCTCGAAAACAATGAGTGCGTGCTGGCATTCTTCCAGCCCGACCTCGACTCGTCGTTGCGCTATCGTGAAGGTCTCGTCGTGCTCACCGATCGGCGCTTGCTTGCGAGCCGGTCGACCAATCGCCGGGAGGTGCAGAGCTGGCCGCTGGCGAGCGTTGAGGCCCTCAAGGTGCGCGAGCGGTCCGGGTTGGGCGCGCTCGAGATCACGGGAGCGGCGGGCCGCCTCGGCGCGGTGCGCTTCACGGTCGGGCGATCGAACGATGCGCACCGGCTGCTGAATCGTTTTGAGGCCTGGCGCCGAGACGGGGTCGTGGGGGTCGAAGCCGCGGAGACGGTGTGTCGAGGTTGTGGCGCGGTGCTGCCGAACGCGGACGCGGAGTGTCCGGCGTGCGCTGGCAAAGCCGCGGCGTCGGCCCCTCGGCGCCGGCTCGGCAGGCTGCGGCTCGACGGGCCGTTGTACCGGCTGATCTGGTTCTCCCGGTCTCATTTCCGAATGATCGCCCTGGGCATCGTCCTGTCCCTGGCCGGGACCGCCGCCAACCTGATCTGGCCGATCCTGACGGTCTCTCTCATCGACAAGGTGATCTTTCCCCAGCAGTCTTTCTTGGACACCCACGAAGGCCAACCGGTCCCATTCCGGGACGTCTACTGGTACCTGTGGGCGCTGTTCGGCTCGGCCGTGCTGGCCTGGCTGCTGCTCTGGTGGCGGACCTACGTGCTGGGGTGGGTCAGCGAACGCGTCAGCGCGGACTTGCGGAACCGGACGTACGAGCAGCTCCAGCGGCTGTCGCTCGAGTACTTCGGCGGCAAGCGTACGGGCGACCTCATCTCGCGCATCAGCAGCGACACGGACCGTATTTGTAACTATCTCTCGATCAACCTGCTCGACTTCGCGACGGACGTCCTGACGATCTTCGGCACCGCCTGGGTAATGGTCGCCTTGAACTGGAAGCTTGCGCTCTCGACCCTGGTCCCGCTGCCGATCATCGCGTGGCTCGTCGCTCGGCTGCGGAGCCGCTTGCGGCGGTGGTTCGCGCGCGGCACGCATGCCTGGGGCGAGATGACCAGCGTGCTGGCCGACGCGATTCCGGGCATCCGGGTCGTCAAGGCGTTCGCCCAAGAACAGCGCGAGATCGAGCGGTTCCACCGGGCGAACAGCCGCGTGCTCGAGGCAAACGACCGGGTGAACAACATCTGGGCCTTCTTTGGCCCCATGGTCGGCTTGCTGACCAACCTCGGGGTCTTGATCGTCTGGGGCGTCGGCATCTGGCTGATCTTTCACGGCCACACGACGCTGGGACTGCTGCAGCTCTTTCTGACGTATATCAGCCGCATCTATATTCGCCTGGAGTCGATGAGCCGCATGGTGCAAGCGACGCAACGCGCGTCGGCCAGCGTCCAGCGCATTTTCGAGATCCTGGATCGGCAACCGAGCGTGGCGAACGCCGCCAACCCAACGCCGATCGGCAAGCTGCGCGGAGAGATCGACTTCCGCGGGGTCACGTTTCGGTACGGCAACCGCGTCGTCGTTCAGGACTTCAACCTGACGATCCGGCCGGGCGAGCTCGTCGGGCTCGTGGGAGCGAGCGGCGCGGGCAAGAGCACGCTGGTGAACCTGGTCTGCCGCTTCTACGATGTCAGCGACGGCGCGATCCTGGTCGACCGGACCGATATCCGCTCCTTCCATGTCGAGGAGTACCGCCGGCACATCGGCATCGTGCTGCAGGAGCCGTTTCTGTTTTTCGGCACGGTGGCGGAGAACATTGCGTACGGCCGGCCCGAAGCGACCCGCGCTGAGATTATCCAGGCCGCCCGTGCCGCGCGCGCGCACGAGTTCATCCTGCGGCTGCCGGACGGGTATGACTCGATCGTCGGCGAACGCGGGCAATCGCTGTCGGGCGGCGAGCGCCAGCGAATCTCGATCGCCCGCGCCTTGTTAATCGACCCGCGCATCCTGATCCTGGATGAGGCGACGTCGTCGGTCGACACCGAGACGGAGCGCGAGATCCAGGAGGCGCTCGACAACCTGATCAAAGGGCGGACGACGATTGCGATCGCCCACCGCCTGAGCACGCTGCGCAAGGCCGATCGGCTCGTCGTTCTCGAGCGCGGCCGGATTGTCGAGGTCGGGCCTCCGCAAGAGCTGCTACAGAACCCGGGCGCTTACGCTCGCCTCCATCGCGCCCAGCTCGAGCTGGCTCTGGGCACGGAGCTGGCGGTCGAAGCGGCGTTGTAAGGGACTTGGACGCGATGGATCACTCCCCCAATGGTGTGAACGGTTCCGCAACGGTTCAGTCCCTGGGGCTTGCCGTCGACCCCTTCGGCCGGCTCGTCCTGACGGATCCCTCGGGCGCGACGCACGTCGGGGTCGAACCGGTGCGCGCCTTTCCGCTCTCGGACCCGAACCACTGGATCGCCCTCGTGGACGCCGAGGGGCATGAGGTCGTCAACATCGAGTCGCTCGACGACGTGGCCCCCGACGTCAAGAAACTGCTCGAGGCGGAGCTGGCCACCCGCGAGTTCGTACCGATCGTTCAGCGCGTGGTCCGGATCTCGGGAGACATCTTTCCGGCCAAGTGGACCGTGGAAACGGATCGCGGGGCGACGGTGCTCGAGCTCGATAGCGAGGACGACATCAGGCGCATTGAATCGCACCGCGTGCTGATCACGGACGCCCGTAAAATGCGCTATCAGGTTCCGGACACCCGTAAGCTCGATGCGCACAGCCGGCGGGTGCTGGAACGTTACCTCTGACCGTCGAAAGACGCTCGACCCGGCTCAGCCCCTCGCGACCCATGACGAGCTGCAAACGCGTCGGCAACGCACTTCTGGCTTTCGGCGGCTGCGTGCTCGCTGCGCTCATGGTCTACAACCTGTTCCATGACGGGGCCGCCGGGGTTCCGTGGGGGGGATGGGGGCGAGCGCGTGTTGCGGCCGAGGTCGTGGTGTTTTTTCCCGAGCGTCCTCTCTGGACCGAGTTTCACCAGGCCGTCGACGCTTGCCACAGGCGCAGGATCGTCCGGGTCGTCGGCTCGGGGGAGGAATGGATCGAAGTGGAAACGCCGCGGCACGCCCGGCGGATTCGCTTCGTCTTGAACGACGTGCGAGGGGTGCGCGAAACGAAGGAGGCCGTCGACCGGATCGCGGGGCGTCCGACACCGCCGGTCGCGCTCGTCGGCTCCAGCAACACCCTCCTGACCGTCGCGCTCGCGGACGCCTTGAGGCAGAGCGCGCGGCAAGGCCGAGAGGGGCCGCTGCTCCTCGTCCCCTGGGCGACCACGGTGCTGTGTGAACGGGCCGAGCCCGGCCGCGGACCGGTCGCGCTCCTGGACATCGACCCCGATCGGACGTTTCGGTTCTGCCCCAACAACCAGACGCAGGCCGACACGCTCACGCACGCGCTGCTCCATCACGACGCCGGGCAGAAGCCGACGCGCGTGGAGGCGATCGTCGATCGGCTCGACCCGTACTCGGTAGATCTGGCGGACAGCTTCCACCGCACGATCGAGCGCTGGTTACCCAGCACGGAACTCGTCGAGCGCGGTGAGACGGTCCATTTCTCGAGCCTCTGGAACTCACCCGGCCTTCTGAGCGTCGAGGAGGAGGCTCTTGCCGAGTCGATCTGGAACACGGCCGACCAGGCGGGCCATGGCGCGACCCATTGGGTCGTTCTGCCGCTCCAGGCCGAACCGGCCCAACGGATGCTGCTCGCGCTCCAGCGTCATGCGCGCGGGCACACCTCCGAGGGAAGCCGTGGGCCGCTCCGGGTCCTGTGCGGTGATGGGACCGGCCTGGAGACCCTGCGGCTGCTCGCCGGCAAACTTCCCTTCCCCGTTTGGTGCTATTCGCCGGGCCTCGCGCCGGGGACCGGCTCTGACTCCGTGGACCCGGTGCTCTACACGGACGTTGCGGTGCTTGCGGAACTGATTGCCGCGGTCGCACACGGGCTGGACGTCGATGGTGTCGCCTACCAGAACGCGAACAGTCTGCGCGAGCGTTTGCGGAACCTCAACCTGCCCTCCCGCGACCAGGCAACCCTGGGGCGTTCGATCGCGCTGGCACCTTCGGGCGAACGCACGGGCGATGACCTGGGACACGTGCTGCTGATCCGTCCTGGCGATGCTTCGGTGTACGCGATGGGGGAGGATGCGTTGGGGAAGTGGAGCTCGCTGCGGCCGGTGGCGCCGACCGTCGGCGCGGGGAAGCCATGACTCCGTTGAGGCCGGGCGAAGCCGTCTCGCGGCTTGTCGCGACGCTCGGGGGCCCCGGGGTAATGATCGGTGTTTTTTCACTGCTCTCATTCGTGTTTGGTCTAATTGTTCTCGCGCGCGAATACAACAGGCCCCGTGAGACGCGCCGGCTGGCGATTCAGCACGTGCTGAATGAGTGGGTTCGGGCGCCGGATTACCTTGGCCTGACGCTCGTCGACTATGTCGACCGCTGGCGCGGCACTCCGCCACCGGCCCGCGATGCGGAGCGCGTGCGGCTTTCCCGGGCCTTGAACGCACTGGGCGAGGAGTTGCAACGTCAGGGTGAGCGGTTCGCGCTGGTACGGGTCGTCGCGCTCAATCTCCGCGACGAGAAGGGCGGCACGATCGCATCGTGGAGCCAGTCGACCGGCCGCACTGCCGCGAATGAAGAGCTCGCGGAACGAATACCGCTGATCGACCCAGGTCACGGTGTTGAGACGGTCCTTGTGGTCCGGTACCGGATCGATCCGGGCCTCGCCGTCGCGGCCGGGGGGCTCGAGGCTTCGTACCATCGCCTGATCCTCGCCGTGCTGGGGCTGGCGGGATTTTCGCTGCTCACTTTCGGTTATATGATTCTCCACGCGCAGAGTCTGAGCGAGCGGGTGGCGCGCGAATCCGCGCAGGAGGCGACGCTCGATCTCGCGGATCGCACGTGCCACGAGCTTGGGAACGGCGTGTTCATCCTGTCGAACGAGCGCCAGAACCTCGCCAACCATCTCGATTTGCTCGACCGGTTCCTCGCAGAGGAAGCGCAAGCGCGGACAGACGCGGCCCGGAAGGCCGGACTTTCCGCCGAGCTTGGGTCGCGGCTGGACCACGCGCTCGAGAAGGAATACGCCGTGCGCGGTATCGCCCCCGACCTGGAGCTGCGGAGCAGCGCTGCCATCGCGCGGTCGGTCTGCCGTCAGATTGCCCTGTGTTCCGAGTACATCGCCCTCACGGTGCGCGAGCTGGACCAGTTCTTGAAGCGGTCGTCGCCCCCGGTCGAGATCACCTGCGTCAACGTTGCTGCCTCCGCCGAAGAGGCATTGGCCTTGTTGCGCCCTCGGCTGGATTCGGCGGAAGCGGCCGTGGACGTGAGTGTCGAGACCACGCTTTACGTCCGCGCCGACCGCCGTCTCCTGGTTCACGCACTCGTGAACTTGTTGAAGAATGCTCTCGAAGCCACAACTGGGGCCGGCCTGGCGCCGCGGCTTGTGGTGGCGGCCCGGAGTAAGGGCTCGACGGTATGGATCACGGTTGCGGATAATGGACCCGGCATCTCGGCGAACGCGCAGGTCCGCATTTTCGAGCCGGGGTATTCGACCAAGTCCGCGGGCCGCGGGCGGGGGCTGGCGATCGTCAAAGAGTCGATCCTCGTCCAGGGTGGCTCGATCGACGTAACCAGCCGGCCCGGCGAGGGGGCGGAATTTCGGATCACGTTGCCGGTCGCCCACTGCGCCGGCGCGCCCGATCATGCGGAGGTCGGAAGATGAACCCAACGGACGAGCCAATCGCTCAGGTCGAGCAGGACCATCGGTTCCCATCGGGAGCGTGGAAGGGCTTCTTTCTCCAGCCTGTTTTGCCGGGCAAGAACTGGATGGAGCTCAACCTGACGTTTCGCGACGGAAAACTCACGGGCGACGGCAGGGACCGGGTCGGCGAGTTTCTCTTCCGGGGTCGTTACGAGCTTGAGTCCGGCAAGTGCTGGTGGACCAAGCAGTACGTTGGCCGCCACTCAATCGCCTACGAAGGTTACAACGAGGGGAAGGGGATCTGGGGCGTCTGGACGATGCCCGAGGTGCGCACCTGGCGTGGCGGGTTTCGTATCTGGCCGGTGGCGATGGGCGACCCGACCGGTGAGACGCTGAAGGAGCAGGTTGAAGTTCCCATCTCGGTTGATGTCGATACGATCGAGGTGGCGGATCCGCTGGCTGTTTGATTGCAGGGGAGCTTGCCGTGCCAGCGCCGGCCACGTTCCTGGTTTGGCTAGAGCGGTCTACCGTTGGGTTGCGCACAGTCTCTGATATGGGTGCCGGCTGCATCCTTGTCGCCTGAGAATCGCTCTAACCCCCAGCGCTCGATTTCAGCGCCTTGGAAACGATTTCTGGACTGCGCAGCGCGATGTGCCGTTGCCAGGCAGGGTCGGGGTTAGGGAAATCGCGCCTGAGGTGCACTCCGCGCGACTCTTGCCGCGTGGTTGCAGCGGCGATCATGAGCCGCGCGACGGTGAGCATGTTCTGCATGGTCCACCCGGCAGGGTCGTCGAAAACGTGCCCGAGAACGTAGCGGCACCAGAAGTCGACCTGTTCAGCGGCTTCCGCGAGCCCTTCCGCGTCTCGGGAAATGCCAACCCGGCGCCACATCAGGGCCCGGAGCGAGTCGCGGATGTCGGCCAGGTCCAGCGGGCCGTCCGAATGCCGCGGGTCGGGAGCGGAGATGGGTGGGACTTCGAGGCGATAGGACCCATCGGCTTCAAGCAATCGCGCGATGTCTTCGGCGGCTCGGGCCCCGTGGACGAGGCCCTCGAGAAGGCTGTTCGAGGCCAGGCGGTTCGCGCCATGGAGGCCGGAGCTGGTGACTTCGCCCGCCGCCCAAAGGCCGGGGACCGTCGTTCGGCCGTCGGCGTCGATCGTCACGCCGCCGATCATATAATGGGCACCCGGTCGAACGGGGATCGGGTCCCTGGTGAAGTCCAGGTCAAAGCCGCGGCAGAGGCGGTCGATACCCGGGAAACGCTCGCGCAAGTACGGCCCGTTGAGATGAGAGAGGTCGAGGTAGACGTTCGGGTGCTGGGTCTTGGCCATCTGCGCGGTGATGGCCCGGGCGACGTCGTCGCGAGGGGCGAGCTCGGCCAGCGGGTGGTAATCGGGCATGAACCGGTGGCCGTTCCGGTCGCGGAGGTACGCTCCTTCGCCGCGGAGCGCTTCCGTAATCAGGTGGCGGGCGGAGCCGGCGATATACAGCACAGTGGGGTGGAACTGCATGAACTCCATGTCTCGCAGCTCGGCCCCTGCGCGGTAGGCGAGGGCGTGCCCGTCGCCGGTGGCGATCGCGGGATTGGTGGTTTCGCGGTAAAGCTGTCCGGCACCGCCGGTGGCGAGCACAACGGCCCTGGCCCAGATCAAGGAGAGCCCGCGTCTCTTGTCCCAGACGAGGGCGCCTCGGCACCGGCCGCCGTCGGTCAGCAGGTCGATCGTGAAACTGTTCTGCCAGATGCGAACGTTGCGCTGAGCGCGCGCGTGGAGGATGATGGCACGCATGACCTCCCGACCCGTGGCGTCGCCGAGCGCGTGCACGATCCGAGGGTGGGAATGTCCCCCCTCGCGCGTGAGTGCGACCTGGCCGTCGACCTGGTCGAAGTGGGTCCCCCAGGCGATCAACTCGCCGATGCGCTGAGGGGCCTCGCGGACGACCAGCTCGACCATCGCCGGATCGCACAGGCCCTTCCCGGCGGAAAGCGTATCGGCGATGTGATCCTCGAAGTGGTCCTCGGGGTCCATGACGCCCGCGATCCCGCCCTGGGCATAGGCGCTATTGCTCTCGCGCACCTCGTCCTTGGTGACGACGAGCACGCGGTGCTGTTCGCCGACACCGAGCGCCGCACGCAAGCCGGCGACGCCGCCGCCGATGACGAGGACATCGGTGAAGTGGTGCGGGAGGTCTCGCGGGTCAAATCCCACAAGGTAACGGCGCGGTAATGTCAGCGGGGCGAGCATGTGGGGTTGTGTTCAGTGGGTAGTTAAAGATGAACCCAATCGGCGAGGCGAAGCTGCCCAAACGGCACCCTCGCCACACCGACCAGAAATCGCGCTCGGGGCCTCTGCCCCTCGTCGTTACCGACCGCCGGAGCCGGCATCGCCGGCGGGTCGCGCGGGCTTGGCAGCCTTGGAGCGCGAGAGTGTGTTCAGATAGCCCTCGAACCGGGACTTGAGCTCCCGAGGGGGCGCTCCACGCGAGCCTTGAATGTTGCCACGCTCCTGGTCCTGGGGAAGGGAGCCTCGTCCTCGCGTGTTCTTGGTGCTGAAGCTCGAGTTGCGTTCGATTCCCGGAAGGTTGCTGGGTGCGATCGACTTGTTCTGGCCCGGCTTCACGGTGATCTCGCGAGCGGCGCGAGGGTCCTGCCGTCTCGTCGGCCGATACTTCTCGACGAACTGTTCCATCTGCTCCCTGGTCATGCCCATATCCTTTTCGAGCTGGGGCGTGACCTGGTTCTTGCGGAGCAGGTCCTCGAGCTTGCTCAGCACCAATTCCGACTGCGGGATGTTCGAGGGTGCGACCGTCTCGCGAGCGTCGGGGTTTGTCTCGGTCGCGCGAGGCGCGGGCTTCGCGGTCTGATCGGGCGCCATCTCGCCGCCGCGATCGCCGGCCTTCGTACCGCCTCCCCCCGTCGGGTTGGTTCCACCGCCACCGCGCTCTCCGGAACCTTGCTTGCCGGAGCTGTTGCCGGGGCCTGGCTTGTTCGCACCCCCTTCGTTGCCGCCGGGCTGGCCGCCCTTGCCATCGCCCGTGGGCTCACCCTGCGGATCATTCGGGTTTGGCTCGCCCTGGGTGCCCGTCTTGCCGGGTCCCGATTGTCCTTCGCCCGGCTGGTTATTCGTCCGGCCGTTTGGCTTGCCGGCGCCATTGCCACCCTGGGACGCGCCCGCTTGCGGCTGCGCGCCTCTCGGAGAGCCGTTTTGCTCTGCACCCGGCTGAGCGCCATTCGGTTGCGACGAACCTTCGCCCGGCTTGCCCCCTGTTCCATGGCCCTGCCCGCGTTCCGCGCTGGGGTTGCCGGTCTTATTCCCCTTCTGCTGCGAAGACGTTTCCGGGCCCATCCCTTTCTGTCCGCCGGCCTGGCTCGCCCCGCCTTGGCCCGAGGAGTTGCCCTGCGGCTGCTGCTGGCCTTGCCCCTCGCCCTGCTTTCCTTGCCCACTCTCGCCCGGCTGTCCCGGAGTGCCGCCTTGTCCGCCGGCCTGCGGTTGGCCTCCGGATGCTCCCTGCTGTCCTTGGCCATTCATACTCTGCTGCCCCTTGGCGCTGCCTAGTCCACCGGCCTGCGGTTGCCCTCCGGACCCTCCCTGCTGGCTATTCTGACTTCCCGGCTGTCCCGGTTTCGGAGAACCCTGGCTTCCTCCTTGCTGGCCCTCATTTCCCTGTTCCGGTTGAGGCATTCCCGATTTTGAACCCTGGGCTCCGGACGAGCTGGATGTCCGAGGCGAGTTCGACTGCGACGGCTGTTCAGCCGTCGGCCGTTGCGGCTCGGCCGGTTGTTCGGTCTCCTGTTCCTCGGGCGAAAGCGGCCGCTGCGTCTTTTTGGGCTCTTCCTTTTTCTTTGTGGGCTCCCGGTATTCAGCCTTCTTCTTCTCCTCGTCGGTCTTTTTCTTGTCCGCGGCCGGTTCTTCCTTTGGCTTCGACTGCGCCTTGGTCGCGGCTTTCTGTGGATCGCGCTCGCCCTGCTTCGTCCCGCTGGTGTTGTCGTTTTTCTGTGCCTTCGCCGCTTCTTGGGTCGTCTTGGCCGAGCGCGTTCCCTGCTCGTTTTCGCCGGGCCGCGATTCTTTCGTCGCGTTCTCGTGGCCGCTTCCATTCTGGTCGTTCTTGGCGCTCTCCTCCGGCCGAGTCCCTTGCGGCTTCATCTGTTCGGAATTGGCGGGTTGCCGGCTCGGTTCCGTACCGCTGCGCTCTCGTGGGCTCGGCTGACCCGGTTGGCCCTTCGGCTGGGGCTGGGACGAAGAGTCCTGCTTGGCGCCGGGGTTCGCCTGCCCCTTAGCAGCAGCGGCCTCCTGGGGCCCGCGCTCCTGGTTCCGTGCATCGGGGTTCGCGCTGGGCTTGCCCGATTGGTTCTGCTCCGGCGAGGTATTTGGATCTTTGGGCATCCCGCTCGACGGTTTCTGCTGCGGCGGAATTCCATCCGGCGGATTCATCGGCGAGGACTGCGGATTACCGGGCTTGTTGTTCGGATTGGCGGCCGACGAAGGATTGGGCTCTGGGGTTCCCGCGGGCGACTCAGTGGCCCCCTTTTTCGAGTCACTGGGGGAGTTGGGAGAGCCGGCCGGTTTCCCCTGGTTGTCTGCTGCCGTTTGCGGGTCGCCAGGCGCTTTCTGTTGAGCTCTTCCCTGTCCGGACTTGGGTGAGCTGCCGGATGGAGCATCCTTCATCTCGGGGGACGGATTGCCCTGCGGCGTTGTCTCTTGGCCAGGAGTGTTAGGCTGGTCATTATTGCCGGGCGTCGATCCGTCCGGGCGGTTCTGTGCATTCGACGGCGATGCCTTTTGGCCGCCCTTTTCGCTCGCGCCACTCTTCTGGGGGCTGGAATCACTCTTACCGCCGTTTGCCGTTTTCGGGCTGGTCGAGGAAGCTTCTTTGCCGGCCGGGCCGTTCGTGTTGCTGGAATCGCTCTTCTCGCCGTTCGCCATGTTTGGTTTCGTCGAGGAGCGTTCCCCGCCGGGCTTTCCGTTCGGCTTCGTTTCGGGATTGCCGGAATCGCTCTTCTCGCCGCTCGCCATTTTCGGGCTGGTCGAGGAAGCCTCCTCGCCAGGCCGACCGTTCGGCGGATTGTTCGTGTTGCTGGAACCGTTCTTCTCGCCCGTCGGCGTGTTCGGCTTCGTCGAGGAACTTTCGTTGCCAGGCTTTCCGTTCGGACTGCTGGAATCGTTCTTGCCGTCGCTCGCCGTGTTCCGGTTCTTGGGGGACTCTTGGTCGGCGGCCTGTCCACCGGTCTCTTGAGGATCGGAACTGCTCTTTTCGCCCGTTCCTGATTTCGCCCCTGATTGCCCGCGCTCCGGTTTCATGCCGGGATCGCCGTCCTTCGGGCGCTTCGCACTTGCTCCTTGTTGGCCGGATTTGGCGCCTTTCGCATTCGGTTCGCCTTCGCCTCTCGGCGACTTCGCCCCCGATGCTCCGGCGCCCGCCTTCTCCTGAGGAGTGCGCGCACTCGGTTGGCCCTGCGCATCATCGCCGGCGTCGGGCTTCTCGCTGTTCGGCCCCTTCATTTCTGCCGTGTCAGAGGTCTGCCCTTGAGCTCCTTTGCGCGACGCTCCGGAGCCTTTCGGGTTTTCGTTTCGACCCGTTTCGCCTCGGCTCTGTTGATTCGCGGCGTTGCCCGTGCCTTGCCGCTCGTTCTGATTCTCGTTCTGTCTTGCGGCGTCTTTCGAGGCAGACGGTTCCTTGGCTCCTGCGGGCGAGTTTTCGGAGGGCTTGCCGGAATTGTTGTTCCCCGGCTTCATCCCGTCGTTCGTGTTCGGCGCACCGTCCGACGGCTTCTGCTGAGCCTGTGGGTTGGCCGCATCTTGGCGGCCACCATTCATGCCGTCCGGCCGTTGGCCGTCTCGCGAGCCAGGCGTCTGCGAGTCATTCGCGTCCTGAGGCCCCTGCTTTGCCGTGCTTGTCCCCGAGTCGCTTCCGCGGTTCCCCTCGGCGCCGGCACGGTTCGGTTGGCCCTTTGTGTTGCCGGTTGAACCGGGTTGCTGGGACTTCTCTCCGGTCTTTGGGTTCGCACTTTCGCGAGGCTTCGCCGCGCTGGGATCCATAGCGCGCTGGTCGGGCCCGGCGCCCTGGGGTTCACCCGCGTTCTTTTCAGCGGGATCCTCGCCACCTTTCGAGGGGTTAGCGCCCGTTGAGCCGTCGCTGGGTTTGCCTGATCCGCCGGAGCTCTGCTGTCCCTTGCGAGTGCCGCTTTCGTTCTTGCCCGACTGGGCCGCGTCGGGCCGTTTCGTCGTCTGGTCGCCCGGCTTCCGCGTCTTCCCTTGATCGTCAGCGCCGTTCATGCCCTGCTGCTCACCCGTCGTCGGGGCCGAGGGTTCGGGCGCGGATTGAGGATTCGCTCCGCCCGGATTCTCACCTTGTGGTCCCGCGGATGGCTTATCCCCGTTGCCTTGCGAGCCGGGATTCGAATTCGCGGCCGAGGGTTTGGGACTTTGGTTCGGGGATGCATCCCGCTTGGCCCCTGCACTCGACGGACTCTTCGCTCCCTGCGGATTTCCAGGCTGCTGAGGGATCTTCTCGTCCGCCGCCGAGGGGGCGTTCGCCTGGCCGTTGCCGCCTGACTTCGGACTGCGCTCGACCTTGTTCTGCGCATCGCCACCACCGTCCGGCCCTGGTTTGGTCCGCGCTGGCTCGTTCCGGACGACGTCCGAATTCGCCCCCGTGTTTTCGCTGCCGCTTGGGCGGGTGGTCGAGCCGCCGTTTGGGCTGTTCGGAGACTCCGCCCTGGAGGGGTTCATCGACGGGTTGCCGTCGTTCCGCGGGCCCGCGTTGCCGGGGTTGGACCGTGCATTGGCGCCGTTGTCGGAACCCTTGGGCGGCGGCGTGTTCCTGCTTGCGTTCGCCGCCTGCTGGCCTGTCCCTGACGATGCGCTCCCGCCGTCTGCCTGCTTACCCCCCTGGTTCTGGTCTGCCTGCTTGTTCAGGGCGTTCTGAATCTTGTTGAACTGGGGATCGTTTTCGGCCTGGGGTTGTGCCTGTTGTGCTCCGTTGTCGCCATTCCCGTTGGGGTTCCGCTCTCTCGGTCCCGCCTCGCCATTGTCTGCTTCCGTGGACGGAGTCGGCCTTCCCTCGTCGTCCTTCCCCTCGGCCGGCGGCATCGGGCCGGCTTGTGGTGACGAATCATCGGTCGCGGACGTCTTCTCCACCGACTCCGAAAGGGCTTTCTCCTGCTCCTCTTCCTTTTGAGCGGCCTCGTCCTGCTTCTTCTTCTCGGCGGAATCCAGTGGGTCGCCCGCGATGATGATCTGGTGCGGTGTGTCGTACCGGTTCGGGATCGGCTCTTTGTTGTCCTTGACCGTCAACCAGTACTCGACCTTCTCGCCGGGCTTGATCTTATGTTCGGCCAGGTCGATCTCCGAGACGCCCCGGAACTCGCGCGTCGGCGGCTTGGTCTCGAGCAGGTCGACCGCGGGGAACACGTCCTTCCCGGCCTTGGCATAAAGAAGGACCTCCTTCACGCCGTGGTCGTCCGACGCGACGATGACCAGCGGCACCTTCGCGTTGCACGGGCGCTTGATCTCGGGCTGTTCCGGCTTCTCGAAGTGGGCCGTCGGCGACTTGTCCGGAAGGGCGACCATGTCGTAGACGACCGGATCGGGGTTCAGTTGCCCGCCCCCCACGCTGGTGCTGACCGTGCGGAACTCGATGTGATAGCTGCCGGACTTGTTCAGCAAGAAATGCCCGGTCAGCGTCCGTGAGCCCTCTCCGCTGATGTCCATCCCAGCCACGCTCTTGTCCGAGAACTTCAACGTTCCCGCGGCGGCCGGCTGGTTGGTCTGAGCATGCACGGTGACCCGCGTCCCCTCGATCGCCTCGACGCTTCCTCCTTCAACCCCGATGCGAGGAGCCATTCCCGTGTACTCGGGAAACTTGTAGTCGAGGCTGACGTTCGTCACCATCGGCGCGGCCAGCACCTCGAGGTGGTACTTCAACGACTCCGCGTCGCCCCCCGTGAGGTAATAGTCCATGCTCTGCTGAACGTTTTGCATCTCGACCCGCCACGGGTCGTACTGAAGTTTCCCCCGGGAGAACTCTCGGACCGCGTAGAACTTTCCGCCGTCAACGCTGAAGTGGAGCTTCACGTGCGGCGGCTGCGTCCCCTCCACGCGAGCGAGGAACTCGACGGATTCGCCCGCCACGATTTCTGCATCGCCCGGCTTGATGTCCAGAAGCCGTGTGTTCGTGGGACGCACCACGTCGGCAAGCAGGGCGCGCTTCGCCGAGTCGAGAATGCTCTTCGGGGTCATCAACGCATAAAAGCAGAAAACCACGACCAGTCCGCATAGCGAATACACGACGTGCATCAGCCGGCGCTGGTTGACGACCGTATCGATCTCGACGTTTGCCAGGTCCTTGACCGCCTTCGCTTCGATCGCCGCCATGGCCGACTTCGGCAGCTCCTGCCGCTTCCTGCGCAGGTCGAGGTAGTTGATCAAGCTATTCTTGAATTTCGGGTCCACGTCCTCGATCGTCTTCGCCGCGTACAAGCCGTTCACCCGGCTAATCAACGGGATGGCGATCCGCAAAACGGCGAACGCCCCGAACCCGGCCAGTCCCGCCAGGAACACCACGCGCCGGACCCAGAGGGGAAGCCCAACGGTGTGGTCGAGGACGACCTCAAGGAACAGGACCCCGAGCGCCGCCGCTCCGAGCAGCAAGCTCGCCGTCAAGATGTCGGTCATCTTGATGCGTGCCCGCGTCCGGCTGAGCTGGTGATCGATGTACTGCTCGTAATCCAGCAGCTTCCCGTACGGCTGAGTGCTCGACGCCATCGCGCGTGCTCCCTCGACGGCCGATTGCGAATCCAAAGACGGGACGTTCCCACATTATACGTCGCCGGGCCCGAAAAGGAATCACCCGATCGGACACTTGTCGCGGAAAGAAGTCGCCGGTGACACCACCGCCCGCCGCGGGAGCGGGTCAGCGGCCCTGAATGATGGCTTCCTGGACCATGCGCGGGGCGACGGTCGTCAGCGGCTTGCCCGTTCGGGCGAGGACGCGGGCGGTCGCGAAGTAGGTACCGGGTGCAAAGTCGTCGATCGACCACGCCGCCTGGGCGCGGGAGAAACGGAGCTCGATCGGTCCGAAACCCTCGATGCGCGCCGGGACCGTCTTGACGATTTTGCCGTCGGCGTCGTGCAGCCGGACTTCGACCGCCCCCACGATCGCGAGAAAGGCGGGTGGAATCGCGACGGTCGCCACGACCTGGGCTCGTCCGGCCTGGTTCCAGGGGGTATCCACCCAGAACGGGAAGGCCGACGGGCCGGCGGTCTCGAAGTAGTCCGGATCGAACCTCTTCACCAGTTCGACCTTCCCAAGCGACGCAGGTTGCTCGACCGAGAGCGGTGAGCCGTAGGCAAACGTGCGGTCGGTTCGCCCCGCCCCATCCGCGCTGCACAGTTCCGCGTCGAGCGCGAGCAGAGCGCCGAGCCTGGGCGCGAAGTCGGGGAAGTTCAACCAGGGGACCTTGAACTCGACGTCGTAGTGCACGGCGTCGCGCGTCGCCGCGAGCTGGACGCCGTTCAATTTCGTGTCGCTGGTCGCGATGCCGCCACGCATGACCCACCGGGGCTTCAACTCGCCAGCCTGGAACGGCGAGAAGAAAAAGCGGATCGCCCCCGCCGTCCAGTCCTTGCCTCTGAGCGCATCGCCGGCCCGCGTGTCGAGATAAAACTCCACGGCGTCGCCGTCGTAGGTCGAATCGAGGGGGGCCGGATTCGCCTGTTTCTGATCGAGGCAGCGGAGGCCGATGTAGAAGGCTTCGTCATCCCAGAGGTAGAAGAACTGCGCCGCGCGATTGGCGAGGTTTTGGTGGTTGTAGTGCACCGGAGTGCAAAATGCGTCGTCCCATTCACGCAGGCTGCCATCGACCGTGATCTTGCTCGGCGCTCGCGTGATGAGCCCGCGGACACCACGGGCCAGCGGCACGGGCGTGTCGGCGGCTCGGACCGCTGGAGTCACGATCCCACAGGCTGCAACGAGTGCGATGATCGCAGAGCGCATGGCGAGAAAACCCGGTGGGTTGGGTGCGGTCGGCCGGTTAGGGCAACGCATTGCCGCCAAGGGAATCGGTCCGGCAACGGCTGCTCGCACTGATGCTACCGGCCGTAGCGGACCTGACGCAACAAACGACTCAAGCCCACGTAACGCCGGGCTCACCCTCGACCACTTCGCCGATCACCCACGCGGGGACCTTGACCTCCTGGCTGATATAGCGGGTGATCGCGTCGGCGTAATAGTCGGCGACGATCATCACGAGGCCGATTCCCATGTTGAAGACGCGAAACATCTCCTCGTCGGAGACGTTGCCGAGCTTTTGCAGCCACGGGAAGACGGGGGGCACGCGCCAGGAGCCGCGCGTGAGCTGGATCGCGCAGCCGCCAGGGAGGATCCGAGGGGGGTTATCGATAAGCCCCCCGCCCGTGATATGGGCGATGCCGTGGACCGTGCGTTTCACCCGGTAATGGCGGTAGACCGTCTTGACCGCGCGCACGTAGATCCGCGTCGGCTCCAGAAACTCGTCGGCGACGGTGCGACCGAGCTCGCGTACCTCGCTGTCCGGGTGCAGGCCAGCGCGGTCGAACGCGATTTTGCGGGCGAGGCTGTAACCGTTGGAGTGGAGTCCCGAGCTGGCCAGCCCGATGACCTTGTCTCCGCGCCGGATGTCGCGCCCGTCGAGCAGTTGCCGCCGCTCGACGACGCCGAGGCAGAAGCCGGCCAGGTCGTACTCGCCCGGGTGATAAAAGTCGGGCAAGATCGCGGTCTCTCCCCCGAGGAGGGCGCACTCGGCCTCGATGCACCCGTCGCTGACACCCTGGACCACCTGGCGGGTCAGGTCGGTGTCGTCGCGGCTCATTGCGACATAGTCCAGGAACAGGAGCGGCTCAGCGCCCGCACAGAGCACGTCGTTCACCGACATGGCCACGAGGTCGATCCCCACCGTCGCATGCCGGCCCGTCGCAAACGCCAGCTTCAGCTTGGTGCCCACTCCGTCGGTCGAGGCGACGAGCACCGGGTCGCGATAGGTCCGCGAGAGCAGCCCAAGTTTGGCGTCGAGCCGGAACAGACCGGCGAACCCGTTGGTCCACTCGATCACGCGCGGGCTGAACGTCCGCTTGAGGAGCGGCTGGATCTGGCCCATCGTCTCTTCGTAAGTGTCCAGATCGACGCCGGCCGCCTTGTAATCGATCGACTCGGGCATGGGGCTTCCGAGGGGTCAAAGAGATCCAAAAGAAGAACGCACGATGCGCACCCTGCGCACACACGCTAATTCTATTGTAACACCGAGTTCGCACTCTCGCGCTCCTTGCCCCCCTGCCACAGGCCCAGTCACCGTTTCAAGATACGGAGTTCGCCGACCGGGGCGGCGTTTCGCCCCGACGGCGAAGCGACGTGGATTCAACCCGTCGAACCCAAGGAGCCGGCCGCGCGCCGATTTCGGCGCAGGTTGTATTTCGGCACAGGCCATTTCCGGGTCTTTGGAGTCCCGGTTTCCTCAGCCGACCCGTGGTATTGACGTTAATGCGATTTGAGCGCGATCACACCAACGAGTTCCATGGGACCGAGCCGAGTTCGCCGACCGCATTTCTCGTGATTCCTCGTTGCCTGGCTTCGAAATGCACAAAGGTCCGGGCAACACGTTCTTGCAACCTGTAGGGCCGGCCATTGCCGGCCTTACAGATTGACAATCCGTGCCGAGCGTCGCCTCCGCCTGAGCAACGCCAATTACCCACGTCAGGATCGTTGCATCTCGATATTCGGGCGAAAGATATGAAAAACGCAACGTGGGTTGTTCCGCGTCGTGGTGCCAGCCGCAGTCCCAGTGTAGCACCGTTGTCGAGACCCCCGGCTCGGTCTGGCAGCGGACATCGGCGGCCGCTCTCAATCACTTCATCGTTTAGCCATCGCCGCGGACCTGCCCCCGAGAATAATCTTTGCGAACAGAGAACGCCTGACACGCGGGCATAACCATGTGAGGCGTCTTGTATTATGGTGCTTCAATGGCACAGAGAAATGAATCGTTGAATTGTCTTTCGCACTATTTTAATTTGACTTGATCGCTGAGGTTCCCATAACTTGACTGCCGTTGATCCGAACTCGCATGTCGTGCCCGGCGGTCGACCTGCGCTCCCCGATCGCCGCGTGCGCCCGGATCGATGAACTCGTTGGATTGCTCCCTTATGCGGACTTCACCCCCGCGGAAGGATCGCGCTATGCGCCGAGAAACCGCCGTCGCAGAACGACGCCGAGCACACGCCGCCCGCCGCCGCAGGAGCCTGCCCTCGTTTGTCGAGCTGGAAGCGCGGCAGATGCTGACGGGCTCGATCGCCGGTTTCGTCTACGACGACGCCAACGGCAACGGCCTGTTTGACTCGGCCGAGACACCCATCGCCGGGAGCCGGGTCCTACTCGTGGATTCGTCGGGAACCGTCGTCGGAACGGCGACGACCGACGCCAATGGCCGCTACGAATTCTCCGCGGGTGTCCCGCAGGCGCCGGCGACCCTGACGGAGATCCTGACCTTCCCGGAGGCATACACGAACTTCAACGAGGTCGGGTCGATCCCCCGCTTCGATCCGACACAAGGGACGCTGACATCGATCGACATCACCAACAACGGGTCGATCACTTCGGAGTTTTTCTGCGAGAACCTGAGCGTCAGCAGCCCGACGACGGTCACCGCCACGTTCGTTGGTACGCTCTCGCTGGAGGGTCCCTCCATCGCGAGCACCTTGACGGTCGGGCCAACCGTACAGACCCACGACCTCAGCGCGCATGACGGCACGCTCGACTTCGCTGGGCCCAGCGGCTATGACTCCGGCCCTGTGACCACCACTACGAGCGGGTCGACGACCCTGACAGCACCCGCCGACCTCGCCCCTTACATCGGCACCGGCAACGTCGCGTTCTCGGATGCGGGCAGCGGGTCGAGTAATGCGACCGCCCCCGGGGGGAATCTGTACGCCGGTTTTGCGACCCAGGGAGCGGCAACGGTCACGGTCGTGTACCATTACGTCCCGGTCGGGGGTCTCGCAGCCGGAAACTACTCGGTCGTGCAAGACGGTGCGCCGATCGGGTATTTGCAAGGCCTGGACTCGTCCGACGGAGTGGTGCTGTCCAGCTCCACCGTCACCAATGGCATTCCGGTGACGCTGACCGCAGGGGATAAGGGGGACATAGAGATTTCCTTTGCTATCGCTCATCCATGTCTGGTACGCTTTTTTCATGGCACGCACCGCTCGGGCTTCCGTGGGTGGGCTCTGCTACCACGCGCTGAACCGTGGCAACCGCCGCGAAACCGTCTTTCACAAGGCGGGCGATTACGACGCGTTCCTCGACGCAATGTTCGACGCCTCGGCACGCACGTCGATGGACCTACTCGGCTATTGTGTGATGCCCAATCACTTCCACCTAATTCTCCGGCCTCAGGCCGACGGTGACCTCAGCCGATGGATGCAATGGCTGCTCACTGCCCATGCGCGGCGCTATCACCGGCACTACAAGACGACCGGCCACGTCTGGCAGGCGCGCTTCAAGGCGTTCCCGATCGAGGCAGACGAGCACCTGGTCACCGTCCCGCGTTACGTCGAGCGCAACCCGTTGCGTGCGGAGCTGGTCGTGCGCGCAGAAGATTGGCGTTGGTCGAGCTTGGCAGCCTGGTTGGGCGGGGACGGCCCGTTGTGGCGCGGCGAACCGCCTCTGCGCGATACGCAATGGCTGGAGCGGGTGAACGAGCCCTTGTCGGCGGGCGACCTGAAACGGTTACTCCACGCGGTGGAGCGCGGGGCGCCGTTCGGCGGCGAGTCGTGGACGCGTACGACGGCCGAGCGGTTGGGGTTGGAGTCGTGCCTTCGGCCTCGGGGGCGCCCGAAGAAGCGACCGGAATAACTTCGAAATGTGCTGTGTCCCCCTTTTTGTTCCCTACGGCGAGCAGCAACGAGACCTGGGCAGGTGCCCGAAAATTCATGACTGGTTTGGCTTTTCGTAATTGTGATCCCCAAAGCGGCGTCGATGAAACGGCCGAACAGATAGGTCACTCGGTGGTGTCGTCGGCATTGCCGATGCGAATCGGCGGCGGTCGATAAACACGGCTGACCACCAGATTCGATCGCAAGAAGGCGGCCGGCTGTCGCCGTCAATGAGGGATAGATCGCATCCATGTGTGTAAGGTCAAAGCCACTTTTGATATCGTTAACCACCAGGGAATCCCTGCAGATCGGAATCTGAGAATCGACATGCTAAATCGATATAAGTCCGGGTTTATACGGTTGTTCGCATTCGGCTCCACAGTCGTCATTGTGCTGTTTGATTTCATTTACGCGTTGGAACTCTATAATCGAATAAGAAGCGGTTGGTTTGTTCGTGGTTCGGATGCTGTTCTTTGGCTGTTCATCTTGCCTTACTATGTGATGGCGCTAATATTGTGGCTGCGCATTCTAGGCTACGAGTTGGCCCCAGCCTTGACGTCAGCTTTGTTGGCCGATCGTCGTCGATTGACGGCAGGATGTATTGTCGCGCTACCTGTTTGGTTATTCGTGAACATTGTATTTTTTATTGTTCGCGACATTTCGCGTAATCACGCTATCGCGGCGTGGGCGGCGGTCTCAGCAGCCTTTGTCGTCGGCCATCGACTGAACCTGTGCTTCGACGGGCTTTGCGTCCGAGCCAAAGCGCGACGTGGTAGGGTTGGACGTGAGTTGCCTTCGCGGCAACGAGGGAACGGGGTGCGTCCGAATCCAATTCTATCAGGTTCCGCGGCAAAGTCTGACGGAACTCCGATGCGTCTTTCTGCGTCCGGAATTGTAAACAGAATGTTATCGCAGACCGGCGAATCAAGTTTTATGGCTAGACCGGGTACATCTCTCCGGCTCCAGTGTGGGACGGCTGGCTTGGTCTTGACTGGGGCAATGGTAGGAATGGTTTGTCTTCTCGTTTCGGACGCATCGAATCGGGGATCATTCGAGATGGTTTTTTGGGTTGTGCTCCTATCAGCTGTCGGTGTCACTGGGCTCCTTATTGCGATTGGCGCGATCATTCATGACGGAACGGTCGTGTTTGATTTCCAATTTGATCAAGTGACGTATGGGGGAAGATGGACTCGCAAAACACGCCCACTTTCTGACGTCATTGCCGTGCAGTTTCTCACGGTTCCTCCGAGTCACGCAGGGCCACATGGTGGGAACGGGCAAGGTTGCGCGTACCAGGTTAACTTGGTTATAGCAGATGTGAGTGAGCAGCGAATTAACTTGACATACTATCACGATAACATCCAGGCACGTGAAAATGCTGAGATAATTGCGAACACATTAGGCGTACCGCTCGTTGATGAAGGTCTCAACTTAGGTGGACCCAGAGTTCACGGAAGGTAAGGTGAGCATGCTCGTACGATCGTGATGGGCGATTGACCCGCGTTGAGGAGATCCCGGACCAGCATGTGTCGGGAGTTTGGAGGGGGATAAGGGGGACATGGAGATTTGCTTTGCTATCGCTCATCCATGTCTGGTACGTTTTTTTTTATGGCACGCGCCGCTCGGGCTTCCGTGGGTGGGCTCTGCTACCACGCGCTGAACCGTGGCAACCGCCGCGAAACCGTCTTTCACAAGGCGGGCGATTACGACGCGTTCCTCGACGC
>JARLIH010000499.1 GCA_031291845.1 Isosphaeraceae bacterium | reverse complement strand
CACCTTCTCGAGGTCACGCCTCCGGAAGTCAAGTTAGGCGCGTGCCGACAGGCCGTGGGCGCGCTCGCGCGGGCCGCACACGACCTTCGGGCAGCGGGGTTCCCGTCCGAAATCGTGTCATGCGGTGGAACCGGCTCATATCGATTCTCGGCGAACGTCGACGGGATCACCGAAATCCAGGCTGGAGGCGGGTGCCTCATGGATCGCTGGTACGTCGAGCGCTGTGGGGTCGATTGGCTTGAGCCCGCACTCTTCGTAGCTACAACGGTGGTATCCCGGCCGAATTCGGATCGCGTGATCGTCGATGCGGGCTTCAAGGCCATGTCAATGCACGACGGGGTCCCTGTGCCTGTCGACGAAAGCGCGGGAACCTTGATTGCGCTCTTTGCGGAACACGGTGTCCTGCATCTCGCGAGGCCTTCGCTCGCCCCCAAGATCGGGGAGCGGATAAGCTTCATCCCCGGCTACAGCGACTCGACTACCGTATTGCACAGCGTGATCATCGGAACGCGCAATGACCGCGTCGAGGCCGTCTTTCCGCGGCCGCCGCGATCGCCGTTGGTTTCGCCGTTCCCCGGATGCAGTCGTGACCGGGATTCAGCGAGACCCGCGGCCATAGTGGACCCACCTGGAGGGACGATCAAATGATCGGCCGGCCGCATCGGGAGTATTCGGGCGCGCTCGGCCGTTCATTGGGCCTGATCTCCTTTGCGTCTACCACCGAACGATCGTGAGTGGCTGAACGTGGGCATGCACGAGGTGAATGGGGCCGAGCGGCAGGACCGCCGCACTCGCGCTGCTGCCGGTCTTGGACCCGGCTGGGACCCACCCCTGGAGTAGACGACAAGCACAGTGGATTCAGGAGGACGATTCCATGAGAACCGTCGTGATCAACCGAAATGGCGGACCCGACGTGCTGGAGCTCGAGGACCGTCCGGTGCCAAAGCCCGGACGAGGCCAGTTGTGCGTCGACGTGGCGGCGGCAGGCGTGAACTACCGGGACGTCTATGAGAGAGAGGGGACGGGTGGCTACGGCGGTCCGCCGCCGATCCTGGCGGGGATCGAAGGTGCCGGGCGCGTGAGCGCGATCGGCGATGATGTCGAGGGGTTCGCCGTCGGCGACCGGGTCGCCTGGATGTCCGCGGCGGGCAGCTACGCTGAGCAGGTTCTCGTCACGGCCGCCAAGACCGTGAAGGTTCCAGCGGGGCTCGCTCCCGAGACCGCCGCGGCCGCGATGATGCAGGGAATCACGGCCCAGTACCTCGCGACATCGTGCTGTCCCGTTCACGTCGGCGACACGGTTCTGATCCACGCCGCAGCTGGCGGCGTCGGAGGGCTCCTCACCCAGGTGGTCAAGCTCCTCGGCGGCCACGTCATCGCCACCGCGTCGAGCGAGGAGAAGAGGGCGGCCGCGCTCGCGAATGGCGCGGGGTACGCGATCGACTACCCGGACTTCGCGGGTCGGGTCCTTGAGCTGACTGGCGGACAGGGCGTCGAGGTGGTGTTCGACGGCGTCGGAGCGGCGACCGTCGATGGGAGCCTCGCGTGCCTGAAGCCCCGCGGCACCCTGGTGCTCACGGGGACGGCGAGCGGCCCGGTACCGTCCATCGACGTCGGTCGCATGGCGGCGAAGGCCTTGTTCTTCACGCGACCGGGCCTCGCCCACTACACCGCGTCCGCCGACGAGCTCAACGAGCGAGCGGCCGCAGTCTTCGGCTGGATCGCGTCAGGGGCACTCAAGGTGAGGATCGGCGGCCGCTTCGCCCTCGACTATGCTCGCGAGGCGCACCGCGCGCTCGAGGCCCGGCGCACTTTGGGCAAGCTCGTGCTGCTGCCCGGCCCCGGCCGGTGGGGCTGACGGCCTGGCGTGGCGCCACAGGCAAGTTCGCCAACGATGAGTTTGAATGTCGGGAGCGCCGAGTCGACGAAGTCCTGACCCGGAAGCGGGTCGGCTCGATGACCTCACCTCGTGGCGCGTCGTCAGCCTGTGGGGGCGGTCCGGCGCCCTTTCGACGGATTCCGACCCGGGTCCCGAGCGCCTCTGTCTTGCCGCGCCGCCGGCTCGCCCCTGAGGACCTGTTCGCGCGCGGAGTTCTATGGCGTTCGGACGAACGCTGGCTTGAGTCCGCGGCGCCGGCAGACGAAGGCGCGGCACGTGTGCCCACCAAACCCAGCTATCTAGTGTCCCGGTTCGCAAGTCGCTCGCGGGTTGCGAACCGCAGGGCTCGGCACCTGTGAGCCAGGCCGTTTGATCCGCCTCTGGATCGGCCCCAGGGTGCGGCGTGCAGGCGTGCGGTCACGAACCAGGGTTCGGGGTTGCGGGTCACGCTTGCCGGGCTCACTCCTGAACCGGTTGTGGATCAGCGGCACCGCTGGCGCGACGATCCGCACCACCGCGCGCATGATCCATGCCAAGGCGTCGTCAAGCGGTTAGGGATTAGCGAATCGGGACACTAGATCGTACTTCCGTGACTGTCGTCAAGAGACGCCCTGAAGGGTCGTGAAACGACTACCTCGTACTCCGACCCCGGTTGCTCAGGACGCCCCGGCTGAGCAGGATCGCGTTCGGGAACAGCGCGGCATTGACGCCGACGTTCACGGGCACGCCCATGGTCTTCACGATGCGCCGCGCTGCGGCCAGAACGGTCCCGACCTTGTCCTTCTCAGGGTCGAAGAGGAACGGGATGACCTGTGACGCAGCCCCAGCGGCCGCCTGCGTGATGGCCTTCTCGAGCTCCTGATCGCGGGGCGAAACCACCTTATGTCGCACGGGCTTCTTTAGCTCCCCGATATCGAAGGGCTTACCGATCTGGTATGTCTTTGTTGCCATGGTTCAGCTCTCCTGCGATCTGTCTTGCGGCCTGTGGTCAGATGCGTATTCGTGACGCCGCTCGACGATAACAGTTTCGTTCTTGGACATTCGAATAGTGGGGGTCTGCGCAGTTTCCGACTGTCTCTTGATTATCAATAGCGCCACTTCCGTACATAGTTGCCGTGTCGCGGAAGCGACCCGCATGTCGAGCGCTTGAGGGAGCAGGACCTCGAGACAATCAGACGTCTCATCGGCGAGGTCAAGCCACTCGTCGAACCAACGGAGGCGTCAGCTCGAATGCGATCATGGCCCAGTCGCCTCGTGCGTTGGAGGGTGGAGAGCCTGGGAGGCACGATCAAGTGGTTGATCAACTCCCGCCAATGTCCGTGCGGACCCTTCGCGTCACCGACCTCCTCAACGACGAAGCCCTCTCTGGGCTGGACCCGCTCGCTGATGATCCCGATCGCGCAATCCAGCGCGGTCGAGCCTGGTCGGGGACTCGACGTCTCCCGCAATCGGTCGGTGAGGCACACCCGGATTCGATCGATCTCTAGTCTCGGTTT
>JARLIH010000498.1 GCA_031291845.1 Isosphaeraceae bacterium | reverse complement strand
GGCGACGATCCCCGCCGCGACCAGACCGTCGTCGGTGACGACCAGCGGCCTCGCAACCCCGAGTCGGTCCAGTTCCTGGGCCAGGAGCCTGCGCGCGCCGTTGCCGAAGAGGATGCGGTTGGGGAAAGTGAACAGGGCGGGCATCGCGGCTCCGTCGGGAGGCTCAAGGCGTGACGTCGCGGGCAAGGCCGGTCAATCAGCCAATCATCGCGACCAACCCTTGCATCTCGGCCGCTGCGTGCGCATCGCCACGCGCCTGAGCCTTGGCGATTCCCAGCCGGAGCGTTTCGGCCGCCCGCTCCGACTCGCCCGCTTCAAGGTACGATTGGCCAAGTTGCTGGTACGCGGCGATCTGATCATCCGGGTGCTCGCCGATCAGGGCCACGAGGCGTTCGCGTCCTTCCTCGGTGTCCCCTTCCCGAAGACACTGAAGGGCAAGCCCGTAACGCAGAAACGTATCGGCGGGGTCCGCGGCCAAACTCGCTTCCAGCTTTTGGCGGCGTATGGACTTTTCCGTCATAACGACTCCACGACCTCCGAGTCCGCTGTGCAGCCCCCGCTCGCCCCGGCGCATAGGGTCATCAAGTCTTTCAAACTAACGGCCGAAGCCCGCCGGTGTCAATCGAACGGCGACACACTCTACCAGCTCGCCATCCCATGGTTCCAAAGATGGCCTATGGTTCCTTCAGGAGCCCGCGGCGGAATCGGTTCAGCCGCCGGGCGCGACCAGCACAAGGGCCGTCACGAGGTCACCGACAATGGATTGCGTCGGCAGCGCTTCCCATAAAACACGCATTGTCATCTTAATGTCAACTGCCATGGTGGCCGCGCCTGGCTGCCTCCAGAGTTCCTTGGAGTTCGGGGGAGGATCCACGGGGGCGGTCGCCGCAAACATGGCACCCGACCCGTCCTACACTCCGAGTGTCGGGGATCGGGCGGTCCTTCTCGGCAGCGGGGTCGACGCCCCGTCGGATCAGGTTCCGCTTCTGAAAGATATGACCGCGTTCGACAAGTACGAGCGGGCCGTCAAGGCGCAAACGACGTCGGAGCTCGCCGACATGGAACAGGAATCGCTCCTCGTGCGCACACCCAACGGAACGCGGGTCTCCGTCCTGTCGCTTAGGGACCGCACACACATCGGCGATCGCTACGCGGCCGAAGTCCGCGTCCTCGACGGACCGTTGAAGGACAAGACCGCTTGGACCCCCGCGACAATCATCACACGTTTGAAACAAATCGAAACCGAACATTAAAAACCTCCGCAACTGGCCCGGCGACACGGTGGAACTGCTCGCGAAGGCGCCCAATATGACGGATGTGGCAAAACTGCAACGAACGCTTTTTGAAACCCGGTCCCGCGTGAACTACGGTTTCGGCAGCGAACGCGATGATCGGCACGATCACGCTCAACGGCCTCGCAGACAACGGCAGGCCCCCCGTTGTTCTTAATCCGTCGAGACGTCTGCACACCGGATGAGCACGGTCGACGTAACCACCGCTTCAGGTTGTTATCTACGAACAGGAGAAACGGATGACTGCATTGCTGTCCAAGTGCCGGCACTTTCTGAAGAGCGAAGACGGCCCGACCGCAGTGGAGTACGCGGTGATGCTGGCCCTCATTCTCGTCGCCTGCATCACCATCCTTCAAACCCTCGGGAGCAGCGTCAGCGGTACCTTCAGCACCGTGAACTCCAGCGCCAGCTGAGCGCAAGACCGCGCGGGACCCCCGCTCAAACGGCGTGCCGCCGCCAACCCGCCATACTCCACATTGCACGGCCTTGCCGGTTACCCAACCAGTAGGGCCGTCTGTTTTTTGCTGGCAGTCTGGGCAGTTTTTTCTGGTAATTACGAAGACTAGAGAAAATAGGCTGAAATCAAGCGACTCACCTCAAGCTGGGAATTGGGGGAACCGATCCAAAGCACGTCGGAGGCAAACCGCCCCGAGCGCGTGGGCTGAGGCGAAAGCCGGCTTACACACGTTGCGTCGGTGGGAGAGCTGGGAACCGGGCGACTTTTCTGGGTTCCGAGCTCGGCGGACGCGAGGCTCACTCAATCCCAGATGGGGACGAACACCGTGCGACTTCCCGAGACGCGGCGGAGATGGGGACGACGCGGGGTGGCGATTCTGTTCGCCGTATCGGCAGCCGCCGGTTGGCTCCAACCGCGGCAGGCGCTGGCAGGCAGCTCTCGACGCTCTGCCGTCGTCGCCGCGGTTCAGAAGGCCCAGCCCAGCGTCGTAAGCATCTCCAGCGAAAAGAAGGCGGCTTCGACCAGCCGCTGGCCCTTCTCAGCCGAGGAGAGCCAGCGACCCCGTATCAGCGGGATGGGGACCGGCGTCATCATTGACGAGCGCGGATACATCCTCACGAACCACCACGTGGTCGATAAGGTACAGGGGATTGAGGTCCATCTGGTCGACGGCACCAGTTACACAGCTCGCGTCTTGCAATACGACCCGCAGATGGATCTCGCCGTCGTCAAAGTCGATGCGGGACGCCGGCTCCCCGCGATCGTGATCGGTATGTCAGCAGACCTGATGATCGGCGAGAGCGTCATCACGATCGGTAACGCGTTCGGCTACGAGAATACGGTCTCGACCGGAATCGTCAGCGCTCTCAAACGGAACGTCACCCTCGCGGACGACCAGGTTTACCGCAACCTGATCCAGACCGACGCGTGCATCAACCCGGGCAACTCGGGGGGACCGCTGATCAACATCGACGGTGAGTTGATCGGGATCAACGTCGCGGTGCGGGCCGGGGCGCAGGGGATCGGCTTCGCCCTGCCGATCGACGACGTGAAGCGGTCGGCCGCCGAGATGATGAGCACGCGACGGCTCGCGGCGACCTGGCACGGGCTCGTCGCGACCGAAAGCCGCGAGGGGGAAGAGCGGGCGGTCGTGCTTCACGAGGTCCCCACCGGCAGCCCCGCGGAAGCCGCCGGACTCAAGCCCGGCGACCAGTTGGTGCGAGTCGGCGACTGGAGCGTCACGAACACGATTGATATCGAGCGGGGGCTGCTCGAGGCGGTTCCCGGCAAGCCGACCCACATCAAAATCCGGCGCGCGGGGCAAGAAAAAGCCCTCGCGCTCGACGTCAAGCCGGTATCCCAGATCACGGCCGACGCCAATGACCTGGTCTGGCGGCTGCTCGGACTGAAAACGCTTCCCGTCTCGGCGGAATATGTTGCCGCCGCCTCCCCTCAGCTCCGGGGCGGGCTGTACGTGCAAGGCGTTTCGCCCGGCAGCCCCAGCGATAACGCGCGGATTCAGAAAGGGGACATCCTGGTCGGACTGAACGCCGGCGACCACAACTGGGAGACCATCCGGCCCGACAACGTCCTCTTCATCCTCCGCCGGCCGGAGGTCGCGCAGGCCCAGACGCTACGGTTCTATATCGTACGCCGCAACGCCTTGCACAACGGTTTTCTGAGCCTCGCCGAGATCCAGGCCGGCGAGACGTTGAACCGCTGATCCCTCTCCTTGGCTAAGCCGCCCTTGAGGCGTTCGATCCCGCCCGGTTCCCGGCCCACGAGGCAGGCGAGCTGGGCCCGATCGTTTTCGGGCCCGGCTCGCGCGGTGGCTCTCGAGACCAGATCACGCGAATCCCCGCGGCCTGCGGCAACTCGGCGCCGTCGACAGGGAGCCGCCAGACCGCTAGCCTGGAGAGCGACGTCTGGACGCTGGAGTAGGGCCACCTTCCATGGGAGCAAACCATGGGTCAGAGGTTCGTGCAAGTCGACGCTTTCACCGACCGCCCCTTCGCGGGCAATCCGGCGGCGATTTGCGTCCTGCCCGCGCCCCGCGACGACGCGTGGATGCAAAACGTCGCGCGAGAAATGAACCTGTCCGAAACCGCGTTCCTGGTTCCGGAAGGGGACTCGTTCCGCCTGCGCTGGTTCACCCCTGCGGTCGAGGTCGACCTCTGCGGCCACGCCACCCTGGCGAGCGCTCACGCCCTCTGGGAAGAGGGGTTCCTCGGTCAGGACGCTCCCGCCCGCTTCCAGACGCGGAGCGGGCTCTTGATGGCGCACAGGGACGGGACGTGGATCGAGCTCGATTTCCCGGCGCTTCCCGTGCGAGAGCGGATCTCGGAAGTCGAATCACTCGCCGCCACTCTGGGCGGGCCCGTGCGCTTTGCGGGCCGCAGCACGTATGACCTGCTCGTCGAGGTCGGGTCCGAGGAGTCCGTCCGCGCCTTGCGACCGGATATGGGACGCCTCGCCGCCCTGCCGGTGCGAGGGGTCATTGTGACGAGCCGGGCGACCTCGCCCGGTTTTGACTTCGTCTCCCGGTTCTTCGCCCCAGCCGTCGGCGTGGATGAGGACCCGGTCTGCGGGTCGGCCCACTGTTGCCTTGCCCCGTTCTGGGCCGAACGGCTTGGTAAGTCAGAACTGCTCGGATACCAGGCATCACCCAGGGGCGGCGTGGTCCGGGTGCGCCTGCGCGGTCCGCGCGTTTTGCTGGGCGGCCAGGCCGTAACGGTCCTCAAGGGCGAGCTCGTCGAGTGAACCCAGTCGATGAGCGTCCCGTCGATGGGCCCGAAGCGAGCCGACTGGTCGTGCTCGCCGTGCTTTTCGAGGCGGGCCTTGCGCCCCTTGCGCTGGTTCTCGGCCGGATCCTCAACCAGCCACCCCTGGCGGGGTTCGCGTGGTCCATGTGGGACGCGTGCCTCGGCGCCGTCGCCACCCTGCCGATGCTGGCGCTCCTGGCGATCGTCGTGCGCTGGCCGGTGGGGCCTCTGGGCCCGATCAAGCAGTTTTTCGACCGGGAGGTGCGTCCGTTGCTTCGGACGCGCCCCTGGTATGACCTGGCCCTCATCTCAATCGCCGCGGGCGTCGGCGAGGAAATGCTCTTCCGCGGCGTGATCCAGGGGGCGCTGAGCCACGCGTTGGGCCAAACGGCGGGACTCGTCGTCGCGAGCCTGATTTTCGGGGCACTGCACCCGATCACGCGGGCTTACACCGTGCTGGCCGCTGCGCTGGGCGCCTACCTGGGGGGGACGTGGCTGTTCACGGGGAACCTGCTCAGCGCGATGGTCACCCACGGCCTTTACGACTTCGTCGCCCTCATCGTGCTGCTGCGCGACGCTCCTCCCAAGGGGTCCTGAGTCCGCCAACGCGCAAACCCGTCCAACTGGGTGCTTGCGGATCGCAGGGCGGCCCCGTATATGCTTCCAGGAAGGATTTACAAGTTCCCCGCGTACGGGCGCTCGAACCGTTGGGACGCGAGCACTCGTACAGACTTGAGAGAGGCGCGCCCGCCGGGTGGCCCTGCCGATTCCCTTCGTGAAAGGTTTACGGACATGCGGACACACCGACAAACGGCCCCGTGGTGGGGCGCACTCGTGCTCGCGATCCTCCTTTTCTCCACCCCCGCAGCCCCCGCCGCAACCCTGCGCTGGAAGCTCAAGCCAGGTGATGCTTTTCATTACCTGATGGAACAGAACACGGTGACGGTCCCCAAACGCAATGGAATGGAGCTGGGAAAGATTACCCAGTCCTTCACCGTGGACCTCACGAGGACGGTCAAGACCGTGGCGGACGATGGTTCGGCCGAGATGACGCAGCGGTTCGACCGCGTCCGTATGAAATACGACGCTGGGCTCGTTAAGGTCGAGTACGACTCATCCAAAGAACCTGACCCGACGACCGCGCCCTTGGTGGGGGCGTTGAAAGCCATGGTCGGCGCTGAGTTCTCGTTCAAGATGTCGTCGCGAGGCGAAATGAGCGACGTACGCGTTCCCGACTCGGTTCTGAAGGCGTTCCGCGAGGCGGGTTCACGAGGCGGCGCCGCCGATCAGTTCTCGGAGGAAGGGTTCAAGAAGTCGCTCGTCGAAACCAGCGTCATCTTCCCGAGCGAAGACCTCGGACCCGGTCGGTCGTGGTCGCGACAGATGAAGATCCGGACGCCCGAAGGACCGCAGGTCGTTCAGACCCGCACCTACACTTATGAGGGGCCGGATGATAAGGCGGGCAAGGGAGTCGAGAAGATTGGGATCTCCAGCAAGGTCGACCTCCAGGCGGACCCTTCCACTCCCGAAAAACCGGAGCTGAAGAGCCAGGACTGCAAGGGGGCCCTCTATTTCGACAACAGCGCCGGCCGGATGGTGAGCTCGACGGTGAGCGAGAAATCCGAATCCGCCGTCGAAGTGATGGGCGCCAAGGTTGACCTGTCCGTGGACCAAAACACGAGCATGAAGCTTGTGCCGGCGCAGGCGGAGTCCAAGTAAGAACCAAGACCCGCGACGAGACTACAAAGTCCGGATGACCGCTTGCTGATCCCCACCGAGTATCCCCGCGGCGCGCAGCCGGAAGTCTGGGTGGCCTTCCCCCCGCGTCCGGGGGGTGCGCGCCCGGGCGCCCCCCCCGCGGGGGGGCCTCCCCCCCCCAACAGGGGGCGGG
>JARLIH010000060.1 GCA_031291845.1 Isosphaeraceae bacterium | reverse complement strand
GTCCGCACGACGTGGACCTCGAACGCGTGGACCACCACGAACAGGCCGCAGAACATCACCAGGAGCGGCCAGTCGACCGCCGCGTAGATCTTCTCCGGCCGCACGCGGCCGAGCATCAAAACCGCGGCCGCCCCGAGGGCCACGAGTGCGATCGGCTGCCCCGCGAAGAAGAGCGCCACCGTGAACAGGGCAACGCCCACGCTCTTGATCAAGAGCGGCTGATGGACCCGAGGGACCGGCAGCGCCTCTGCCCCATTGACTTCGCCCGCGGTCGACAGCGCGCCGCGATAAACCCAGGCAACGACGAAGTACGTGATCACCAATCCGATCAGGGCGATCGGCGCCAGCCGCGCGGCGAAGCGCAGGTAGGAGATCCCCGAGAGCGAGCCGATGATGATGTTCTGCGGGTTTCCGGTGATCGTCGCAACCGAGCCCACGTTCGAGGCCGTCGCCAGTCCGACCAGGTAAGGGATCGGCGGCCGCTTGAGCCGGCGGGTCAGGTCGAGCACCAGCGGCGTGAGCGCCACGCAGACGACGTCGTTCACCAGGAACGCCGAGAGCGCGCCCGACAGCCCGATCGTCACGGCCAGAAGGGCGCGGGGGCCGGAGAACTGCTCGGCGATGCGCTCGGTCGCCAGCGCGAAGAACCCGGCCAGGCGCAGGTAGGCGACCACTACCATCATGCCGAAAAGCAGGATGATCGTCCGGTAGTCGACCGCCCCGGCGGCATCCCGGAGGCTCACCAGGCCGAGACAGAGCATCACGGCCGCTCCCACGAGCGCGATGCCCGAGCGATCGATCCTGAGACCTGGCACCTTTCCCAGGGCCAGCCCCAGGTAGGTCAGGCCGAAGACCACCGAGGTCAGCGGGATCAGGTGAGACGTTTCGTTGAGCGTCGTCACGGCGAGGACTCTCCGTCAGGGGGTGGTCGACAGGTCCGTCAACGTTGCCATCGGCTCGACGAACCGATCGGCGTGAACCTCGCGATGGCGGGTCACAGTTTCCGGAACGAAGGCGACGACCAGCAACGTCGCCAGCGCGCCGACGCCCGCGAGGACGCCGAACAGGACGCGGTAGCCGATCGACCCCACCAGAAGACCCGCTACGGCCGGGCCGATGGCCGAGCCGAGCACGAGCGACGTGCCCACGATCACCTGGGCCTCGCCCATGCGCCGAGGGTCGGCCAGGCGGTCGGTGACCCAGGCCGCCGCCAGCACCGCGAAGAGGCCGTTGGCCAGGCCGTCGAGCGCCTGGATCGCCACGATCTGCGCTGGACTCTGCGCAACGGCAACCAGCGCCAGCCGCAGCGCCATCACGGTCCAGCCGGCGACGAGGAGCGGCTTGCGCCCGCAGCGATCGGCCAGCCAGCCGGCGGGCCAGACCACGAGCATCCAAACGATCATGCTCACGATGAAGGCGTACGCAAGGATATCTTCCGAAGCGTGCAGGTCGCGTTTGAGGAACAGGCCGAGATAGACGCCGCCGGGAGCGTTCGCCGTGTGGAACAGGACCATCGCCGCGACGAACGCCCAGAGCCCGGCGTCGCGCGGCAGCCGTTGCATGGGCGACCCCGCCCCCTTCCGCGGGCGAGCCTCGACGTGTTTGGCACCCGCGGGCTCGTGAATCAAGGACGCCGTGGCAGCCGCCAGGAGCTGAACCACCGCCAGCGGGCCCAGGATCGAGCGGACGCCATAGCGCTTCGCGAGCACGCTGCCGACCCCAGCGACGGCGATGATGCCGACCGGCTTCCAGAACCGCAAGGCACCGAGCGCCGCGGCGGTCTGACCCGGGAGGGCCAATGCGGTCGCCTCGGCCCCCGCGAGACTTTCGACCGTCGCGCGGCAGATGCCGTTCTCGGCGAAGAGGACCACGAGCACCCCGAGCCAGACCGCCCCGTGCGCTCCGCGAAGGAGGACCGTCGCGATGCCCAGCGCCGCCAGCGACAAGAGGATAAACGGCTTGCGGGTCCCCAGGCGGTCCGACCAGAGGCCGGCCGGGAACTGGGCCAGACCCGCGAGCGCGGCGAGCGTCGAAATGAGGCCGATCGCGCGATCGGAAAGGCCGTCCAGGCCCAGGAACAGGGGCAGGTAAGGGAGCGTAAAACCGATCCCGGCCATGCCGAGGAAGTAGGAGCCATAGAGGCCGATGCGGTTGCGCCAGTCCATAAGGGATCCTTATACACGTTGTGCGGTGTGTCGCGCCCGGCGACCGGGAGGCCGTGTGATTTTTGCTTCCTCCCCCGCAATGGCTGACGGACGGCCACTTTTGCCTGTTCCGAGTCGGGCGAGGGATCATTGCACCGCGATCCTCTCCCCCCGGGTGAGGGCGAACCGGGACGCCTGCCCGCGCAGCGCCCTCACCCGGGGGGGAGAGGTGATTCGACAGCTCCTTCGCCGGCGCGAAGAAAAGTGTCGTTGCGTCACCTCGCAGGGGGGAGGGAGCCGGCAAGAGCGTCGTCGGTTGTTAATGAACGCTCAGAAGTCGAGCGGCGGCGGGAGTGCGTCGTCACGCCGCTCCTTCTTGGGATCGGGCCGCTCGCCTTTCTTCTTCGGTTCCGGGCGCTCCCCCTTGGCCTCCGGGGCGCGGTCTTCAAGGTGACCGAGGTGCTCGAGGGCGTGGCTCATGGCATCCGCCGCACGGGCGAGCTCGCCCGCGCGCTCGGTCCGGCCGGCCTCGGCGTCGCGGCGGGCGGCGTTATACAGGTCGCGAGCGGCCTCATGGCAGAACTTGCCGTCGCGCCCCGTGTTCTCGTCGCGCAGGGCGCCGAGCCGGTCGTAAACGCGCCCGAGGTCGCGGCGGACGCGCTCGGAGTCGTCCCCTTCGGGACCCGGGCCCGGCGGTGGCGGGGGGAGGTCCGAGTCAAGCGCGTCGGTCAAGGCCGCGTTCCGCGCGTGGTCCACAGCCCGGGTCAGCTCGGCCGCAATAGCGCCGTACTCGTGGGCGAGGCGTTCGTCCCCGGCTTCTTGGGCCTTCACGCCGTCGCGGTAGAACTTGGTGGCGCGCTCCGTCCAGTCTCGCAGGCGTTCCTCCGGGCGGCCGGACGGGCGGTTCCAGGCCCGGATGCGCAGCAGGCCGTCGTAGGCCTTCCGCAGGTCACCGGCCGGGCCTCCTTTCTTCTTGGCCGGGGGAGGCGGGTCCCCTTCACGCTTCTCCGGCGGTGGGAAGTAACCTGCCAGCGCCACACCGAGCGCGCTGGTCGCGCCGAGGGCCAGGAGCTTGAGAATCATCGTCGTGTCTCCTTATGCGTGTGTCGTTCCGATGGCGACGCGTTGCACGCCGCGCCGGAGACCCATCGCAGGATGCGTGCCGAGTGCGGAAACCGCCGGATTTCCCGCCCCGGACGGAGCGAAACGCCGGATCCCGGGCGAATTCCCCCCGCGCCGCCGGGGGGATTCCGCTCAGGACCGACGGGACACCCATATTCGCCCGGTGGCGGCCGGTTTGGCCCACGGGTTGCTTCCGAATCCAGGCGTGGTGATTCCTTTTTGATCGCGATGCGGCGAACACTGATGCGAATTTCGTTGCAAGCGCAGGTGGTCCTGGTCTCGGTGCTGTTCGTGGGAGCGCTCGCCGCCCTCTGGACGACGGGAGTGTCGGTCGTCGCGCGCGAAGGGCGGCGCGAGACGGCCCGGGCGCGGCTCGACCGCGCGGGTCAGGCCCTGGCCGACCGCGGCCGCTCGCTCCTGGCGCTGGCGCCGCGCTGGCCTGAATACGCCGGACCGAAAGAGTGGGACGACCTGGATCGCCGCCTCGCGGCCGAGGCCGCCGCGACGCTCGCGCGCTTCGAGGCCGTCGAGGGGGGCTACTACCTTCGCGACCCCCAGCGCTTCCTTGGCTCGGCGTTCGAGCCTCGCTTGCCGGAACCGAAAAAAGGAGGACCCCGCCACGGACCGCCGCCGCGCGAGGCCGGCCTGATCGAAGAGCAGGTCGATTCGGCAATCCGCTCGCGCCAGCCGATTTTTCTCGTCAAGGCCGTCCCGCCGGGGACCGTCGCAATCCGCACCGCGCCCGTGATGGTCGACGTTCACGTCATCGGCGCGACCTGGACAATGATCCGCCTGCTCGATCCCCTGTTCCTCGACCGCGCTCTGCGCACCTATCAACTAGCGGCCGGACTCGCGCTCGGGGGCGTGGTGCTCTCGTTGCTTTTGACCTTCAACCTCGCGCGCACGGTGCGGCGACATGCGGCGGAACGCGCGCGGCTCCAGGCCGAGGTGCGGCGGTCCGAACGGCTGGCGGCGCTGGGCCAGATGCTTGCCGGCGTCGCGCACGAGCTGCGCAACCCGCTGGCCGGCCTGCTGGCCAACGTCCAGCTCTGGCAGCGCGGGATCGGGCCCGACGCCGAATCGATGGGCGACGTCGTCGGCGAGGCCAACCGTCTGGAAGCGATCATCGCACGTCTCCTGCAATTCTCGCGTGCCGGCGTCCAGGACCTCGCGCCGGGCGACTTGAACGCCGTCGTCGCCGAGGTCGCACGGCTCGCGCGCGCCCAGGCCGAAGCCCAGGGCGTTCGCGTCGAGCTCGCCCTCGACCCGGGCCTTCCCCCCGCCCTGCTCTCCGCGCCCACGCTCGTGCAGGTCTTCCGGAACCTGGCCACGAACGCCCTGCACGCGATGCCTCACGGTGGCACGCTCCGTTTCGCGACCCGCACCCACCCGAGCGGCAAGGCGATCGAGGCGAGCGTCGAGGACACCGGGCCCGGACTCTCCGCCGAGGTGAAAGCTCACCTGTTCGAACCGTTCTTCACGACCAAGGAGGACGGCACCGGGCTCGGCCTCGCGATCGCGAGAGAGATCGTGCTCGCACACCAGGGAGAGCTGACGGCGGAGCCGACGCAAAAGGGACGGGGGGCGGCCTTTAGGGTAGTATTGCCAACCACCGAGCAACGCCATTGAACCGCCAAGGCGCAGAGAAGACGGACTAACCGCCAAGGCGCCAAGAACGCCAAGAACGCCAAGAACGCCAAGAACGCCAAGGTAAGAGGAGAGAGAAAAATAAATGACTCAAATGGAATAATATATTTTCAATTAATTAAAATCATTAATCAATTAATTATAAATTGTGTGATTTTAATTTGTATCGCTTCCTTCTCCTCTTGCCTTGGCGCCTTGGCTGTTAGTCCCTCTTCTCCGCGCCTTGGCGGTAAGTTCCAAGAGGTGAGCGTATGTCCCAACCCGAGCGCATCCTGGTCGCCGACGACGATCGGACGATCCGCCGCAGTCTGCTGAAGTTCCTCCAGGCCGAGGGCTACGCCACGCTCGAGGCGGCCGATGGAGACGAGGCGCTCCGGGTCATCAAGCTCGAGAGTCCCGACGCGGTGCTCCTGGACCTGAAGATGCCCGGCCGTGACGGCCTGGAGGTGCTGGGGGCGCTGGGGCGGACATTGGGCGACTTGCCGGTGATCGTACTGACCGCGTTCGGGGGCTCCGCCGCGGCGATCGAGGCGATGCGGCGGGGAGCGTACGACTACCTGTCGAAGCCGTTCGACCTCGACGAAGTGTTGCTGACGCTCAAGCGCGCGCTCTACCAGAGGTCGCTGGCCGCGGAGGTGCGGGCATTGCGGCAGCAGGCCGAGCGGGAGGACGAGGCCGACGGCGAGCCCGAGCTGGTCGGTCGCGGGGCACCGATGCGCGAGGTCTTTAAAGCGATCGGCCGCGCGGCCTCGACGGACGAACCGGTCTTGATCGCGGGGGAGAGCGGCACGGGGAAGGAGCTGGTGGCCTCGGCCCTGCACCGGCACTCGCGGCGGGCAAGCGGGCCGTTCTTGCGGGTCAATTGCGGTGCCTTGCCGGAAGGGCTCATTGAGAGCGAGCTGTTTGGCCACGAGCGCGGGGCGTTTACGGGGGCGGACCGCCAGAGGCCCGGGCGGTTCGAACGCGCGACGGGGGGCACGATCTTCCTCGACGAGGTGGCCGAGATCCCGCTCTCGGCCCAGGCCAAGCTGCTCCGCGTGCTCCAGAGCCGCGAGTTCGAGCGCGTGGGGGGGGTCGAGACGTTGCGAGCGGATGCGCGCGTGGTCTCGGCGACGCACCGCGACCTGGCCAAGGAGGTCGCCGCCGGCCGGTTCCGCGAGGATTTGTTCTACCGGCTCAACGTGATCCGGATTGCGCTGCCGCCGCTGCACGAGCGGGCCGAGGATATCCCCGAACTGGCCGAACGAATCCTGCGCCGGCTCGAACGCAAGTACGGCTGGCCGGGCCTTTCGCTGTCGCCCGAGGCGCTCACCGCGATTCGCTCGAACCCGTGGCCGGGCAACGTGCGCCAGCTTGAGAACGCGCTCGCCCGCGCAGCCATCGCCGCACGCGGCCGGGTCATCCTGGCCGAGCACCTCGACGTCGATGCGCCGGCCAGCGTGCCCGTCTCACCCGACGCGGTCGAGTCCGCCGAGCCGTTGCCCCTGCGCGCCCTGCTCGCCGAGGTCGAACGCAGGGCGATCCAGCAAGCGCTCGCCGCCACGGGGGGCAACCGCACCAGGGCCGCCGAGCTGCTGGGGATCAGCCGGCGTCAGCTCTTCGACAAAGTGCGTGAGTACGATCTGATTCTGCCCACCGAGCGAGCGAGGAGGTCGCCACCAGAGGTTTGATCGGGTGGCACGCCCGTCGCAGACTCCGGGAGTGCCACCCCAGATTGCAGGACCGCTCGTCAACGACGGTTAGTTCAAGGCCGCAGCCGGCCGTGAGACGGGCGCGCGCGCCGAGCGAACGGCCACGATCGCCAGCGTGGCGACCCAGACGAAGAAGAGCGCCAGGGCCGCCACGAACCGCTTCCGGCGTCCGTCCATTCCGTGCTCCCGCGCTCAGGCCACCTCGTCGAGCGCGAGGACGTACTCGCGCCGGAAGGCAGTCTCGAAGTCATAGACGTTGTCGAAGTCCCCCCGCGAGTCGTTCGGCGTCTTCTCCAGGTCGCCGGAGGCGATCAGGTTGTAGACGATGGTGCCGATATCGGATGTCGAGCGGATGCCCCAGAGGTTGAGCACCATCAGCGCCAAGAGCCCGTAATGGCTCAAGGCAAGTTGGCGCGCCCCTTCGCAGAGCTCACGCCCGGAGACGTGCCGCGATGCCGCGGGCACCTTCCCCTGGCGGCGGCTGCGGCCTTGCGACCGCTTCTTCTGGTTCTTGGTGAACTCGAGGGCCTCGAAGACGAAGGCGTAGGCCTGAATCGAATAGCGGGGGTCGCGCGCGAGCACGCCGGACAGGTCATCGCGAAGGCTCATGAGATGATGTCCTCGACTCTCCGGGCGCACCAAACGTTCAGTGTTCGATGCGGTCGTCGTCCTCGTCCTTGAGGGGTCGCGCCTTCGATTTTTCGACGCCGAGGATCTCTTCCGGTCCGACGAGGATCCGCCGACGGTCTTCGAACTCGACAACCACTTTCTGGGCGAGGACTTCCAGAGCCAAAACCCGGCCTTGACCTTGGTGGGTCACAACCCGAGAGCCGACGGCCGGCAAGTCGTGCTCGAGGGCCTGGTAGGTGTCAAACTCGTACCGCAGACAGCACTTGAGCCTACCACAGCGTCCGGAAATTTTCGAGGGGTCTAATGTCGTTTTTTGGATCTTTGCCATCCGCATCGACACCGGCGGCATCCGCGATAGGTGCGTGTTGCAGCAGACGGGCTTACCGCAGTCGCCGTAGTCGGCCAGCAGCTTGGCCTCGTCGCGCACGCCGATCTGGCGCATCTCGATGCGTGTCTGGAGCGCTCGGGCCAGGTCCTTGACCAGCTCGCGAAAGTCGACCCGCTTCTCGGACAGGTAATAGAACACCATCCGCTCGCGGCCGAAGATCGCCTCGACGTCGACCAGGTCCATCTGGAGCCGGCGCTTGGCGATGAACTCGCGGCACGCCTCGAAACCGGCCCTCTGAAGCGCGGCGATCTGCTGCTCCGACGCCAGATCCTCGGCCGACGCCGGCCGCAGCACCTCCCCCGTCGCGGGGTTCTCCAGGAACAAGGCGGTCCGGTCGGTGGCCGGGCAGAGCACTTCCCCCAGCTCGGTCCCCCGCTCCGTGCGCACCACGATCCGCTGGCCCCGGGGGTGCTCCTGGCCGTTGACGCCGGTGAACTCGCCGAGGAACCGCATCTGACCGTAGCGGACGACGTACGTGTTGCCCATCTTCGAGTGGAACCTCGCCCCGCGCAGCAAGTTGCCGCGGTGGACCGGCCAGTATAGCCCCAGACCAAGCGCGCCGACACGGCAAAGTGCGGATTCGGCTTCTCCGGCACGGCCGGTCTGCACCATAATACGCCGAGCGCCGCCCGAACCGCGACGGCCGCCCGAACCGAGGAGAGACGCCCATGGTGAACGAGGAGCTGTTGGCCCTGCTGGTCTGCCCCATGGGCAAGGCGCCCCTCCGGCGCGAGGGGGACGTGCTGATCTGCTCGCGCTGCGGACCGCGGTTCACCATCAAGGACGACATCCCCAACATGCTCATCGAAGAGGCGGAGCTTCCTCCCGGCTGCGGCTCGCTGGCCGACCTCGAGTGCGTCAAGTCGGGCGCTGCGAAGCTCGATGTGCCGTAGGGCTCGCGGTCACGCGCGGGGGCCGGCTTCGAGGGCGTACCGGTAGACGTCGAGGTAGCGATCGATGTTCCGGTCCATGCCGAACAGCTCGCGCGCCACGGGCACCGAGGCCGCGGAGAGACGCTCGGCGAGGCCCTGGTCGGTCAAGACCTCGACGATCCCCTCGGCCAGCGGTCCCGGGGCGACCGCCGTCAAGCGCCCCGCGCCCGAGGCGCCGAGGATCGTGGTGTAGTCGCCGAAGTCGGTCGCCACGATCGGCCGGCCGGAGGCGAGATAGACCGCGATTTTGCTCTGCACCGAGTAGTTCTCCCGGCACGCGAGCCGCGGGTGCACGAGCACGTCGGCCCGGCGCGTGAGGGCGACGACCTGGTCCGGCGTCTGTCCGGCCAGCACCACGAGCCGGTCCCCGAACCCGTCGAGCTGCGCGCGGTACTGCTCCCCCGCGTCGGCCGGGCCCCCCACCAGCACGCAACGCGCGTCGGGGAGCTTCTCGAAGACGGCCGGCAGCGCCTCGATCAGGACCGGCACCCCCTGGTTCGGGTGGACGATGCTGCCGACGTACATGATCACGCGGTGCTGCGGCTCGATGCCCGGGATCGCCACGGGCGGGGATGGGCGTTCGTATTCCGCCATGTCGATCCCGGGATAGATCACCGACACCCGCTCCGCCGGGACCTTCTTCTCCTCGACAACGACCGTCTTGACCGCCTCGCCCAGCACGATGATGGCGGCCGCGTGACGGCAGACCCGGCGTTCCACCGCCATGTAAAACCGGAACGCCCCGCCGCGGCCGAGCTGGCTCCGCTCGACCTCGTCGCCCAGGAGCGAATGGATCTCGTAGACCATCGGCCAGCCGAACCGGCGGCACGCGAAGTATGCCCGCGTCGCGCCGCCGTAGTGCTGGGCGTGCACGACGTCGAAGGGGAACTCGCGCGCGACCCGCTTCAGGCCCGAGACCCAGGCCCGCGGCGGCAGCGTGAACGAGGGGGTCCCCTCGAACTCGGAGCGGATCACCTTCATCCCCCAAGGCGGCCTCGCCTGCAAGTGGGCGAGGACGACCTCCACGCCCCGCGTTTTGAGCGCCCGCATGATTTTGATCGGCAGCATCGCCGTGCCGTCGTACTCGCCCGGAATGGGAAACGACGTGACCATCAAGATGCGCATGAATCGTTGGCTCCCGCGGACCCAGCACCGCGGCCCCAAGCATAGTGGCGGCCCGGCGCAGCGAAAACCCCAAACGGGGGCAGTCAACGCTCGATCAACGCATTGACTAATCCGAATTGGGATTCTGGGAGGGCGACGCTCCGTCCGAGCCGCTATCCCTCGGTCGGGTGGACCACACGCACCGGCTCCTTGCGGTGCCGTTGCTCGAGTGTGAGCGCCCCACCCAGACGGCGGTCGAGCGCTTCGATCGCCGCGTCGAGCACAGCGCGGGCGGTGTCGAGGTGTCTCGGGCGCAGGGCGTAAGGGTCGCGCGGGAGTCCCGTGCGCGGGTAGGTCAAGGAACCGGCCGGGATCGCCAGGCCGGCGGCCTGGTGCGGCTCCAGGGGCTCATAGGCGGCGTCCCTTCGTGGTGAGCGGTAGTACGCCCGGCGCGTCGGGGCGGGGCCGGGATAGGCCCACGACGTCCTCAGGGCGAGCAACTCGGCGAACTGGGGCCAGGGGGGTGTCTCCGCGTCGTGCAGGGAACCACCGGGCGCCCCGAGGATAACCGGTAGCAACCGCCAAACGTCCACCAAGGGGAGCGGGCGCTCCGAATCGGCCACCAGCGCGGCCAGCTCTGGGCGGCCCAGCTCGAGCGCCGCCTGGTGCGCCAGCGCCTCGGCGCTGGCAACCTAGAGGAGCAGTGACGCCCGCGCCAGCCGGCTCGCCTCGCTCTCGGAGCGCGGCAGCCGCAACTGGCTCTGCGTGTGGAAGTGGAGCGCGTCTTGGTAGAGGCAGTGGAACGGGCTGACGATCGTCTCGATCACCCAGCCCGACGCCTCGGGGGACACGCGCTTGCGATCGGAAACGGCAGGCTCAGGACTGAAGCCGCGCACCGTCCCCTGCCCGAGATCTCCTTCTCTCATGGCGCTGTCCGTTTCTTCGGCTCGACGACGGAGCCGGCCGTGACGGGGAAGTTCCCTGTGCCCAAACACATACACCCCGTCCTTGTTCACTAAACATTTACTTGAGCTTACCATAACGCGAATCCGTCCCGCAACGGCGTCCGGGGCCTTTTCGCCCGCCCCGCGCGTTGCTACAACGGAACTCGCGAGGGTAATGGTGGAATGGCACGCCGCGAAAGGAGCGATCTCATGAGAATGACCCGTTGGCTGCATCCCGCCGTGCTCGCGCTCCTGGCCGTGTGCGCAGGCGACGCCCAGGCCCACTTCCTCTTCATCCGCATCAGCCCCATGGCCGAAGCAGGCCGCACGGCCGAGGTGTATTTCAGCGAGCAGGCCGAGGCGGGCGACCCCCGGTTCATCGAGAAGGTCGCACAGACCAAGCTCTGGGTGCAGACCGAACCGGGCCAGTTCCAGGAGCTGACCGTCCGCCAAGGGGCCGACCGCCTCCGCGCGACGCTTCCCGCCTCGGGAAGCGTCGCCGTCGTCGGCCTCTGCGAGTACGGCGTGCTCGCCCGCCCCAACCAGACGCCGTTCCTCCTGCGCTACTACCCGAAGGCCGTCGCGGGCGCGCCCGACGCGCTCAACCGGCTGACGCCGCGGCAGGAGATCCCCCTGGAGATCGTGGCTCGGATCGAAGGAGACCGGCTCAAGCTGACCGCCCTTCGGCAGGGGAAACCGTTGCCCGACGCGGTGTTCCACACGGTGGACGCCGACCTGACCAGCGGCGAGGTCAAGGCGGGAGCCGACGGCACGGCCGTCTGGCAGCCCCCCGCGTACGGGCGGTACTCGATCTACGTGCGTGACACCCTCAAGCAGTCGGGCACGCATGATGGCAAGTCGTACGAGGAGATCCGCGAGTTCGCCACGCTCGCACTCGAATGGCCGCTGGAACGCAAGGGGGCCGACGCCGAAGCGGTGGCGCTGTTCGAGGAAGCGCTGGCCACCCGGGCCGCATGGAACGACTTCACCGGCTTCTCCGCCGAGGCCACCGGCTCCGTCGACGGCCGGCCGTTCACGGGCAAGGTCGCCGCACAGGCCGACGGCACGGTCAAGGTCGAGACCGACGACCCCGTGGCGCGTCCTTGGCTGGAAGACCAACTCGGCTCGCTCGTCATGCACCGCCTCGCCGATAGCGGCTCCGACACCAAGCCGGTGCTCCGGTTCGCCGACGAGCCGGACGAACACCCGCTCGGCCGGCTCCTGGTCTTCGAGGGGGGACGGTTCGCCTCGAGCTACCGCGTGAAGGACCGCCAGATCACCGTGGTCAACCGGCACACCGGCCGGCGCAACATGACGATCACCGTGCTCGAGAACGAGCGCAACCGCGACGGCAAATTCCTCCCGCGCCGATACCTCGTCCACTACTGGGACGCCGCAAGCGGCCGGCTCGACCACGTCGAGACGGTGCAGGAGCGCTGGCAGCGCGTCGGCGCATGGGACCTACCCACCGAGCACACCGTCACGTCTGCCTCCGACTCAGGCCTCTCGGTGCGGCAAGTGATGCTGAAATACAAGTAGGGTGCATTTCATGCATCCTACAAAAATCCCGGCCGGCAATGGCCGGCCCTACTTACGGCGCCGGGTCACGCAGCAAGATGTTCTTCGACGGCGGTGCGGGCGCTGGGGGAAGCGGGGGCGGGAGCGGAGCGGTCGGGTTCAGCCAGACGAGCGCACGGGCCTTCAGCAGGTCGCCGTGGTGTTGCGGTGTGGGATTCGCCTGGGCGTAGTAGGTCGCGGCCATCACGGCATCCCCGCGCTCCTCGAGCAGGCGGCCGAGGTTCGTCTGGGCCCCCCAGCGGAACATGTTGTAATAGAAACGCCCGGGGCCAGGCTCGGGGAGGAGCTTCAGGGTCTCGCGGAAGAAGAACTCCGCCTGCTCGGGGTTACTCTGCTCGAGGTGGCTCAGCCCGAGGAAGTAGGTGGAATACACGTCCATGGCGCGCTGGATATCGGGATCCATCCGCGTCTTCTTGTCGACCAGCATCGGCCGCTCGGCAAAGCGCATGTCGACGTACCGCGAGATCGCATCAGAGGTATCGCCCCGCAGTTGCCGGACGCGGGCGTAGACCAAGGGGTACTTCGGATCGAACAGGGCCAGGGCCTGCCGCGCGGCCTCGTTGAACTGACTGCTGCTGAACAGCAGCGTGTTGACCATCACGGGAAGCTCCCAGAGCCCCGTGCTGCCGAACCGGGGCCCGATCGCCTCGGCGAACTTCCGCCCCTCGTCGATCGGGTCTCGGTAGAGGACCGTCCGATCCTTGCCGCTCAGCTCTTGCTGGAGGAGCCGCATCCGGGGCGAGAAGTAGCCGGGAGTCGAGTCGAGCAGCACGCCGATCTTCGATGGGCTCGCGAGCAACTGCGCGCGGGACGTGCCGTACTGCGACTGGCCCGGGAGCTCGAGTCGGTCCAGCACCCGCGGGTCGTCGAGGGCCTCCTGCAACGTCCCCACGCCCTTGCCGTCGGGACCGGCGATCGGCAGGCCGATCCGCGCGTCGAACAGGTAGGGCTTTCCCTCGATCAGCACTGCGCAGACCCAGGGGACCGGTCCACGCGGCTCCGGCTCCTGGGGCGCTTTTTCGTTTTTCGAGACGTTCGCCTCCTTCGATTCCTGCGCGTCTTTCGCCGGGCCGGAGGGGGTATAAGAGAGCAGGCCGCAGTCAAGATCGAGCTGGCGGCAGAGCGACAGAAAGACCCACGCCCGCTCGGCCCAGCCCCTGCCGTCTTCGGTGGCCATGCCTCGCATGAGCACGTCGAACGGCCGCGCCTGCGCCTGGAAACCGACGCTCGCCGTGAACGCCCCCGGGGGCACGAGCTGAACCTGCCGGACGGTCCAATCGAAGAGCCGGTTCACGCGGGTCAGGTCGTCGCCCGAGCCCGCCACCCGGCGCGCGATCCGTGAGTAAAGCATGCAGTCTTCGAGGTGGCGCGCGTCGACCATTTCGAACCGGGCGCGCGAAAAGTCCTTGACGACCTCGTCGCGCGGCTGCCGCTTGATCTGAACCATCTGATCGGGCAATCCCTCGAGCAAGAACTTACGCACCGCGTCGCTCAACGCGTAGTCGGCCGGGTCGGGATTGACGAAGTACTGGTTCAGGTTCAGCGTGGCGAGCTCGAAGTTCTGGCCTCCGGGCTTGATCACCGCGTTGTCCATCAGGGTGATCACGCTGTCGAGGATGATCTTGTTTTTCTGTCCCGCATTGACGACCGTCGGCTCGGGGACTGGGGCCCGTCCTTGCCGCCCGACGGGCGCCGGTGCGATCCCGCTGTTATACGACCCGGTCGGCGGGGGAGGCGGGGTCGGCGATTCGTAGTTGCACCCCGCCAGCCCCGCGGCCAAGCAGAGAACGCCAATCCAACTCGGGATGCGCCGGCTCACGGGCAAACTCCAAAAATGGCGATGATCGGGCTCGGATGAAGGCGGGGATAAAACGGCTCAGGACGCCCAGCCACCCCGGGTTTCCCATTGTGCGGATTCTCGATGGGCGCGCCGAGAGCGGTGCCGGGGATCCGGCGATTTTCTCTCTGATACGACGCGTCGGGGCGTTCGGTTCGATCGCCGGCCCGCGTGCGACCCTGCGTGTTGCCTTTAGCGGTGTCTCACCCTAATCTCGAATTGACGCAGAGTCGTGCGGGGAGTGGCGTCCGGGACTCATGAGCATTGGGTGGACACGCCCTTGGTCTTCGACGGAGATGGCGCACCGCCCTGGCGGCTCGCCAACGCCCGTCGAAGGCTCTGAGCGCGCGACCCTGGATCGTCCCGCAAGGGACTTGGTCATCGTCCTTGCCTGACGGAGTCCTCTTTTGGAGCGCTCGACGCGGTGGGCGGTAAGCTGGCGCCGGATCGCCTTGGTCGCGGGGTGCGCGGGCGTGTTCGTGGTCGGGCTCGCGAGCGTGGAGGCCGTACCGGCGTGGCTCGTCGCGTCCCCGGCGTCGGTCCGCGACCGGGGCGTGGAGTGGTTCCTGCGGGCGGTGCTGATCGCGTACGGGGTGGCCCTGGTGCTGGCCGGACCCGGGACGCTGCTGCTCGCCGCCCTGACGTACCGAGCCTGGCGCCGGCGGGCGTTCCGCCCCTGGATGGGCCGCGGGGTCTTGGCGGGCTTGTCGCTGCTCGCCGGCCTGGCGCTAGCGGAGCTGGGGGCGTCGCTCCGAGGGGCGTGGGCCCATCGCATGCCGGCCCTCCCGGCCCGGTTCAAGGCCGCGCCGGCGGACGAGATCCACGTCGTCGTCGTGGGGGAGTCGAGCGCGCTGGGCGACCCGTTCGGGCCGTGGCTCTCGGTCGGACAGATCGTCGGCTGGCAGCTCGAGCGCGTGCTCCCCGCGCGGCGGGTGCGGGTCTCGGTGCTGGCGGAGCGCGGGGTCAACCTCGAGCGCATGCACCAGAAGCTGGAAACGCTCGACCAGCGCCCGGACGTGCTGATCGTCTACTGCGGCCACAACGAGTTCCAGTCGCGCTACGACTGGGCGCGCGGCGTCGGGCACGACGAGACGCCGCTGAGCCCCGCGTTCGCCTGGCTGTTTCAGGCCAGTCTGCGTTCGCCCCTCTGCCGCTTGATCTACGAGCAGACCAATCGAAAGCTGCTCGCAGCCGCGCCTCGGGTTGCGCGGCACCAGCTCGTCGACCCCCCCTTGTGCAGTCCGTCGGAGGCGGTCACGGTCGTGGCCGATTTCGAGCGCCGGCTCGATGCGATGGCCTTTTTTTGCGCGCGGATCAACGCGCTCGCGATCCTTGTCATCCCCCCGAGCAACGAGGCCGGGTTCGCGCCGAACCGCTCGGGGCTGCACGGCGCGGAGTCCGCCGCCGCGCGCGAACGGTTCGTCCGCGCGTTCGCCGCTGCGCGCCTGGCCGAGGCCGACCCGCGCCGCAGTATCACGCTCTACGACCGCCTCCTCGAAGGACACCCCGAGTTCGCCGAAGCGCATTTCCGGCTCGCCCGGCAGCTCGAAAAGACCGGCGATTGGGCCGGCGCGAGACGTCACTACATCGAGGCTCGCGACCGCGACGGCTTCCCCCAGCGCTGCACGACGCCGATTGAGGACGCGTACAGAACCGTCGCGGCCCGGCGCGGCGCCGTGCTGATTGACGGCCCGGCGGAACTGCGCTCACTGAGCCCGACCGGGATCTTGAACGATAACCTGTTCCACGACCCCCAGCACCCGGCCCTCGCCGGCCATGTCACCCTCGCGCGGGCCGTGCTGCGCGAACTACGGGCGCGTGGGGCCTTCGGCTGGACGGGGGGACCGGTCCCGACGCTCGACCCGGCGGAGTGCGCCGCCCATTTCCAGCTCGGCTCGCGTGAGTGGTCCACCGTCTGCACGCGGGTGAAATGGTTCTACAAGACCATCGCCAAGAACCGGTTCGACCCGTCGGAACGGTTCGCCAAGGCGAAGCGATTCGGCGCAGCGGCCGAGCAAATCAGGGCGGGAACGCCACCGGAGCAAGCGGGAATCCCGGGACTCGGGGCGAGGCCGAAGTGGGTCGAGGACCCCGATTGGGCGGAGAATCTGCCAGGGCACCGAGAAACGGGGCTCATCGCCAAGAAGCCAGCTTCGCCGGGGAAGAAGTCGACTTCTCCCTGATCTCCACCACCGCTCACGGTTTCGGTTCCAGCCGCCAAGTCGCAAGGGTGGTCGGTACCATGCCCTCCGGCTTCGTGTGGGGGATGACCCGCTTCGTAGGGCGCACGCAATGCACCCGGCAGGAACTTCACCCGGCATTCCGATCAGGCCGGGCGCGGGGACCCCGGAGAATCGGGTGTGGTGACGGCCTCGCGGATACGCAGGCAGACCCGGAGCAGACCCGCGAGGTCGTCGAGGCGCAGGGCGTTCGGGCCGTCGGAGAGAGCTTCCTCGGGGCGCGGATGAACCTCCAGAAACAGGGCGTCGCACCCTGCGGCAACCGCCGCCTTGGCCAGGTAGGGCACCATCTCGCGTTCGCCGCCGGTGACCGTGCCCCCGGGGCCGGCGCTCGGCAATTGGACCGAGTGCGTCGCGTCGAACACGACCGGCGCGCCGGTGGCCTGCATTTGGGGGATGGCCCGGTAGTCGTTGACCAGGCGGCCGTAGCCAAACGTCGTACCGCGCTCCGTCAGCAGCAAGCCCGCTGCGCTCTGCGCAGAGACTTTCGCGACGACGTTCGCCATGTCCCACGGGGCCATGAACTGCCCCTTCTTCACGTTCAAGGGGCGCCCCGTCTCGGCCGCGGCTTCGAGCAGGTCGGTCTGCCGCGCCAGGAACGCGGGAATTTGCAGCAGGTCGACGACCTCCGCAATAGGTGCGGCCTGATGAGTCTCGTGAACGTCGGTGGTGACCGGCAGCCCGGTCTCCGCCTTGACCCGTTCGAAGACTTTCAGCCCCCCCTCCAAGCCAGGCCCGCGATAGCTCGACTTCGAGGTGCGGTTGGCCTTGTCGAACGAGGCCTTGAAAATGAGCGGCACCTGGAGCGCCTGGCAAATCTCGGCCAGCCGATGCGCGACCGTGAGCGTCAGGTCGTTCGGTTCCATGACGCAGGGGCCGGCGATGAGCGCCAACGGACGGCCCTGTCCGACCGCGACCGGACCGACGGAGACCGGATTGGGGGTGGCCATGCGAACTTCCCTCCTTGGCTCGGGCGCTCGGGATCCTCGACCCGCGAGATCTTAGCGAACCGAGGCCCGGCTGACGACCCCAGCACGGCCTCAGGCCACGCGGGAGTGGACCCGCTGGCACTCCGCGATGAGCGCAGCATCCACGCGCTCTTCCAGGCGGTCGGTCCAAAGCGAGAGGTCGTGGAATGAGGTATTGCGGAGTTGTCTGCGCAGCTCGGCGATCCGCCGGGAAAGATTGAGAAGGTCAACCGAGCGGGCGTTCGGATCCTTCAGGACGCGATTCGAGCGCAGGGCGAGCTCCCGAACCAAGGACGCCAGGGTGGCAGGGTCATACAGCATGGTCGCGACTCCTAGTGCGGAACAGCGGTGTTCCTCCGGGCGGGCAGAGACCGTCGTCGTCTCCGAGAAGGTCAACAATAGTATCTAGGCCACCCCGTGACCAGCGCCTAGGGGCATGTTGCCTCAAAGCATCCAATCATTCTTTGGCCGCACACACCCAGGCTAGGCGCAGGGGACAAGCACGTCGATCGCCTGGGGGAGCACCTCGACGGACCAGCCGCGGGATCCGTCTCCGTGGACGTACCCGCCGGGGTCGCCGTCAAGCTGGACGGGGACCGCCTCGGCCGCCGAGACGACGGCCCGCCTGACCCTGCGGTGGTACACGCCGGGACGATGGAGGTGGACGCCGCGAACCACCATCCAGAGGTAATGCAGGGCCTGGAACGGGCCGGCTTCGCGGAAGACCACCAGGTCGAGCCAGCCGTCGTCCCCCCGCGCAGCGGGTGCGAACGGGAGGCCCAAGGCGTACCGGGGCAGGTTGAACAGGAACACCGACGTCCCCACCAGCGTCTCTTCACGACCCGGGTCAGCGATCGTCACGGAGAGTGCGGGGAAGCGGTATTGCAAGCTCGACCGGAGGACCGACTCGACGTACGCGCCACGGTGGGTCGGGCGGGCGATGCCGGCCCGGCCGATGCGCGTCACGTGGTGCCGGCTGACCACGTCGGCATCGAACCCGATGCCCGCCATCAAGGTAAACCTGCGCGAGCCGGTCACGCCCAGGTCGATTCGCGCGCGGCGGCCCGAGGCGATCGTCGCGGCCAGGCGGACGGGATCGCGGCTGAGGCCGAAGTGGCCCGCGAACAGGTTCTCGGTACCGGCCGGCAGCACGGTGATGGGCACGCTCGGCCGCTCATTGATCAGCGCGGCGACCGTGCCGTCGCCGCCGGCGGCAACCAGGCAACGGCAGTTCGGGTCGCGTACGGAGTCGGCCACCAGGTCCGCCCGCTCGGCCAGCGTCCACGCCGTGCGCGCCCGCAGCCCGCGCCGGGCGAGTTCACCCACGAGGCGGTCGACCCTGCGCTTACCGGCCCCCAATCCGGATCCTGCGTTTGCCGTGATGCCCACCCACTGGTGCCCTACACCGTCACGTCCCTGATCGCCTTTGGTCATTCCGAGCCGCCCCCAAACAAAACGACAACACAGCGTACTTTTTTTACGAAAGGCAACGCTCCGCGAAACCTCGCCCTGCTGAGGTGAGGAAACGTAAGTCTTGAAACCGCTTCGCCGCCTCTCGAGATATCTTCTTTCGGTTGCGCCCGTGTTCCACGTCTTCGCTTCGCCGCTCGCCGTGCCGCGCGTTCCCGAAACCAAACTATCCTCCCCCCGGAGGATAGACGGTGCAAGCGGTACGCCCGCCGAGACCGCGTGCATTCTACGACAGTGAGCAAGCCGCTCACCGAAAACGGCGGCCGTCCTGGCCGCTCGGAATTGCGGCCGGAACGGCCGCCGCGATGGCGGTCTCGCACCGAGACCAGATTGACGAAGTTTTCCACCGCGGAGCCGAAGTTCACTGGCTCACTTCAGCAACTGGCTCACCTTGGCCTTGTTCGCCTTCTGCAGCGATACAAACTCGTTGCGAAGCTCTGCCAGCCGGTCCATCTGTTCCTTGTTGACGGCCTGGAGGTCCTTGACCGCCGCCCGTTCCTTCTCGAGCGCATCCGTCTCCGCCTTGACCTCCGCAGTACGTTGATCGCGGTTGTCTTCGGCGTTCTTCTGGGTGGTCTCGCTCGTCGCCTGCAAGTTCTTGAGCCGTAAGAGGTCGGCGAACGCTGCGGAGTGCAGTTGCTCGGCCTCTGCCTGCTTCGCGCGGCGGAGGGCAAGCTCCTGTCCCAGGCTCGCTTGCCATTGCGTCACTTCGTCGCGTTTCTTTGCAATCTCGCTCTGAATGGTCTCGGACTCTTGTTCGAGCTGTGCCACCTGTTTCTGGATTTTTTCGATCTCCGCCTCCCAGTTCTTGTTCTTCTGGGCATTCGCGGCGATCAGGAAAATCCAGACGGGAATGAGCAGGAGGGTCAAGCCCACCAGGACTTTGCCGAAGGTAGACATCACAACCCCTTATCAGCCTGGTTGAGGGGAATCCACGGCGCGCGGAAGCGCAAGATATCCCTACTATATCCCCCAGCCCTCCCGGATGCCAAGTCGGCGTAGGCCCCAAATTTGACGATGGGCGGCTCGCTCCCTACAATCGGGACTTTCCGCGCGGGCGGCCGGCGGACGAGCCTGACGAGTGTTGGGGTAAACATGCGACCGACGTATCAGGTTACCGAGCTCCTGGGCGACGGCATTGGCCCGGAGCTGTCGCGCGCCATTCACGTGCTGGCCGACGCGCTGCCGGTCCACCTCGAGTTCCGCCCGGTCGACTTCTCGCTCGAGAACCGGAGGGCGCGCGGCGCCAAGGTCTACGACGAGGCGGTCGAGGCCATCAACGCCACCGGCGTCGCGCTCAAGCACCCGACGGTCACGGCCGAGGAGAGCCCGAACGCCGTGCTCAGGCGGCGGCTCGACCTCTCGGTCATCCACCGACCCGTGTACACGATCCCGGGCGTCCCCACGAACTTTCGCCGCGAGCTGGACCTGGACATCGTGCGAATCGCCACCGGGGGCACCTACGACGACCCCGGCCGCCGCATCGGCGAGGACGGCGCGGTCAGCCTGCGCATCGTCGAGCGCAAGCCCGTCCGCGAGGCTGCCCGCTACGCCTTCAACCTCGCCCGCAAGACGTCCAAGCGCGTCACCTCGGCGTCGAAGTACACGATCCAGAAGGCGACCGACGGCCTCTTCGAGCAGGTCGCCAAGGAAGTCGCCCAGCAGTTCCCCGAGGTGCCCCACAACACCGAGCTGTTCGACGCCTTGCTCGGCAAGGTGATCATGGCGCCCGAGAAGTTCCAGATCGTGCTCGTGCTGAACGAGTACGGCGACTTCCTCTCCGACATGGCCTGCGGCCTGGCCGGCTCGCTCGGCATCGGCGCCAGCGCCAACCTCGCCTTCGACGCCGGCGCCGTCGTGCGGGTCGCTCTGTTCGACGCGGCCCACGGCACGGCGCCCGACATTGCGGGCAAGAACCTCGCCAACCCCACCGCCATCTTCCTCGCCCTCTCGCTGCTCCTGTACCAGCTCGGCGAGATCGCTGTCGGCCAGGCGGTCAAGAACGCCACCCTCGACCTGCTGCGCGAGGGGACGCGGACCCGCGACCTCGGCGGACAGGAGTCGACCGAGACCTTCACGGCGGCCGTCGCCGCCGAAGTCGCCCGACGGCTCGCGCCAGGGCCGCAGGCGCCCTGAGCAAGGGCCGCCGTCGCGCTCGGTTGCTGAAAAGCCGGGCCTGCTGCCGCGGGCGCTCTTGGGTTTTCTCGCGAGAGCGGACCGAGCGTTCGCGCAACACTTTCGGCCCGTACCACGCGCCGGCGCTTCGGGCTCCGTTTTGGAACCCCTTTGACCGCCGGACCGATCCGCCTCCGACTCTCCTTATGGAACGAGCGCCCCGCGAGGGACCTCGGGCCCTTCGCCGGATCCGACGGCGTCCGTCGTGACGCGGGCGTGCGAAGCAGCATCACGATTTCAGCGGAGTTTATCATCATGGCGCGAAGTTTCGTGCGGTCGGGGCATAGGACGAACTCTGTACGGTCGCGGGGGCGGCGGGCCGAGCTCGAACCCCTGGAACCGCGTTGTCTGCTGAGCGGCACGAATGATTTCAGCATCCTGAGCATCAGTCCGGCCAACGGCACCGTCGTGCCCGCGCTGCCGAACGGGCAGATCGTCGTGACGCTGAGCCACCGGGTCGCCGGGCTAAGCGACGGGCAATCGCCGATCCAGAACAGCGGCACGTTCAACCCCTACGACGTCTTCCTGCTGGCGCGCGGCCCGGACGGTGTTTTCAGCGCACCGTCGGGCGTGGACGGGGGGGACCTCCCGCTGCACGTCAACGTCGTCTACCACATTAATGGCAACGGCACGTCCGAGTTCGTCATCACCCCGACTGGGTCGCTCTCCAGCGATGTCTACGCCGTGAAGGTCGACCTCGCCGCGTTTACCGACACGTCGGGCAACCCGCTCATCGACGGCAACGACGGCTACCGCACGTTCCTGCTCCAAGCGCCACCGGTCAACGCCAACCAGCCCTTGACGGTGACCAGCGTAACGGAATTCAACGGCCAGACGACGATCCATAACAACGTCGTGGCCCGGCCCGACACGATCCAGATCCAGTTCAACAAGCCGCTGTACGCCGGGGCCGCCGGCAACGGAAACGTGCAGCTCATCGCCAACCCGGGGCCCAACTTCACGGTCGTGCCGAGCGTGGCGGCGTACAACCCCACGACGGACTCGATCTACTTGACCCCCACCGTGTTTCTGAACTCCGGCACGGTCTACGCGATACGGGTTGCCGGGCAGGACTCGGGCTCCAGCTACGTCAGCGACGATCAAGGCTACGGCGGGCCGGGATATCCGCTGGCCCATACGTTCTATGACACGTTCACGGTCACTGGACCGGTCTACGACCCCCTCACCCCTTTCCAGGTGGGGACGATCCAGGCCGAGATGGGCACGGGCGCGGCGGCCACCTCGACGACAAACCAGTGGTCCCTACCGGAAAGCTACATGTCGGTTCAGTTCGACGAGCCGCTCAACGTGCAATCGCTGGGTCGCTACTCGGTCGCGCTGATTCCGCGCTCCGGGGGGCTCGACACGAACAACTTCGACGCCGGCGACACGCCCTTGAATGCGACGGTCGTGTACAACCCGAACACCTTTCAGCTCATCATCGTGCCGAGCCAGCCGGTCGGGAAAGACGTCTACCTGCTTGCCCTGAGCAACATGAACGCGTCGGCCAACGACCCGCTCCTGAACAACGCGGGTCAGCCCGCGGGCGTGGGCGGCAATGCGCCGTATTATGCGACGTTCCAGCAGCTCCCTCCACCCACGGCCCAGCCGTTTTCCGGAGTCCCTGCAACCGTGTCCCCTTCCGCGACGGCCAGCGCCAACAACGCCACCGGAGCCGCGGCCGGCAGCCACAGCACGCCGGCGGCCGTCCTGGCGACAATTCCCGACCCGACAACGACCGGCTCTGCCCGGCTGCACGGCCCCGTTCCTACTGGACCGCTCGGCACACCCCTCTCCTAAGCGGGTCGTGACGTCCCGCCACTCGGCTGCCGACGGCGCGCCCGGACCTGGTATGCTACCCTATCGGAGCGAGACGCTCCGTGACTGGGCTTGGTCCGGGCACCGTGGGAGCTGCGATCGACCGTGCGCACGCCTGAGTTCCGCATCCCGGGACGGCTGAGCCGGGCACTGGCGGGCGACTCACAAGGCCTGTCGTTTGCCGAAGCCATCTGGGGGCTGGCGTTCCCTGCGCTGGCCGACCTCGACGACTTGCCCGAGGGCGCGGAGATCGTCGCCCTCGACAAGGAGCCGGCGAACCTCGAGGCGTTACGTCGAGCGGACCGACTCGTCGCCGTGAAAGCGTACTCGACGACCTCTGCGATCGTGCAAGCGCTCTCTCACCTGCACCACCTGCGCATAGCCTTTCTGATCGACCTCAAGTGTCCCGGCGCGGAGCTCCAACGGCTGTCCGGCTGCGCGTCGCTCGAGCATCTCTTGTTGTTCAGCGCGAAGACGCTCACGGACCTCGGGCCCCTGGCCGGCCTGCGGAAGCTCCGGTCGCTCTTCCTGCACGACGTACCCGGGCTCGACCTCACGATGCTCCCACCGCTTCCCACCCTGAACGAGTTCGTGTTCTACGGCAACTTTCTCAAGGGGGTCAAGTTGCAGAGCTTCGCGCCGCTCGGCCGGCTCGACAGTCTCCGACGGCTCGAGCTGCGCAACGTCAGGGCCGCCGACGGCTCGCTCGCGCCGCTGGCCGCGCTCCGCGGATTGGAGCATCTCTTTCTGCCGACCAATGAATACGAGGTTGAGGAATATGCCCGGCTCGCGTCGGCCTTGCCCGCCGCGCAAGGGCGTTGCTTGAACCCGCTGTGGGAGCCGGGGCACGACGAGGCAGGAGCACCTCGGTTCGCTTGTCCGAAGTGCGGCGGACCTCAAGTCTTTCTTACGGGGAAAGAGACGCGCCGATCGTGTCGCGTCTGCAACGCGGCGCGTGTGGATCAGCACCTCGCCCGGTGGAATGCGGCACGCTAACGAGTGAAGTTAACTATGTCACAATATAATGAAAATGTTTCAATATCTAGAATACTATTTTCTAATAAGCTATGAATCGTATAGATATAACTAGCCGAATCAATGCGCGGAACTTTGGCCACACACCGTTCTGCGCCCAGGACCGGCGGCGCTACCATTTCTGAGGACGGCCAACGATGAACTGGATCTCTTGATTCGGCGAGGATAAGGAGGACGGGCAGGGTATCGTGAGCCAGTCTCCGGGGCCGAACGGGCCGGAAGACATGGCGAGGCCGACGACGAGCAACGCACGACAGTTCTCAATAATAATCTGCTTTACGTTAGAATTTTGGATGCTATAAAGGGTAGTTACGGTGGCGGCCGACTGCGCACGATCTTCGGACACGTCGTTCGGTCGTCCGAAGCAGCCGCGGCCGTGGGTCCTCGTTTTCCCGTCGACGGTTCGTCTCAGAGGTTCCCATTCAAGGAGCCGGTGATGCCCCAATTCGACGCTGTGACCAGCACCTACTTGAAGAGCACCCGCGAGATTGTCGCGGCGGCCCGGCAATTGCGCGGTTCACTCGGAGCCGGCGATGCTGTCATCGAGGCCGCGGTCCAAAGCCTGGAAGAAGCCGCGGGACGGCAGGAGACCGGGCGGGCGGCGTTTCGGGCCTACTTATCGGAGCCGTCCGAAGCGGTGAAAGCGGTGCAGGTGTCCAGAAACGCGCTGGCGGTGGCCCTGGCCGAGCTCCAATCCGGCAACGTTCTGATCGCCGCGGGCCAGGCCGCGGCGGAAGTTCCTTTAGCGTACCGCCCCAAAGGGTCGCTCAAGCCGCCCCCGATGCCCTCGCCGACCGAGACCGCCGGCGGCACGCCGGAGCCCGCCGTTCCGCTTCCTCCCGGAGAGACGAAGGAGGAGTCGCTCGACGCGACCATCGATCAACTGGAGGACACGAGCCAGGGTTTGGAGCCAGGTGCAATTCAAACCGCGTTCGCGTTCACGGCGCCGTCCGCGACCGCCCCGGGTACGCCGGTGGACGCCGGGACGTTCGGGACCGACGCCAAGAGCGCTCTCTCCACGATCGTTTCTGAGGCTGCGAAGACCGTCGGCTGCGTCCTGACGGAGGCCGGCAAGATCGGCGTCGACAAGCTGACTGCGGCGCTTGGCAAGCTCGCGGAGGGGTTGCCGAGTCTGGGCCAAATCGGCCGCCTGATCCGGCTCGGGATCGACAAAATCAAGGAAGCGTTCCATTGGCTGGTCGATCTAGTCGGAGAGAACCTGCTCGGGAGGGCCAAGGAAGAGCTGCGAAAGTTCTGGGAGAAGCTTCAGTCCGGCGAGGCGGCCAACGGCCTGCTCGAAGTCGGCTACGGCATCCCGGCGGCCAAGGTCGAGATCGAACGGACCCTGGCCCGGAGCGATCTTCTGACCGCTCAAATCGGTCCGGCTGACGAGGAGCTGCGAACGCTCTTGTCCGGCTTCCACGGGAACATGGAGCTCGCCCGGAAGTTCGCGTCCGGTGTGACGATTGCCGGCGGTCTGCTGGGACTCATCCCGGCCGTCGGGACCAACGCGGTGCTGGTCGCCGCAACGCTTGATGCCACCATCCTCGGAGTGGTGTTCGTGCTGGGTCGAGGCAGCGCCGGCACGGGCGTGCCCCTGGCCCAGACGCGCGGCGTCCTGCAGATCACCCGCGGACTCGTGCCCGGGGGTGCCGCATGAACGGGCTCGACGAGAAGGCCGTACTGAGAGCACGGGTCCTCGCCCTGGACGCGGAGCTGGATCGCGTCTTACAGACCATCACCGGCGACCAACTCGCCGAGGCGGTCGACAGCAAGAGCAACGAGCGTTTCGCGGCGCGTTTCCGCAGCACGCGCGACCGTTTCGCTTCGCTGATCAAGCAAACCCTGAAGCCCGACCTCGTGAAGGTCGAGTCCGTTCCATCCCCGACGGATGCTTGGGCCAGGCTGGAAAAGGTGCAGGGGAGGTGCGAGAAGGTCGTCCGCGAATGTGCGGCGTTCCTTCAGGGCGTGGTCGCGCGCATTCACGGGCTTGACCGGCAAGGGTCGCAGAACGGATTCGGCCTCTGCGACCTGGCCGACCGGCTGATCGACGACCTGAGCGCCCGGGCGCAAATCTCGTGGTGGGGACTGACGATCCCGGCCGACGAGGAGTTCGTCGAGGAAATGGCCCACGTCATCCGGATTCGCTGGGCGGATGTCTCGCTCTGGAACCTGCCCGTGGTGGCCCACGAGTTCGGTCACCTCGTGGCCAGCGGCCTGAAAAGCTTGGACAAGATGCGCGAACCCTTCCGGGAGATCCTCGATCGGCACAAACAGGAGGAGCAGCCACACCTCCACGAGTTCTTCGCCGACCTCTTTGCGTTGCACACCTTGGGTTACTCGTTCGCCGCGTGCTGCCTGCTGCTGCGGTTCAACCCGCGGACGGCGTTCCGCGACGGAGAGAACCATCCGAGCGAGGCCAAGCGGTCCTATTTCCTCCTCGAAGCACTGACGGACCAGGCCCGCGAAGATTATGGCAATGGTGGCTCGCCGAATGCAGTCAACGGCCTGCGCGCGGCGTGGCAGGGTGCCTTGAAGGAAGCCGGTTATGACGCCGAGGCCGACAAGGTTGCGGCGGCTGACGCGCGCACTCACTTCGAGGAAATGAAAGCCGTGTTGCCGCATTTCGAGACCCGACTCGGTTACGACGGCTGGCTGCGGACGCAGAACCTGGTCCAGATTTGGCGCGAGCACGACGATCCGCCCAAACCCGGGGCGAACGAGACGCGTGCCGACGTGCTCAACGCCGCCTGGCTGAGTCGAGTCAGCCCTTGGGTCACGAACAAGGCCGAGCTGAAAGAGATCGGGAGAAAAGCCATCCAGGTCTTCCAACAGGTCCACTGACGACGCGCGCAGCGTCCGCGCTCGACCCGCAATCGGTTCAGGAGTGGAGCGTCCCGATGGCCGTCGATCCGATCTTGACCCTCCGGCTCGAAACCCTGGAGGCATGTCTCAACGACGCCCGCGAGCCCGACTGGTGGCTCACTCGCCTGGCTGAAGACGCGGACGAGGCGCGAGCGAGTGAAGAGAAAAACAAGGGACAGGAGCATAAGGAGATCGACCGTAACCGCGAACCCGACGATTTCCTGAACGGCTTCTTTGGCGAGATTCGCGGCCGAGTCATCGACCACTCCGAAAAGATCAATAAGGCCATGCAGGAGGCGCCGGCCGATGCTTGGTCCCAGTACGACAAGCTCGACCGCGAGACCACGGAGATTTTCCGCGAGTGCTTCGACTGCCTGGGCGGTCGGTTCCTGAGAGAGCACCGGCTCGACGATAAACTGTTCCGCCACGCGGACGCGCTGTTCCGGGAGTGGAACGGGATCTACAGGACCCGCGCCTTTCCCACGGCACTCGCGCCGCTACGGATGAAGTTTCGACGTATCGCTCGCCTCCGTCTCCCCGGCTGCCTCTGGGCCATCCCCTATGTCGCGGCCGAATACGGGCACTTTCTCATCGAGGACCAGAACCGGGGCGCGATTCAGGACCGGAGGCGCTCCCAGACCGAGAAGCTTCGCCGGCACGACTCCGAAATCAAGCGAATTCGGCCGAAAGGGAGGCAGAAAACCGCCGCGCGCGAACTGGTTGAGGACCTCTTCGCCGACGTATTCGGCACGTACCTGCTCGGTCCGGCCTACGCTTGCAGCGCGTTGACGATGAAGCTCAATCCGCACGCGCGTGCCAGGGGGGTCTACGTCGACGTCAAGCGCGCCTGGGTCATCCTTCAAACATTGAAGACGAAGATCAAGCCCTCTGGTCCGGGTGGCGACCTCGCGACGCCGGACGGATTGCAACATCTGGTCGACTGGCTCGACGAGCACTGGAACAAAACGCTCGCCCACACAAAGTCGGGTGTGAACGAAGAGGACGCCAAACTTCTCACCCAGTTTGTCGACGACTTCTTCGGGCCCTTGGCCCAGTGGAAAGGATACCAATCCTTCGGGATTCGTTCGGGATGGCGTTACACTGAGCAATGGGGACATGTGCTGGCCGAGGGCCGTGAAGTAGACAATCTTGACGGCGGAAGCTTGACCGACGCTTTCAACGCCTCGTGGTACGCCCGCTACCTCCAAGCCAAGACGCGGTTTGCGGACCCACCGAACCCGACGGACTCGACGCCGCCGGCCGAGCAGCTCGAATCGTTGACGAAGCGCTCGCTCGCGCTGTGCGAAAAGGTGCTGATCTACCAGCAAAAGATCAAAGACGAGCGGCCTGCCGCGTTGAAGACCAGGTCGGGTCGCGCCCTTTCACCGCCCACGCCCGTTGAGTAACGAGGAACGACGATGGTGTTGGAGAAGTTGCCGCTCTCGGGCGGCGGATCGGGTAGCCTCGTGGATGCCCTCCGGTCTCCTCTGCCCCAGCCCGACGCGCTGAACGAGCACCGCGTTCGGCTGAACGCCGCGCGCGACGAGCGGCGTCTCGGTCCCCAGGGGTTTGCCGCCGCCGAAGACGCCCTGGTGGCGCTGCGCAGGTTCCTGCAATACGACCCGAAAGCCCAGGCGAACGCGGCCGCCGACGCTCGCGAGCTGGGCCGCCGGGGTGCTCTGATCGCCGCGATTCACGTCGAGCTGGGTCGACTCCAGGAGCTTCAAGGGCGTCGGGATGAAGGTCTCGAGCAGTTTCAGCAAGCGATTCGCCGTTTTGAATCGGTCGGGCAGGACTACCTGAACGCCCAGGGGCAGGATCACACCGACTTCGGGATCGCCTTGGACCGTACCGGAGATTCGCGGGCGCGAGAATGGTTGGAGCGCGGCGAGGAGCGGCTGCACGCGGCCGTCAACGCGGCAGGTGACGACCTGGTCCCAATCATCACTTTGGCCGAGAACCTCGAGGCCCAGAAACGGAACGACGCGGCTGCGGACCTGTTCGCAATCGCCGCCTATGCCCTCGCATTCACGCGGCGGCTCGACCTCGCCGAGGCACTCGCCGGGCGCGCCTTGGAATTGAACCCCAAGGGCGCCTCGATCCTCGCGGTCAAGGGCGAAGTCTTCCACCGCGCGGGGCGGCCGCAGGACGCGCTCGACGCGCTGAACAAGGCCCTGACCCTGGATCGATCCTTCGCCCGGGCCGGCCTGCTGATCAAGGCGGAGTTGCAGCAGGACTTGCGTGACTACCGCGGGGCCCTCGACACGCTCGAGCGGATCAAGCCCGAGGACGCCGACGACACGGGTCGGTGGTTGGAGCTCGCGGCCGAGCTGCATGCCGCGCTCGGCGATCAGGAGACAGCGCAGGGCAACCGCGAGCGCGCGCAGGCCGAGTACGAATCGGCCCTCCAGGTCCTCGAGCGTTTGGAAACGTTCCGTCCCGGCGATCCCCGGACGGGGGCGCTAGCCGGCCGTGCGTTGCTTGCCCTGGGTCGATTCGAAGAAGCTCGCCTCAAGCTGCAAGAAGCGTCGAAATCGTCCTCGTACGTCCCTTGGGCGCGCGTTGCCTTCGTCGAGGCGCTGATCCGGCTCGGCAGGCTCGCGGAGGCCCGCGCCGCCACCGAGGCGTTCCTGAACGAGACCCCCGACGATCCGGAATTGATTGGCAAGCACGGCCGGTTGCTCAGGAGCGAGGGTAACATCACCCTGGCGATCGAGCGGCTCCAGCGCGCCGTCGAGCTCAACCCGAACCTCGCCTGGGCCCACGCCGAGCTGAGCGAGGCCCTGCGGTGCGCCGACCGGCTCGTGGAAGCGCTCCAGGCGGCGGATCGTGCCCTGCAGCTCGATAAACGGAATGCCTGGGTCTGGCGCATCAAGGGCGCGACGCTCAACGGCCTTAACCGGCCCGCCGCTGCGCTCGAGGCGTTCGACCAGTCGCTTGCGTTGGAACCCGATAACTCCTGGGCGCTCGCCCTCAAAGGGAGCGTTCTGAGCGATCTCGCCTGTTACGAGCAGGCCATCGCGCTGTTCGAGCAGTCAACGCTCCCCGCCGGGGCGGCCCGGGCCTGGGTGCTGGGCCTGAGAGGGTGGGCGAACGAGACCCTCGGCGAGCGTTGCGCCGAGAAAGCAAGTGCCGCTTACTCCGAGGCCCTGAAGAACGAGCCCGAGAACCCGATCTGGAAGATCGGCCTGGCCAACACAACCTACCTGGTCGACTGCGCGCTAGATCAGCCCCAGTCTTCGGCCAGCTATCGCGAATTGACGCAACAGATCGAGGCCGACGACAATGACGCCGACTTGCTCTCGCAGCTCGGGTGGTGCTACTTCCGCCTCGGTGATTTGAAACGGGCTGAGGAATTGTTATGCAAGGCGCTCGAGATCGACGACGAGCTGATCTCGACGCGCTTTGACTACGGACTGGCACTCCTTTGCGCGGGCGATTCCGACGCCGCGTGCCGCGAATACGAACGCTCGCAGGGCTTTCTCGATAGTCCCGAAGTCGTGCGGCGGCGCGACCTGATTCACGTTGCGCTGGAAGATCTGCGCCAGGCGGTACGACATCGGGTGATCCTTGCCGATCACCGTGGGTTGAGCAAAATCCTTGCCGTGCTGCGCAGTGCCTTTGAGCGAACCTTGAACCTGAAAGGGGTCCCGAACCCGGCCCCGACGGCCGCCCTGCGCTTCGCCGCCAATCCGGCCATGTTTGAAGGTGAGTGATACCGGCGCCGGTTTTCGTGGGCCCGGTCAGAGGCCGCGGAGCGGAACTCGATCCCCCGAGGAAACGGCCGTATCCCTGCACGGGAACGTCTGGTCGTCCACGCGACGAATGAGCCGCGATACCCGTCCCGCCTCTCCGTCTGCCGCGATCGAGCGGCCAAGGTTGGCTCGCCCCCTCTGGACCGCGAGCACTCGCCAAGGCAAGAATCGCGGTGGTCCCCCTTTCGTAGTAACAAGGCGAACGGAGCCGTCACGTTGGCGCACGACGCAACCCTTGGAGGAGGTCATCACCATGGGACGACGATTCGGGCAGTTGATGGATCGGGCGAAGCGTGCGCGAGAACCAGGACTGCGGACACAGTTCGAGATCCTCGAACCGCGCTGGCTCCTGAGCCTCGCCTCGCCCGCGCCGGCGGCCCCGGATGTCAGCGCGCCGGCGGGCGAATTCAGTATCCTCCGTGTCAGCCCCGACAACGGCACCGTCGTCTCCGCGCTGCCGGGGGGCCAGGTCATCGTCACGCTCAGCCAGCCGGTCGCCGGGCTGAGC
>JARLIH010000497.1 GCA_031291845.1 Isosphaeraceae bacterium | reverse complement strand
CTGAGCGGCCCGGCCGGCCTGACCGTCTTGCTTGGCGGCGGCCCGCCGCCGCGGCGGGTCCGCGTGCTCGCGGCGATGCAAGGGCCGACCGGCACCCGGCTCCTCCGCGCGGCTGAGTCGGAAGGGGTCGCTCGGCTCGACGCCCCGGGCCTGACCCGCCGGCTGGCCCGCCATCCCGCGTCGCTCCCCTTGCCCGCCGATCTGGCTTCGGAGCTCACCGCGGCCTGGCCATCGGGCCCGCGCGCAGAGACGGCGACGGCTGCCTCTTGATGCCGGTCCGATCAAGTACGGGTCAAATCGCGGCAATTCAAGAAGATCCCCAACCATCAGCCCTCACTTCATGGGATGCTTCTGGAAGAACTCCCAGATCAGGTCGTTGGCCGAGATGTCCTTGGTGCTCTTGCCGAGGACCCGGATGCGCGGGTCCCGCCCCGGCCAGGTGTGCCCGCCCCCGTCGATCGCGTACAGGATCACTTCCGACCCTTCCCGTCCCGGCCCGTACGTCGTTTTCAGGACCGTGGTCCCGTCGTCAGCCTGGTCGGGAACCGGGACGGTCACAGGCGTCTGCGGGCAGCCGTCCGCGTGCGCCCAGGCCCGCACCGTGTTCTCCACCGACAGGAACTTCAGGTTCTTTGGAACCCGCTCGTCCGGACCGCCGAAGAGCACCAGGCCGTCTTTCTTGCCGTGGAAGTGCAGCACCGAGACAGGCCGGTGCGGGTGGCAATCGTCGATCGCCATCGTGCCCGCCACCGGGGCGATGGCGGCGATCCGTTCGGAGAGCTCCGCGGCCAGGCGGTAACACATCATCGCTCCGTTGGACATGCCGGTGGCGTAGACCCGCTTGGGATCGACGTTGATCACGGTGGCGAGGTCGTCGAGCAGCTTCGCCACGTAGCCCACGTCGTCCGAGGGCCGTCCCCGGACGCCGCCGGCGTCCCAGTAGAGGAGGAACGGGGTGCTCCCCGTGCCGTTCGGGTACACTGCGATGAAGCCAGCGCTGTCCGCCTTCTCACTCAAGCCGCAGAAGCGGGCCATCCCCGCGCCGTTCATCGCCGCCGAATGGAGCGCGAGCACGACGGGCGCCGGCGTTCTGGAGTCATAACCCGGTGGGACGTGGACCAGGTACGAGCGCGGCTGCTCACCGATAAAAAGCGTGCGGACATGATCGCCCGGCGGTAAGGAGACACCGGCAAGGGCGGCGAACGTGATCGGGAGCAGCGAGCCGAACGTCATGGAAATCCTCTCGGGAACCTGCGTCTCAAAGTCGGGATCAAGGGCGCGACGGAACGAGCGCCGGGCGCCGAAGTGCGTCGCCTCTATTCTAGGAGTCGAATCCAACATTCGAGGGCGACTCCCCGAATTTCGACGCGGTGCCGACGCGCCACCCGGGCCAAATCCCGAGCGGGTCCGCAAGACGGTGTAGGCAGTGCTGAGCGGTTTCGGCTCGGAGGGCGAAGCCCCGCGCCCCATGGCGTCTCCGCAACGGGAACCCACTCAGCGGCGCAGCGTGACGAGCATGGGGACGAGGTCGAACATCCAGATCCCCAGCGGCAGGCCGATGATCGTGCAGCAGACCAGATACGCCAGCCCCATCCAGATGGCGCTGACCCACCAGCCGACGAGCAGGAAGTAGATCGCACGGACCAGGAAGGGATACTGCTCCGCTTCCGTCGCCTCGTAGACCCACTGCCCTTTGCCGATCTCGCGCACCCGCACGCGCACCTCGCTCGGGTCGCGCAGCGCCAGCACCATCGGCACACGGTTGAGCATCCAGACGCCCAGCGGCAGCCCGATGATCGAGATCATGAAGATCCAGGCGGCGGTGACCCAGATCGGGGTGATCCACCAACCGATGAAGACGAACCAGAGGATCTGGACCAGGCATCCCGGCCCGCGGGGGGCGACGACGATCGGCGTGCTCATGAAGTGGGCTCACAAGGATGGTGCATTTCCTGCACCCGAGAAGCGGTTGACGATACATTGAATCGCGCTTGGACTGTTCTGGCACGTCTATTCTCGCCGAGCAAGGTGCTCGCTGCCACCACGAGCGCGACCCCGAGCGCGGTTTCGGCCGGCGCTGGGGTCGCGTGCCGTCGGACCTGGACGATTGGCGGATTGCCCGCCTGTCACGAGTGTGCGATCGTTGAGGAGTGTGATTGTGGGCTCACTCGATCAGAATCGCTGGAAGGTCCGGTTCGCGGAATCGACGTCCAGGGCCGTACCTTCCCAGACGGGGGCGCGTATGGAGCCTCTTCCCAAGTCCGCGTCGGATGCGGCCGGCGAGATACTGCGCCTTATCTTCGAACGCAGAGCGACGACGGAGCGCACCCGGATAGAGTTCACGTTCGACTCATACCTCGAAGACCGTTGCGCCCGGTGGCGCCGGCGCGACACGGTAAAACCAGTCCACCCGTACGTGCCCATCCGCCGGTTTCACCAGTCGGTCTTTGCGGCAGTCTTCCGGCAGGCTCTTGTCGAGGGGCTCGCGGTCGTTGATGCGGTCGAGCTCGCGGCGCGGGTCAATCCGAGCCGGACCCTGCGCCAGGCGCTGGCGGTCATGTCGGACCGCTTGCGTGCGGGATATCCCTTGAGTGGGAGCCTCGCCGCGTCCAGGGCGTGGGTGGACCGAGGATTGCTGGCGGCGCTGGATGTCGGCGACGAGTACGGCGACTTGGCGGACGAGCTGAAGGCGTTCGTGCAGCACGACCGGTTCTTCTCCGCCGCGCGGTTCCGGCGGGCGATCGGCCGGCGGCCGGAATCCGTGCGCTTCGCCGCCGCGCTGGCCCGGCTCCTTCACGAGCACCACCTGACCGGCCCCCTCGTGTGCGCGGCGGGCCGCGTTTCCGGTACGCGCGGGGGGCGGTTCATGCGCATGGTCAAAACGGTTTCCGCGAATATCGACGGCGGGAATTCACTTGCCGAGTGCCTGAAGCGGCATCCTGCGTATTTCGACGCTGTGTTTTGCCGGTTCGTGGAGCTGCCGCAGTCGCGCGAGGACATGAGGGCGCGCCTGGAGCGGCTGGTCTTGGCCGGGGAGCTGAGCTGAGGATCGGGGGAGTACGGCCCGGACTCAGATCAGGCTCTCGAGCAGGAGCTTGAGCTTCCGCACTTCCACCTCGGTCTCGAACGTGTTCTCGGGCAGGTCGAGGATCGAGATGGTGAGCGCCCGGTCGTAGCCGTGGCGTTCGAGCAGGTTGATGATGCGGCCGTACTCGATCTCCCCCTGGCCGACGCGAACCTGGAACTCGCCGGGTCCTTTGCCCGTGTCGCGCAGGTGGATGTTCTGGACGTAGGGGAAGACGGCGTCGTAGTCGCCCCCCTTGTGCGGTCCCTGGATGTAGTGGCTGGGGTCGAGCGTCAGGCCCAGGCCGGGCACCACCTTGCAGAGCTCGACGGCGACGGCGGGGTCGGCGGTCACGGTCTTCGAGTGGGTCTCGACCGCAAGCACCAGGCCCTCGCGCATGGCGTGCGCGGCCAGGCCGCTGAGGCGCTTCACCTCGTCATCGAACGGCGTGCCCAGGGGCGCGGCGGGGATCGTCAGCACGGCGACGGTCAGCGGCTTGGCCAGCCGGCACATCGCCTCGAACCGCTTCCGACCAGCGGGGCTGGCGAGATCCAGGTCGCCGAAGTCGAGCCCCAGCGCGCTGGGGGTCAGGCTTGGCCCCTGGCGCAAGCGCTGGGCGGCCAGGTCGGGGTTGTCGGCCGCCTCGGAGGGCTTCAACTGGCCACCCACTTCGACGAGCGCGAGCTCGAACTTGTCGAACTCCAGCTCGGCGATGTGCCGCAGGGCCGATTCCAACGGCTCCTGCGCGAAGCAAAGCGTGTTGCACGCGACAAACACCAAAGGCCTCCTCTGCCCTCCCTGGGGCATCCCTGCGGCTCGGAAATCGGCCGGTCCCTTGTTGCTTCAGGTCGGTCAGCCGATTCCGCCGTCGTTCAGTCAACCGAAGCGCGAGCGAGGCGTTGTTGGCTCGCAGAGATTGCGAAGCGCGCCGGCCCCGGATTTTACCGCAGCCGTCGGTCGCTGGGTAGGGCATTCGTCCCCCCGCGGGCGAGCGCGGCGGGGTCGCCCCAGAGGGCGGCGGGGCGCTTGGCCCAGTGCGACCCAGCCAGGCGGGCGAAGTCGGCGTAGCGGCTCTCGCGGTGCGCGTGGAGCGCCGCGACCAGTGCGCGGAGGGCGTAGGTCCGCTCCGTGTCGGAGAGCGACTCGCCCGCGACGTTCAGTTCGTCAACCCAGACGGTGCCGCCCGACACCAGCTCAAACCGCAGGCGGGCCGAGTCGAGTCCGCCAGGGGGAAGGTTCGATGCGCGGACAGCCTGCGCGCCCCACTCGGGCTGGAGCGTCAGCTCCGAACGCCTGAGGAACGGCTGGCCCGCCGCCTCCCCCTCAATCCAGAGCCGCAGCTTGGTGTCGGCCTGACTCGCCCGGAACCACGCGGTGATGGTCAAGCTTGACTGGACGCGAGGCGTGAAGCGGTCGCTGACCACTGACGCCGGCGGCGCGCCGGCGCTGAGCCGCAGGCTCCCCTGTCCCGCATGGGCTTGCACCGTGTCGATCGCGACGGAGTTGGCCCCCGGCATGCTCATCCCTTCAACGAGCTGCCAGCCCGTGACCGGGTTCGACTTGAGGCCCATCGGGACGACCCGCCCGTCCCCGCTCGGCTCGAAGCCCGTGTTGGCCGGTCCCGAGGCCCCTCCCTCGCCCGCCTGGTTCAGCCGGGCGAGCAGGGTTGTCAGGGCGTTGTACTGGGCCAGCATCTTCGCCTTGACGGCCTCCGACGGGTAGGTGGCGACCGACTCGACCCGGACGTCGGCTGCGGCCACGCGAACGGCCGAGACGCCGAACGGCGGCATGTCGAGCACGAGGTGGCTCTCGCCCCGCTCGCTCTTGGGCGCCAGCCTCAGGCCGCGCCCGAGGTCGTCGACGGCCGCGGCGCCGATCGCCGGCAGGACGGCCTCGACCAGGATGGGATAAGGGGTGTCGTTCGCGAGCGCGAGATAGGAATTCTGCCCCGCAGACACAGCGCGGACCGCGACGCCCGACGGCTGGCGCCCGGCGGTGAGCGCGCCGAGGGCGGGGGCGGGGAGGGCGCGAAATACCCCGGTGAAGCGGCGGAGCCGCTCCTCGTGCCCGGCGACGGCCATGGTCGACAGCACGACGTAATGGGCGTCGAGCGCGGCCATGGCGTGGCCCAGCGGCTCGTCCACGGCTGCTTCTTCGGCGACCACCGAGGAAGCCGACAGCCTCGGCCCCGTGCCCCCCGCTGAGGCGGGCTCGCTCGTGGCGGCGGCCAGCAGCAGGCCGCGGTCGGGGCACGCGGCCAACTTTGCGTCCAGCTCGGGGCTGAGCGCCAGGTCGCGTGCCAGGCCGTCGTCCGACAGGTCGACCCCTCGCAGCACCACGGGGGCCTCGGGGCCGGTCGGCCAGACGTCGAGGTCCAGCCCCACGTTCCGCCAGGCGAGGCTCGGAACCAGGCCCGCCAGGTCCGCGCGCCGGGCCTCAGCACCGACCGGGCTGTCGTCCAGGGCGGGCGTGGCGACCGCCAGCGTGGCCTCGGGCGCGACCCCCCGCGCGGCGGCGGCCAGCTCGCCGTACAATCCCGCGATCCCCCGCGCACGCCACGTTAGCCAGGGCGTCCGTCCTGGACCCATCAGGAACTGCGCGCGTTTCGCGAACCGGTTCGGGTCGTCGGTCCCCAGGCCCGGCATGTCGTTCGCCGTCATTCCGTCGAACATTTCGCGGGCGAACCGCTCGTAGGTCGAGTCGTCGAGACCGGTGGCGGTGCCGCCGAGCAGCGTCGGGCCGGGGCCGAGGCGGACCAGGAGACCGTTCACGCACTTGCCGGCCCGGCGCGAGGCGAGCGCGTCGACCACCCGGCGCCGGAGCGCGGCACGCACGTCGGGGTGCAGCGGGTGATAGTCGGGCCCGTCGGCCTGCCCCCGGCCGTCCACCCGCACCAGCCCGCGCGACAGGGCCTCGGGCGCATCGGGGGCGGGAAGCCCGGGAAGGGGACCGGAAAGGTCGAGCTCGAGCCAGGCGGTCACGCCTCGCTTGCCCAGCACGCGGAGCAACACGTCGAGCCGATCGGGGCCGAGCGCGTCCTCGGCGGCCTGGCCGTGCAAGGCCTGCCGCTCGGCCCGGTCCGCGAGCCCCTCGGGGACCACGACCGAGGTGGCGCCACAGTACGAGAGGTAACGCGCCAGGCGCTGGGATACCGCGAAGGAGTCGATCGGAGCCGTCTCGTCCCCCGCGCCGAAGCGCTCGAGCGCCCCGGGGCCGCCCACGTACAGGCCGAAGCGGCGCGAGCGCCCCTCCAGCTCAGTCACCACCGGGCCGGCGGGGACGTCGGGCAGCTCCGCCAGGGCGACGTTGCCGAGCTGCACCGGCCCGGACGGGCCGCGGTTGACCAGCACGAGCACCGGTTCCGCCGTGTCGGGCCAGACCAGCCACGAAAATACCTGCGGCGCTCCGTCCTGCGCAACGGGCGGACCCGAAGCGCAGACGTCGAGCGCGACCCGTGTGCGCTTGCCCGATGCGCCCGGTTCAACCAGCGCGACGCCGAGCGCAGCGGGATGGCCCCCGGCAACCTTGACCGTGAGCCTGTGCGGCCGCCCCGGGTGCGTGACCTTCAGGCCGAGCGCCGACCAGGCGAGCTCCGTGCCGTCGGCCGCTCCGAGGTTCGCCGCGTCGGGCCCGCCCCACAGGATCCAGCCCCGCAGCCGGTCGCGCCGGGTCGGCTCGACCAGGGCCGCCTCGGGCACGTCCCACCCGGCCCCCTTGGCCGCCGGCGCACGCCCCGATGCGAGCAACCGGCTCCCGCGCGGGCGGGACAGGTCGACCGCGTCCACCTCCTGCTCGCTCTTTGCCCCCGCGGCGGGCTCCTTCGCGTCGGCGCCGGGCTTCATCACGACCACGCTCACCCTGCGCACGGCCGTGCTCCCCGGCGCGGGCGCTCGCCGGCGCCGGATCAGGCGTCCCAACCGGGTCCCCTCGCGAGCAGGAGTCACCGGTTCCCACGTCGCACGCAGCTCCAGCACGTAGGTCCCCTCGTTCCGAGGGGCGGTGAACATCCAGGGACGCGCCGGGATCTCCACCCGGTTCGTCGGCACGATTTCCTGCCGCTCGTTGCGCCAGACCGCCTCGCCGCCCCGTGCCGGCCGCAGCTCGGCCGTGCAGAAGACGGTCATCTCGGCCGGCTCGGCGGTGAGGATGTTGAGCCCCATCGGCACCGGCACCGTCGCCCCGGGCGCCACCGTGCCGTCAATCACTTCGTTGTCCGGGCCGGTCGACTTCGTTTGCAGGGTCAGCGAGTCCCAGGCCAGCCGCTCAAGCGCGATCTCGACCGGTGCCTGCGGCGGGGTGTGCTGCCGCCCTTCCAATACGGCGACGAGTGGGAACCGAAGCTCCTGCCCCCCCGCCCGGAACAGGAAGACCGCCCCCAGGGGAGCCTCGATCCGGGCACGCACGCGGCCGGCCGATCCCGAACCCAGTCCCCAGGTCCCGTCCGCTTGCCGCTCCGGCTTGTCGCCGTTGCCCCCGTTGGCCGGCCAGGCCAAAGCTTCGACGACTTTCCCCTCGATCATCTCCAGCGAGATCGCGGATCCCTCGCCCGGCAACGGCGGCGTCTCGGTCGGGAACGTCCACGCGACCTCTACCGTGAGGCGGACCGGGGTCTCGCCCACAATGCCTGCGGCCGGGTCTGGCGGTGCGGCGCCGCAGAATGTTACCAGCAGGAACATCCCCAATGTCGCCAAGACCTTGCGCCTTCCGTTGCGCATGCCCTGAATCACGCCCCCGAGTTCGAATGGAGTTGCATTTGACCCGCGCCCGCATCCTGCCCGCGCGGTCCTGAGTGAAGAAATGGCCGGTTCCGGATCTCTTGAGAGAAGTGGTGACTCTTTTCCAATCGACCGTCCCTGCCGCCGTTCTTGAAAGAAATTTCCTTTCAATCAGGGAATCGGTTAAAATCATCATCTTCCATGGGCTCGGGCTTCCCCCTCGCGCGGGGTGAAGAATGGTTCGCCCGGGAAAGGTCTTGCTGCTCGTTTCGCCGATAACCCTACTAAGAACCGTCCCGAGACCTCTCGGGCACGCGGCACGATGGTTGTGAAATCTCGGCCGGTGCAGGGCCGACGTTGATTTCTGTAAACATTGTGCGGCCCCGCCACAAACCGAGTCGTTTGACGTTCGTCGAGACCCCATCGGCCCCCCCCACCCGATGACTTGATCCACAGCCGCCAGGGGGAGTGCGGGCCACCAGGCCCGAGCCGTTCCAGGCCCACTCCCCCCCCCCCGCTGTGGGCGTTGCCATGAGGACGAGCCAGCATGTGGACTTTGATTTGGCTGACGACGACCGTGTTCGGCAGGGACGGCCTGGAACCGACCGATCGCCTGGTCCCACCAGGATGGCAAGGAAACCCGTGGGGCCCCGTCGCCACACGAGCGCGCGAAAATGGGCAAATTCCGCCGATCACAATGAGCCCGACGATGAAGCAGTGGGATGCCTGGGGCAAGAACGTGCTGCGCGACGGTGACATCGTCTTCCGCCGCGCTGATGCCCGCGTCCTTTTCGGGCGTTTCCCATTCAGCCGCTTCATTGCCAATGTCACAAATAGCCGGTTTTCGCACACGGGAATCGTCGCGGTGGAGAAGGGAGAGCCGGTCGTGTACGACACGACCAAGGCGGGGGTGCGCCGGCAGCCGTTCGCGGTGTGGATGCTCGACAACGTGGGTGCGTTTGGTGTGAAGCGGGTGCAGCCTGCGCTCCACGATCGTGCCCAGAAGGCCGTGGAATGGTGCCGCGACCGATACCAGCGGCAAGTGCCGTTCGACTACGACCTGAACCTGAACGACAACGCGCTCTACTGCGTCGAGATGACCGAGAAGGCATACCGCGCGGCCGGCCTGAAGCTGTCGGACCCGGTGCGGTTGGCGGAGATGGAGCGTGTGGCGGAGTACCCGGTCTGCATTTTCGTGTTCATGCAGCTCTCGCCGCTGAAGCTGGACCAGCAGGTGTTCTTCCCAGGCAACGAGCGGCACGGAATCTGGTCGTGCCCGAGCCTGCAAACCGTGTATGTCTCGCCTCCGCCGGCACCGACGGCCTCGCGCCGTCCCGCTGCGCGGCCGACTTCGCCCACGTCGGACCGCCGGAGCCCTGCCACGCCAAGCCAGGCGACCGCCATTCGCGGCGCAGCGCGGCCGTCGTGATGCGACCGGCCGCCGCTTCGTCGATCAGAACGAGTCGGACCAAATGATCTCGCCCTGGGCACGCGAGCCGAGGCTCGGTTAGGTATGCGAGACTCCTGCTGAGTCTACGCGCACCTCTGGTGGACCAGTCAGCCACACGCGGATTGAGGGGGACTCGCCTCTCGGTCAAGAGTCGGCGGCTACGAACTCGCGGCGCCGGAGCTTACCTGAGCCGTTGCTTTTCCATGCGATCGATCTGGATGACGATTCCGTCCTGGATCACCACGCGCACCTCGCCGTGACGGATGCCCTGAATGGCCTCCCGAACGTAATGCAGCTCGACGTCATTGCCCCAGGGAGGGCGGCGAGGCCGCTCGTCATCCCTACGGGTGAGCCTCTCGTGACTCGACATTCTCACCTCCAAGCATGCTTGGCGACGGACTTGATCTCTCAGGATCACGTCGTTGGAGGACTCTCATCAGCCTGCGAGCGGAATGACCGCGGCGATTATTCCCCATCAATCGCGCCCGGTCAAGGTTGTTGTCTATAATTTCGACCGTTTTAATCAAGATTAATGCCGTCTGACTTTTACCTCTACTTTGGGTTAGCCGTCGTGCGTTCGGGGGGCGTTGAGCACGTGGGTGAGGATCTCCTCGGCCAGGGCCGCAAATTGAGGTGAGTCGCGGTGTCTTGGCCTGGGCAAGGAGACACGCGTCTCGAGGGCGATCCGTCCGTGGTCGACGGCCACCACGCGGTCGGCCAGGGTCACCGCTTCTTCGACGTCGTGAGTGACGAGCACCGCCGTGAAACCCGCGGCCTGCCAGGTCTGTTCGACGAGCGCTTGCATGTCGATGCGGGTCAGGGCGTCGAGGGCGCCGAGCGGCTCGTCGAGCAGCAGCAACCCTGGGTCGCCGGCCAGCGCCCGGGCGAAGGCGACGCGTTGTTGCTGGCCGCCGGAGAGGACCAGTGGCCACTCGCCGGCGCGGTCGGCCAGACCGACCTGCCGCAACGCCCAGCGTGCGCGGTCGGCGCGGTCGCGCGGGAGGCCAAGGCGCACGTTTCCCTCGACCCGTTCCCAGGGGAGGAGCCTGGCGTCCTGAAACATGAGGCGGGCCCGAGGATTCAGGCCGGAGAGCGGGCTCCCGTCCTGGAGCAGTCGGCCATGCTCGGGCGTCTCGAGGCCGGCCAGGAGCCGGAGGAGCGTCGTCTTGCCCGAGCCGCTCCGCCCGACCACGGCGAGGAACTCCCCGGGCTCGACCTCCAGGTCCAGGTCGCGGAGCACCTCGCGGTCGCCGTAGCGGTGGCTCAGCCCCTGGATCTGTAGCATGACACCGCACGTCACGAGAACCCCCTTCGGCTTCAGCGCGTTCCCAGCTTCGGGTGCCACGGGAGCAGCCAGCGCTCGAGCCACCGGGTGATCGCGTCGGCGAGCTTGCCCAGGAGCGCGTAAAGGACGATCGATAGCAGGACGACGTCCGCCTGAAGAAACTCCCGGGCGTTCATCGCCAGGTAGCCGATGCCGGATTCCGCCGAGATCGTTTCGGCCACGATCAGCGACAGCCACATGAGCCCGAGCCCGTACCGCACGCCAACCAGGATCGACGGCAAGGCCCCCGGCAAGATGATCCGCCGGATCATCGCCGCGCGGCTCAACCCGTGCACCCGACCCAGTTCGATCAGGCGTGGGTCGAGACTTCTCAGGCCGTGCACGGTGTTCAGGTAGAGCGGGAAGACGACGCCCAGGGCCACGAGCGCGACTTTGGCCGTCTCGCCGATCCCCAGCCAGAGGATGACCAGGGGGATCAGCGCGAGGTGGGGAACCGACCGGGCCATCTGCAACGTCGAGTCGAAAAGCCGGTCGGCGGTCTCCGAGAGACCGTTGAGAAACCCGAGCGCGAGACCGATCCCACCGCCGATCGCGAACCCGATCGCGGCGCGGCGCGTGCTCACGGCGACGTGCCGCGCCAGTTCCCCCGATGCGCCCAGGCGGACCGCGGCGCGAACGACGCTCAAGGGCGAGGGGAGGAACCGCGCCGGCAGCCAGCCGCAATCCGCCGCCGCCTGCCAGGCCGCGATCCCCAGCGCCGGCACGAGCCAGGGGAGTAGTACCGGCATCAGCCGCGCTCGTGGGACGGCCGTTGCGCCCGGCCTTCGGCCGTGTGACAGCACCGGCTGGGCGGTGCGCACCAGGCTCATGGGCGCGCCGCCACGGCGTCAACGACTTCGGGGAGCCGGCGGTCGGCCATGACCACGCCCGTCAGACTCGCGCTGTCGGCCGGCCGCTGCTTGCCGAGCAAGGGGAAGAGCAACTCGGCCACGCGGTGGGCCTCCTCCAGATGGGGATAGCCCGAAAGGATGATCGTATCGAGCCCGAGCGCGGCGTACTCGCGAACCCTCTCGGCGACTTGCTCGGGGTCGCCGACGAGCGCTGTGCCGGCCCCGCCGCGCACCAGGCCGACTCCGGCCCAGAGGTTGGGCGCGATTTCCAGCCGCGAACGGTCGCCGGTCTGGAGCAAGGCCATCCGACGCTGACCTTCGGAGTCCATCCGCGCGAACACCGACTGCGCGGCGGCGACCGTCCTGTCGTCGAGGTGGCGGATCAGGTCGTCGGCCGCCGCCCAGGCCTCGCGGGCAGTCTCGCGCACGATCACGTGGAGGCGAATGCCGAACCGGACCGACCGGCCCTCTTCGGACGCGCGGGCGCGGACGTCGTCGACCTTCGCCGCGACGGCGTCCGGCGGCTCTCCCCACGTCAGGTAGACGTTGGCGTGCTTGGCCGCCACACGGTGCGCTGCCGGCGACGAGCCGCCAAAGTAGAGCGGCGGGTGCGGCTCCTGGACCGGCCTGAGCATCAGTTGACCGTCGTCGATCTGGAGGAGCCGTCCGTGGTGGTCGACCCGCTCACCGCGGCAGAGCCCGCGCCAGACGGTGAGGAACTCGTCGGTCAGCTCGTAGCGCTCGTCGTGGCCGAGGTGGATGCCGTCGCCGGAGAGCTCCTCCGGGTCACCGCCGGTCACCACGTTGATCAGCAGCCGGCCGCCGCTGAGCCGATCGAACGTCGAGGCCATGCGCGCCGCCAGCCCAGGCGACATCAGACCCGGGCGAACCGCGACCAGGAACTTGACCCGGCGGGTCGCCGGCACGAGCGTCGCGGCGGTGATCCAGGCGTCTTCGCAGCCGCGCCCCGTGGGGAGCAACGCGCCCTCGTAACCCAGCTCGTCGATCGCCCCGGCGATCTGGCGGAGGTATGCAGGGGTGATCGGCCGCGCGCCGCGGGTCGTTCCCAGATACCGGCCATCCCCCGAAGTTGGAAAAAACCAGAAAATGTTCATTGGTTGCGTCAATCCTCTCCTCAGCCCTCGTGGATCATCGGGCGATCCCCCCGGCGACAACCGGGGGAGAGGCCGGCACGGCGTCGCGCACCACGATCTTTGCGGGGATCAACCCGAGCGCGGCGAACGTGTCGGCAACGCGCTGTTGTTCGGCCACGACGGTTTCGTCCATCGGCGCGACGGCGTAACTCTTGCGCCCGATCACGCGCTGCATCGTCTCGGCCCCGAGTCCGATCTCGGCCCCGAGCAGGTGAGCGACCTCGTCGGCGTTCGCCTGTGCCCACGCCCCCTCTTGCCCGACGGCGTCGAGGATCGCTCGGACCACGTCGGGCCGGTCCTGAACGAGTGCCCGCGACGCCAGGTGGAACTCCCGGTTGGCAACCAAGCCCTCGCCGTCGGTGAGCACCCGGGCGCCTGCGCCGATCTCGGCCTCCGCGAGATACGGGTCCCAGGCCGCCCAGGCGTCCACGCTCCCCCCCTCGAACGCCGCGCGGGCATCGGATGGCGGCAGGAACACGGCCCGAACCTGGTCGTACGGGACCCCCGCTTGCTCCAGGGCCCGGACCAGCAGGTACTGCACGTTCGATCCTTTGTTGAGCGCGACCCGCCGCCCCTTCAGGTCGGCCACCGACCGGAGCGGCGACCCCGCGGGCACCAGGATCGCCTCCGCGTGCGGCCGCGACGGTTCGTACCCGACGTAGACGAACGGCACGCCGGCGGCCTGCGCAAGGATCGGCGGCGCATCGCCGGTGTGCCCATAGTCGATGCTGCCCACGTTGAGCGCCTCCAGCAATTGCGGGCCCGCGGGGAAACCGACCCATTCCACGACCACGCCGAGCTTCGCCACGACAGGCGTCAACCGGCCGCGCAACCTCAGCAGGTTCAACGTTCCCGCCTTCTGGTACCCGATGCGCACCACTCCCCCGGCACGGTCCCCGCCGTTGGTCCCACAACCCACGAGATCCAGCACGGCCGCCAAGCCCAGGGCCGCCAGCCCCGCCCCGCCCCCGCTCCAGCGACGACTCATCCGCCCCCTCCGCCCAATAACCGACTTTATCGACTGACTTTATCGACTATCGTTGTTAGAGTGAATCAATTCGGCCACGGAATCAAGACGATTTCGGTGGCGAGCCGGTAAGAATGAGCCGGGTGGTAGAGTTAGGGGGACTGCGAATGGGTTCGGCAGAAGTCGCGTCCGCGGTGGAGGCGTTGGTCCAGAAACGTCGATCCATCCGAGATTACGTGCAGGAACCGATCGGCAGGGACCTGATCCTGGAGGTTCTCTCTCTGGCAGGGCGGGCACCATCGGCCTGGAACCTGCAACCCTGGCGGTTCGTGGCCGTGACCGACGCCGCGCACCGCGAGACACTGCAAGCGGCCGCGTTCGGGCAGAATCAAGTCGGCCGGGCGCCGGTGACGGTCGTCGTCTACAGCGATATGGTCGACACGCTCGCCCGGATTGATTCCGTCTTGCGCGCGGACCTCGCCCCGGAAGCGAAGGCGAAGACGCGCCAGAGTATCATCGGCTTCTTCGAGACCCTGACGGACTCCCAGCGCGACCAGTGGGGCCGAGCTCAGGCGAACATCGCGCTGGGGTATCTCTTGCTGATCCTGGAAGCGTACGGCCTGGGGTCATCGCCGATGCTCGGCTTTGACGCGGTTCAGGTCCGGTCGCTGTTTGGTCTCCCCGACCACGCGGAGGTCGTGGCGCTCGTTGCCTTCGGCCGGCCGGCCGAAGAGGGGCGGGCATCGCAACGGCATGAGGTCGCCTCACTCGTGCGCTGGGCGTGACTGGCTCCTTGAGACGGCACCGACCTCCCATCCGGGTCCCGCGCTGCTCCGTCCGTGAACACCGTTGAGAGCTCGGGTATCGGTCATGCGATTCGCCCTCGCGCCGAGTTTTCGGGGCCGTTCGGAGATGTCTTGACGCCTCTTTGAGAGAAAAAGAAGAAAACGAGCTTTGCCTGCAAACCCGATAAAATTGATCGAGCTAGACGATATTCGCCTTGACGATGTGGGGCGAGTCTTAAAATAATCAGACACGCAGCGATGCGACGCTTGATCGACTGACTTTTCGACAGTGAATGCTAAGGTGCGACCGTTGGAGCAGACGACACGAGTTGAGCGCGGCGGAACAATCATTCAAAGAGAGACTCACCCCGTCCGTTGACGGCACGATGGAGAATGAGCAGGTCCTCATCCAGGCTGGAGTGACCGTCAAGGTCGAGACGCAACGGCTTCGCCGCACGCGCGAAGCCAATCCCACCTGAAAATATGCTTACTCGTTAACGAGAGGCATTTTTCCCAGAATGATCGCGTAGTGCCCACTGGACCAGCCAGAGGTGCGCGCAGACTCGAAGGAGTCTTGCATGTCGCTTTTGCTCCAGAAGCGCCGTCGCGCCGACGTCGGCGTGAGTGGTCGCGTCGTTGCGACGCATTCGCCAGGATTCACGCTGATCGAGCTGTTGGTTGTGATCGCGATCATCGCGGTTCTGATCGCGCTCTTGCTGCCTGCGGTGCAGGCGGCGCGTGAAGCGGCAAGGCGCGCCCAGTGCGTCAACAACCTCAAGCAGATCGGGCTCGCGCTCCACAATTACATCAGTGCCAATGAGACGTTTCCTCCCGCGGCGCTCGACACGACGACCACGCCCGGGACGACCATCGCCAACGGCGGGTTCGGCCCACTGTCCCGGCTGCTGCCGTTCACGGAGCAGTCGGCGATCTACAACGCCCAGAACTTCTCGATCGATGTGATCAACGGCAACCCGGGCGTCTGGATCAACTCGACTGCCGCCCACACGCGAATCAGCGAGTTCCTCTGCCCGTCAGACCTCGCGCCGACGTGGCCGACGATCACGGGTGACCCCGCAGTCTCCCCGGGTGTGAACTATTTCGCTTCGGTGGGCTCGAGCCTTGAGTTCACCTACACCCAAACCAGCGGCCCCCCCAACGGCATCTTCTTCCACACGGGGACGGGTGGCAGGCCACCGGTCAAGCTCGCGGAGATCCGCGATGGGACGAGCAACACGATCGCGTTCGGCGAGTGGATCGTGGGGGACGGCAACGACCTGATCATCTCGATTCCATCGGACATCATCTTCATCGGCTCGTATCCGCCGGGGGTGTCGCGGAACACGCCGCTCATGCAGTTGCCGGCCGGCGCCGCACCGTTCCAGACATGGGCGCAGACCTGCGCTGCGGGCGCCACAACAAGCGCGAACCGCACGGGAAGCCACACATCGCAGCTCGGCATGGGGTGGGCGTGGGGTCTGCCGGGCTTCAGCTTCGGCAACATCGTGCTGGCGCCGAACCCGAAGACGCCGAATTGCAGCGTGAGCTCGGGCGCGTCGAACACACTTTGGAGTCCGGGAATCTGGACCTTGAGCAGCCAGCATTCCGGTGGGGCGAACGCCCTGTTCGCCGACGGCTCCGTGAAGTTCCTCAAGGACTCGACGAGCCTTCCGGTGATCTGGTCGCTCGGCTCGCGGGCCCAGGGTGAGGTCGTCTCTGCCGATTCGTTCTGAGACCACCCGAAGAGAGACCGGGCTGTATTGCTTGTAGGGTGCGTGGAACGCACCGGTGCATTTCATGCACCCTACGAATTACGGACGAGCACACGGCACGACACAGGACGACCCGGGTGCGGCGCAAGGCCGTTCCCGGGTCGTTCTCTTTAGTCGAAGCCACCGCTCAGGGCGGAGATCAGCAAGACGTCTCCTATTTGGCCGGATATTTCATCCTCCGAGCGGCGGATGCGCGGTCGGGGAGATTCCTTGACGCCGATCGATCCCGACCAAATAGATCGAGTTAGGCGATATTCCTCTTGACGGGGTGGGGAGAGTGTCGAAATAATCAGACCACCAGTGACGTAACCTTGATCGATTGGCTTCTCGGGAGCGAACGTTGAGATCCGGTGCTCGTGGCACATGAGACGATTTGGTGCAGTTGGACCATCAATAACGGGCTACCTCGTCCGTTTATAGTGAGGTGGGGACGGAGCAAACCCGCAACGTCCTGATCGACCAAGTCGAGACGCAACGTCCTCGCTGAATGCGTGAAGTCAATCCCGCCGAAAAGTGCCAACTCGATCGCGAGAGGCGTCTTCCCAAGAAAAAATCGCGTAGTGCCCACTGGACCAGCCGGAGGCGCGCGCAGACTCGGAGGAGTCTTGCATGTCGCCTTTACTCCAGAAGGACCGTCGCGCCGGCGCCGGCGTGAGTGGTCGCGTCGTTGCGACGCATTCGCCAGGATTCACACTGATCGAGCTATTGGTTGTGATCGCGATCATCGCGGTTCTGATCGCACTCTTGCTGCCCGCGGTGCAGGCGGCACGCGAAGCGGCGAGGCGCGCCCAGTGCGTCAACAACCTCAAGCAGATCGGGCTGGCGCTCCATAACTACATCAGTGTCAATGACACGGTTCCTCCCGCAGCGCTCGACACGACGACCACGCCCGGGACGACCATCGCCAACGGCGGCTTCGGCCCGCTGTCCCGGCTGCTGCCGTTCACGGAGCAGTCGGCGATCTACAACGCCCAGAACTTCTCGATCGACGTGATCAACGGCCCGACCGGGGTCTGGATCAACTCAACCGCCATCCACACGCGGATCAGTGAGTTCCTTTGCCCGTCGGACACCGCGCCGACGTGGCCGACGATCACGGTCGACACGTCGATCGCCCCGGGCGTGAACTACTTCGCCTCGGTGGGCTCGAGCCTCGAGTTCACCTACAACCAATCCAGCGGCCCCCCCAACGGAATCTTCTTCCACACCGGGAAGGGGGGGAGGCCGCCGGTCCGGCTCTCGGAGATCCTCGACGGGACGAGCAACACGATCGCGTTCGGCGAGTGGATCGTGGGGGACGGCAACGACCTGTTTATCTCGATTCCGTCGGACATCATCTTCATCGGCTCGTATCCGCCGGGGGTGTCGCGGAACACGCCGCTCATGCAGTTGCCGGCCGGCGCCGCACCGTTCCAGGCGTGGGCGCAGACCTGCGCGGCGGGCGCGCTCGCGGCAGGGAACCGCACGGGAAGCCACACGTCGCAGCTCGGCATGGGCTGGGCATGGGGTCTGCCGGGCTTCAGCTTCGGCAACATCGTGCTGGCGCCGAACCCGAAGACGCCGAATTGCAGCGTGAGCTCGGGCGCGTCGAACACGCTCTGGAACCCGGGAATCTGGACCTTGAGCAGCCGGCATTCCGGTGGGGCGAACACCCTGTTCGCCGACGGCTCCGTGAAGTTCCTCAAGGACTCGACGAGCCTTCCGGTGATCTGGTCGCTCGGCTCGCGGGCCCAGGGTGAGGTCGTCTCGTCCGATTCGTTCTGAAACGATCCCAAAGGGGGATCGAAGGCATTCCCGTGGGGTGCGTGGAACGCGCCGGTGCATTTCATGCACCCTACGAATGCGGCCGAGAACGCACCGGTCGATTTTCTCGTCAGAGACGCTCTCTTCCTGCGCCCTTTCAGCCTCCGACCAGCAGGGTCAGCTTCACGAAGCTCACGAGCGTGCCGTGTCCGATGACGAATTCCTGGTCCAGGCTTTCGGCTTGCTTGTCGTCGATCAGGACGAAATAGCCATTGTGCTCGAAGGCCTCGATCGCCTTCTCGAACTGGGCCTTCCATGCAATGTCGCGGTGCGCCTTCATGCGGTACTCGGTCGGCTTGCCGTTCAAGAGGCGTTCCGCATCCGTCGGCTGCACGAGGCCGCGAAAGATCTGCTCGCCGCGCTTGCGGTTGAAGTCCTGCACCTCCTGATACACGCGCTCGCGGATCAGCTCGCGAACGGTGATGCGCTCGGTGGGGAACTCGAGCGGCCGCTCGTGATAGACGTCGCCGGCCGTCGTTTCGTCTCGGACCGTGAGTGTCACAGACATCGTGCGTGCCCCTTCGGCGAAACAGGCGTCCGGTCCATCTGTACCACAAGTGCCGTCGTGGACTCAACGGCGGTCGATCTGGCGCGTGATGGTCGGGTCCTTGATCTTCGAGTCGTCGGCCAGGAGGAGCGCCTTGCTGAGGATGATCGAGAGCGTGCCGTCCCCCTCGAAGGGGAGGAACAGGTCGTCTTGCGCGGGCCGCGAACGGGAGTCAGGCACGATGCAGAGGTATTCGTCGTTGGGCTCCATGAGGATGTTGCCCGAGCCAAGGTGGATCTTGTACGTCCGCTTCTGACCGCGCACCACGAGGAAGCGATCGGCGAACGAGCAGCGGTCGGCGATCTTCAGTCGCGGCACCAGGCGTTCGAGGACCTGCTTGCGCGTGCTGGCCGTGCCGGAGAGCTCGCCGAACGAGTAATGCTGCCAGTAGTCTCGGAAGCGGCCCTCGGGGCCTCCGTCCTGCCACGTAGGGTCGTTGCCGACCGACGAGACGCCCACGAACAGGTCGACGTCGCGCATGATTTCCGAGAAGACGAGCGCCGGAATCTCTTCGAGAGGTAGGGGCTCGTTGATCTCGCCTGGACCCGCGCCACCGGCGGCGCTGTTGTAGCCGCCGCCTCCCGCGTGTGCCCAGTTCTGCGCGGCGGCCGTGCGGTAGAAGCGGACCTGGTCCGTTGCGAGTCGCAGGTAGACGCCCGAATCGTTCGTGTCGGTGCCGTAGTTGTCGCCGATGCCTTCAACCCAGAACTCGGCTCGCAGTCCCCAGTGCGGCAGCTCCTTGATAGCGGGCGGGTACGAGTCGTCGACCATCAGCCGCAGCTTGTTCTTCCACCCCCGCGCTGCGCAGAGAGCGTTGAATTGATGCTGGCGCAGGACGTGGGCCGCGAAGCGGTTGGAGTAGGTGCGGGTATTGCGCTCGGCGTCGGTCAGCAAGTAGACCTCCCGGTGCGCCTGTTTGAAAGGTTGCGTGACGCCGGCCTCTTCGAGCCTCCGCCGCCATGCGGTGATCTCGTCGATACTGCACTCGACGGGATGCCAGAGCGTGACCTGGGCTGACTCTGCCGGTACGATCGCGCGCCCTTGCACGTCGGTGGGCTGATCGTCGAGAAAGAGGGCGGGAACGCCGTCGACCCGCCAGATCAAGCGCTGCGCGATTGTGCCAATCAGCGGGTGGTTCCGATAGCGTTCGCGCCACTCCTCGAGCGGCCATGTCTTCTGGAGCAGGAACATCGAGTCGAGTCGATCGCGCTGGGCGGGCAGCATCGACTGGATGTCCTTGAGGGACTGCTGGAGTTCCTTGAGGTCGTCCCTGTGATCGCTCTTGACCTTCGCCGGCACGGACTTGAGCGCTTTGCCCTTGGCGTCGAGCCACTTCAGCTCGGCATCCGACCCCGTGACGACCAGCTCGACCCGATAATCGCCGAACGACTCATGGCGCAAGCCGACCTCCGCCATCCCGTAGGACGGCACGCCCATCTCCTCGATCTGGTCCCTCGGCAGCCCCAGCGCCTCGGCCGCCGTGCTGAACGCCTTTTCGATCTCTTTCTGGGCCGTGCCGAACTTGATACGGACCTTGAGCATCGCAAGCTGCCCGACGGCGTTGGTCGACCTCATCTCCGAGAGGGCGTAGACGGCCGCGTTGCCAACCTTTACCGCCCGAGGGCCAACGCCCGGCACCTTCTTGTAGGCCGACAGCACCACCGCCGTGATCGCGCGCGCCAGTGCATCGGGGCGAGGAAGCGTCTGCACGAGCCAGAGCAGTCCCCGCAGGGCAGTCGCGTTCTCTTCGTTCATCACGTCGCCCGCGCCTCGGGTGTCGCCGGGGTAGTCGCCGAGCCTCTGGATCGTCTGGCCCCGCGCGACCAGCGGCAGCCAGCCTGCAAGCGCAGTTTGCACGTCGTCGTTGCCGATTGCTTCGACAAGCTTGCTGCCCGTTGCGAGCCACTTGGCCGACGGGCGGGCCGAGGTCGCGCTCAGCGCGTGCTTGAGCAGCGTCGTCCACTCCGTCCGTTTCGCGGTTCCCAGGCGCGTCAGGTCGGCGTTGACCGCATCGCTCCACGCCTCACCCGGTGCCAGGTAAAAATTTATGCCGTCGTTGATTAAACGGGTAAGGCGCGCGGCCTCCGCGGAAGGGGACCCGAGCGCGGGCCCTGAGAGCAGTGACGCGCGATACAGCCAAAGGACGTAACGCTCCCCCTCGGTGAGGGGCGCCCGTGCCGCCTCGGATTCCGCTTGCGCGATCAGTTTTGCGGTCGTGGCGGCCGTCTCGTCGCGCGTGTGCGCGGGACGTGCCGAGAGATACAGGAGCAAGTCGAAAAGCCCATCGCGGTCTGTCTCGAGATCGACCTGCAAGAGAGGCGCGACAACTCCCGCCGCGGCGTCACGCGACTGCCAGTAGCGAGGCTCGTTGTGGTCGGCCGAATGTACGATCAGGGTATTGATATGTCGCTCGGCCGCGGCCTGGACCACCCTCCCCCTCATCCAAGGATCCAGCGCCAGGAGTGCGCGGCCCGCGGGGTAGCGCGTGATCGTCGGGCTGTGATAGTCGTGGGTTCCAACGATCTGGTCCAATAACGTACTCAGACACTCGTGTTCTTGAATAAGTGGTGAATTCCCGCTCAGAGGAAACCGGTCGGGACCGATCGGCGTCGTCGACGGTTCTTCATCGGCCGGCCGCATTCCCAAGAGCCGTTTGAGCGGCTCGAGGACACCCACGGAACCCGCCGGCGCGGGTGTTGGCGCAGGCAGGCTCGCAACCGCCGGCGCGGGTTCGGCAGCCGGCTCGGCTCCGCTCTGGGCGCAGAGCTGGTCCACGTTGGTCGCCAGCCGCTTGGTCTCCTTGTCGTGCGACGCCCTGAGTCGCGACGCGAACAGCGTCATCGCCTCGCGCAGGTCGGCATCGACGGGCGCTCCCGCGGCATAGCGCTCCAGGGCACGCGTGATGGACCCGATCGGGCCGAAGAACGTCGAGAGGTTGTCGCTGTCGTTGCACCACCGCAAGATTGCGACGAGGTCCTGCTTCTGAAACGGCAAGGTCCGGCGCATCAAGGCACTGACCACCGCCTCTGCCTGCCGCCGCCTTCCCCACACCTGGTCCCAGCCGGGGAGGTGATGGGCGTTCATGCGTTGGATCTGATTCTCCGCTCCGGCACGAATCTGTTCCGCGAGCTGGTCCCAGTGGCGTACTTGTGCCAACGCCGCCAGCACATAACGTCGTGACTGCTCGGGCGTGCCATCGAGCAGGATCTTGCCGCTCGGCTCGGTCTTGAGATCGACGTCGAGGTAATATGTATGTTCGGTTAACGTTCCTACCGCGTCTTCGACCCAGGCCGCCACGGCGGCATGCTCCGCCGCCAAAGCGTCATCCGGCGAGAACTGGAACGCATCGAGCTTCGCGCGTTTGGCCACGGCTCATCCCCTCATAAGACAAATGGCGTCTTGGTGAGCCAGTCTACTTATGAGGTCCGTAGCGTGCTATGGCCCAGGGTCTGGAGTGGCGAGCAATCGGCCGACATGATGAAATTGTCTCTCGAATCGTGTTGTCGGGTTTCTCTCCGAGTGAGGCTGGGCGAATGGGAGCTTCGACCTGGACGTACTACGTCCCGTACCAACCGGACGTCGAGAAGGCCCTCGGCGAGCTCCGGCAAGACGTCTTTCGCGATCGCCGGTATCAGGATGGCGACGTGCCGTTCGACACGGCGGCCGCAGACGCGCTGGAAGACCGCATGGCGTCCGTCCTGGAATCGCTCTCTCCGGAGCAGCGCCGGATGTGGGAGCTGACCCAGGGCATGCTCGTGGCCGCCCGCGAACGGGCCAAGGCACCGGCCAGGCCGCGGGCCGGGACGATCGAGGAGCTGCGCCAACGGTGTGGGGAAGCAGGCACGCATTCCATCCTGGACGTCGATCGCGTTGCCGCGTCCCCCGCGTATGGGGCCATCAGTCGTCTGCCGCCGGCTCGACTCCGCAAGTTGTTGGGCACTGATAGGCCGACACGGGCGCAGGTTGAGTCTGCCTTTCAGGGCCGGGAGTGGGCTGAGTTCCGCCGGCGCTGGCAGGGCCTGTACATCGTGATTTATGCGGATGACGAGCCGAGCGAGATCTTTTTCGCCGGCACGTCCGGGGACTGAACCGGGCCCTTTGGACCGGCCGCGATTGGATCCTGATGCCTTGGTCAATCGCGGCCGTCGTACTGCGGTGGTACGCCCGCGATTGTCCCCGCCTGGGCCCGTTTGAAGTTGGCCAGGACGTCAGGGGCGAGCGATGGAGCGGGTTGTGCCCCCGGCTCAAATAGGATTGTCAGGCCGGTCAGGTCGCGATCGAGCCGGCCGACGAGCCGCCAGGGGTTGAGCGGGTCGAGGCACCGATTCCGGGCCGACGCGCGATAGCCGGCGGGCGCATAGGTTCGGTCGTCGGGGAAGTAGACGCAGACGTCGACCTGACCCTCGGGCAGTCCGACGACCTCGAAACGTCCCTCGGCGTTGACCTTTGCCCGTAGCGATCCCCCGACGTGATCGGCCGCGGCGAGGACCACGGCATTGCGAGGGACGGGCTTTCCGTCCGAGAAGACGACGCGGCCGGCGAGTCTTCGGCCGGGGCGGACCTCGAGGTCGCCCAGCTCGGTCGACGAGCCATCACCACCGGTGCGGAATGCCTTCGGGGGAACCGCCCCGCTGGCTTGCAGGCTGCCGGTGGTGACAGAGGCCCAGCCGGTCGCGTCGGCGGGGGCGTTGGGGAAGCGGAATCGCCCATCGCCGTCGGCCTTGACCTCGATGCCGCCGAGCAGAGCGTCGAAGCCGCGAGCATCGCGCCAGATTCCCACCGTCGCCCCCGAGACCGGTTTGCCATCGCGGACGACTCGGCCGGTGACAACAACTCCGCGACCCATCTCCAGCTCGGGGCGGATCTCTCCCATCGTTCCCATCAATAGCACGGTGGAGGGGGGGCCGACCGGCCCGATCGGGGGAGTCGTCGGTAGGCGTGGCGTCGTCTCGATGGTGAACATTTTCGAGGCCATTCCCGGGGCGTCGACGCGGAGCGGAAAGTCGAAGCCAGGGCGCTCCTCGGCCGTGAGGATAAAGGCTCCGTCGGGGCCTGTCGTCGCGCCCTTCTCGCGTACCTTGACGATGGGTGACCCCAGCCGTGCGCCGACCAGCGGCGTACGATCGGGCCCAACAACAACCCCCTTGATAACGACACCCGGTCCGGGTGCGTCGATCCCCGCATCGGCCGGCTTCGCGACGGCCGCGCCGGTCCGCGGCCAGACCCAGGCGGCCATGCTCAAGGTGGCGGCGGCCAGCATGATTCCCAGCACGATCCTTAACTTAATGACGATCATGGCGCGAACGACCTCCTTTGCAAGCACGACCGAAGCCGGGACCGTCCCGTGGGCCATCACCCCCCCTCGGGTGCCCCAGTTGATGGCCACCCGGGTGGCCGACGCGGCCCACGAGACCGGGACGGCTGGGACGGGCATTCCCACCGCCAGGAGCCCGAGCGATGGGGCAACGCCCCGCCTCGTAAGCCGCTCTTTCAGCTTGGCCCGGCCCCTCGCCAGCCGGCTCTGGACCGTACCGAGCGGGCAACGCAGGTGCGCAGCGGCTTGTTCCTGGGTATGCCCTTCAAGATAGACGAGCACCAGAGGCGCGCGGAACGCCTCGGGTAGGCGGGCGAGTTCCTCGTGCAGTTCCGCCCAGGAATTGTCTCCAGGCTCGGTCCCGGACCGCGTCGCCGCGACCTCCGCACAGCGTCGCTCGTGCCACCGCTGCCTCGAAGCGGCCGCCCGCGCCTTCGCCGCCACGCGTAGCGCGACGCCGTACAGCCAGCTCGCGACCGATTCGCGCTTCGCGATCGACCGCGACCGCCGCGCGAGGACGAGAAATGTCGCCTGGAAGGCATCCTCGGCAGCGTGCTCGTCGTGCAAGATCTGCCGGCAGATCCGGAGGACCATCGCCCCGTGACGATCGACCAGCACCGTAAAGGCTGCCTCCGTCGCGGGCCCGGTCTGCATGTCGACGAAGCGCTCCAGCAACTGGCCGTCGGTCAGGTCCGCGACCACGCCCGTCGAATAAACCGCCTCCACCTGTTTGATGACGGCGAGTGACACGTTGGCTGCCATCGTCGAGCTCACTCCCCACGCCGAGGATCCGTCACATAGTGCCCGAACGGCCCGGAATCATTCCCGGAATCTCGAACGATTTTGAAGCGGCTCCAGGGAAGGGGCGCATGATGAGCCGTGGTCAGGGCGCGAGCGTTTGCAGCCTCCGCCACTTGGCGAGAAACCCCGGCCGCTCGAAGACCTCGGGGTTGACCACGCCTCGGGGACGGCGCCCCTGGGCGAGGTCGAGCATGCCCTGGCAGGCGGCCCGGCCAATGTCGCGGAAGAGCTCGTCGGTCCAGGCGATCGCGTGCGGGGCAAGCAGAACATTATCAAACCGCGCGAACCGCGGGGGCGCTGTGAGCGGCTCGTTCTCGAAGCAGTCGAGCGCTGCGCCGGCGATCCGGCCCTCCGCCAGCGCTGTCTCCAAAGCCGGCTCGTCGACAATACCGCCCCGCGCGGTGTTGATGAGGTACGCACTCGGCTTCATCAGCGAGAGCTCGCGCCGGCCTATCAGACCACGCGTCTGCTCGTTCAAGGGGCAGTGAAGCGAGACGAAGTCGGCCCGCGCGAGGAGCTCGTCGAGCCCCACGGCCTCGACGCCCGTAACGCCACCGGCCGGCAGGAAAGGGTCGTACACGATCGGCACGTTCATGCCGAAGCCCGCGAGCATCCGCACGAGCGCACGGCCGATACCGCCGTAGCCGACCACGCCGAGCGTGCGGTTGCGCAGCTCGCTCCCCATGTGGAGGCTCCGCTCCTGCCAGCGCCCCTCGCGCACCAGGGCGTCCTTGATCCGCGCGCTGTGCGCGAGCGCAAGCATCCAGCCGACGGTCGCCTCCGCCACGGAATGATCGACGGCCCCCGACGTGATGAACAGGGCCACGTCGGCAGCCGTGCAGGCGGGCACGTCCACACTGTCATATCCCACGCCGAAGCGGCCGACAGCGATCAGGTCGCCGCCGGCGGACAGGCTGCGCGCGGTCACTCGAGGGGTCAGCACGATCGCGCCGTGGATGCCGGCGAGCTGGTCGGGCTCGACCTCGGGCCGGTGATCGGCGAAACGGCTGACCTCCATCCCGTGCGCCCGCTCGAGCAGGTCGAGGCCGATATCGCGGTACTTCAGGCGGCCGTCAGCCTCGTAGAAATCGCCGGTCAAGGCGATGCGGAAATTGGGCTCGGCGTTCATCGCCAGGGGTCCCCCTCGAGCGTCGCACACGCTTCATCGACGATGATCCGCTCGGGCTGCGGGCCGGCGTAGACCCAGAGCATTTCCATCGGAGCCGCCGATTCATTGATGAAATAATGAACGCGCCCACGTGGTTGCAGGGCCGTGGCGCAGTCGCTCATCCGATAGTGTCGCCCCTCGACGACGCACGTCGCCCACCCTGAGATGATGCAGATCGACTCGTCGAAGTCGTGCACGTGGGCCGGCAGCCGTCCGGTCGGGTGGAACAGGCCGTAGCCGCCGCTCATCTCGATGCCGGGCATCAGCGAGTCGTTGAAGTAGTCGATGAACTCAGTGTTCGGCCCGGCCGCCCCGCGCGGGGCCGTCGCGAAGCGGTTGACGCGCTCCGCGCCGGGGACACCCTGAGAATCGGCCGGCATCACCCGCATCAAGGCCGGTTCGGGCACGAGCGTGCGGGTGAAAACGTCCGTGGCGGCCGCGACGTGCAAGATGGTGGGCTCGGATCCGGACGCATTCCGCACCGCATGCGCCCGCTCTGCCGGAACCACGATATTGTCGCGTGGCCCGAGCATATAGCTCCGCCCTTCAACGTCGACCAGCGCCGATCCTGCAAGCAGCGTGATGGACTCGCTGAAGGGATGGGTGTGGTACGGCAACCCGGCCCCGGGCGAGAAGGTCGCAAACCCCGTCGTCAGTCGCCGCGCCTGGTTGTGGCGGCCGACGAGACACTCGAACGTCGCGCCGGTGCCGATCTCGGTCGTCGGTCCCGAGCCGACCGCGTTCATGACTTCCGGTCGGTCAGGCCGCATCCCCTCGGGCGGCCGGGGCAGGGGGACTTTCGGACTCGGCTTGGGGTTGGTTTCCATGTCGTCCCCGGTGAAGGACTGTGCGGGCGGTGTCTTGACGACCGGCTCCGAAACTGATTACCATTGATGATCAGTCTGATTATCAGATTACGGTAGCCCGGCGGCGCGGAGCTGTCAAGTGACCACAACAAACGCCAATCCGGTGAAACCCGGGGCAACGATCGCGACCGTCTGGGACTCCATCTGGGGCGTGGTGCGCGACCGAGGACTGAGGGCCGGCGACCAGCTTCCGTCGATCCGCGAGCTGGCGGAATGCCTGGAGGTCAAGCAGACGGCCGTGAGGGACGCCCTGCTCAAGGCGGAGACGATGGGCCTGGTCACGATCAAGCCCCGCGCGGGGGCGTTCCTCCAGGCGAGCACGCCCGCTCCGCGACCGGCCGAGGGGCCACTTCCCGACGTCCTGCATTCAGCCCTGGTCCGCGAGGAGCACAACGTGCTCCATTTGCTCGACGCGCGGCGGCTGGTCGAGATCGAGCTCGTGGGACGGGCGGCGGAGCGCCGGCGGCTGGAAGACCTGTTTCCCGTGCGACGGACGCTGGAGACGATGCTCGCGCTCCCGCTTGAAGCCACGCGCGAAGAGCACGTCGACATCGACATTCGTTTCCACGTTGAGATCGCCCGGCTGGCCGGCAACTCGGCCCTCTGGGCGGTTCAGCGGTCGCTGATGGAGTTGCTCCGGCCTTACCTGAACGGCGTGCCGCGCGACCTCCAGCGCCGCGCGCAGGCCGACCGGTCGCATATTGCGATCTACGAGACGCTCGTCGCCGGTAACGCGAAAAAGGCCCGTGCCGAGATGAGCGGCCACCTCAGTCTGGCCTATGACGGCCTGCTGCGCGACCTCCAGGAATCCCCGGTGCGGCCCGGTGCGGCCCGGCCAAGAAGCCAACGCGCACGACCCGCCTGACGAGGAGAACGTTGATGCGAGCATGCGTCGTAAAGCGGGTTCTGTTGGTCTCGGCCGTCCTCTCTGCGGAGACCGCGCGGGGAGACGACGCGGGGACCGAGTTCTTCGAGAAGAAGATCCGGCCCGTCCTCGTGGAGCGCTGCGAGCCTTGCCACGCGGCGGGCGCGAAGAAGCTCGGCGGCGGCCTGCTATTGGACCACCGCGAGGGCGTGCGCCAAGGGGGGGATTCGGGGCCGGCCGTCGAGCCGGGCAAGCCCGACGAGAGCCTCTTGATCCACGCGATTCGCCACGACGACGATGCGCTCAAGATGCCCCCGAAAGCGAAGCTGCCGGCCGAGGTCATCGCCGACTTTGAAACGTGGGTGCGGCAAGGGGCGCCCGACCCGCGCGACAAGCCGAGCGCGCGGGCCCAGACCTCGTGGGCCGAGACGATGCGCCAGCGCGCGACGTGGTGGAGTCTCCAGCCCGTACGGCATCCGGCCGTCTCTACACCGAAGGACTTGGCGTGGTCCAACAGCCCCGTCGACCGCTTCCTGCTCGCGAGCCTGGAGGCGAAGGGACTGAGCCCCGCCGCCTCGGCCGATCCGCGCACGCTGGTGCGGCGGCTGAGCCTGGTGCTGACCGGGCTCCCGCCGGCCCCGGCGCAGGTCGAATCGTTCGTCCGGGCCTGTGCCGCCGGCGCAACAGCCGACCGGCCCGTCCCGCCGACGGCCGCGGAGGCGCTGGTTGACTCGCTGCTCGCGTCGCCCCATTTCGGCGAGCGCTGGGGCCGGCACTGGCTCGACGTGGTCCACTTCTCGGAGACCCACGGCAACGAGTGGAACTACGAGGTCCACCACGCCTGGCGCTACCGTGATTATGTGATCCGTGCCTTCAACTCCGACCTCCCCTACGACCAATTCATCCGCGAGCAAATTGCCGGCGACCTCCTCCCCGAGCCGCGCTGGAACGAGACGGAACAATACAACGAGTCGTTGATCGGTACCGGCCTCTACCGCTTCGGTGAGGTCAACCACGACGATTGCATCACCCTTCCGCAACTCGGTTATGACCTGGCCGACACACAGATCGACACGCTGTCCAAGGCGTTCCAGGCGAACACCGTCGCGTGTGCCCGGTGTCACGACCACAAGCTCGACGCCATCGGGATGGCCGACTATTACGCCTTGCTCGGCGTCCTGCGCAGCTCGCGGCTGGTCGGTCAGTGCATCGACGCTCCCTCGGTGAACGCCCAGGCGACGAAGCGGCTCCGCGACCTGAAGACCGAGCTGCGCAAGGAGATCGCTTCCGTCTGGCGCCAGGATGTGCGAGCGCTCGACCGCATGATGGGGGCCGCGCTCGCGAAGCGTGCGAAGAGCCCCGAGGCCTCCTCGCTGGCCGAAGGGCTCGACCCCCAGCGCCTGGAGAAGTGGGGAGCGGTGCTCGCCCTCGACACGCTGCCGCCGGACGATCCCCTCACGGCCTGGCGCACCCTTACGACGGCTCCTCCTTCGGACGCGAAGGCATTCTCCGAGGCCTGGCGCGCACTCGCCGAGAAGGTCGCGCGCGACGAACGCGAGCGGACCGCGTTCAACCAGAAGGAGTTCGTCACGTTCGCCGACTTCCGCACGGGCGCGACGCCGGACGGCTGGCAGGGGACGGGTCAGGCCCTGCGCGACGGCCCGTCGCGTAGCGGCGATTTCGTGATCCACCCGGAAGGGGGCGCCCTGGTCCGGGCCGTCCTGCCGGCGGGCCGGTACTCGCACGTGCTGTCCGACAAGCTCGACGCCGCGCTCCGTTCGCCCGTCCTCCCCCTCGGGACGAAGAACATCAGCTTCCAGGTCATCGGCCAGCACAGTAGCGCGGTGCGCCTGGTGTCGAACAACTGCCAGTTGAACTACAAGAACTACCGTGCCCTGACGTCGAGCGACTGGCAGTGGGTCACCTTCTCACCCCCCGACGACCGCGACCGCCTGCGCACGTATGCCGAGCTGATGACGATGTTCGAGAACCCCAAGTTCCCCGACCAGCTCGCCGCCCTGGGGGGGGACAAGGACAATTACCGTCTGCCCTGGGAGAAGGCCGCGGCGAACCCCCGCTCATACTTCGGTGTCACCCGCGTGGTCCTGCACGACGGAGCCGAGCCGCCGAAGGCCGAGCTGACCCATCTGAAACCGCTGTTCGGCGGCTCCGCTCCCGAGTCTCCCCGCGCGCTTGCCGCGCGCTACGCGGCGGTCCTCGGCACGATCCTCGACGCCTGGGAGGCCGACCGCGCGACCGACGACGACGTCCACTGGCTCGACGCGTTCTTGCGCAAGGGTCTGCTCACGAATACGGTCTCCGCCTCGCCCCGCCTGGCCTCGCTCGCGATCGAGTACCGGCAGACCGACGCCGCGCTCGCGGTGCCCCGAGTGATCGCGGGCATGAGCGACGGCGGCCCCGGCATCGCGCAGCCGGTCTTCACCCGCGGCGACTGCCGGCGTCCCGGCGATACCGTCCCCCGCCGCTTCCTCGAAGTGCTCTCCCCCTCCCTCACCCCGTTCGCCTCCTCGGGGAGCGGCCGGCTGGAGCTGGCCGAGCGGATCACCGACCCCGCCAACCCCCTCACCGCGCGGGTGCTGGTGAACCGCGTCTGGCACCACCTGTTCGGTACCGGACTCGTGCGCACGGTCGACGACTTCGGCCATGTGGGGGAACTCCCCTCGCACCCGGAACTGCTCGATCACCTGGCCACCCGCTTCGTCGCCGACGGCTGGTCGATCAAGCGCTTGATCCGCATGCTCGTCCTCACGCGCAGCTTCCAGATGGCCGACCAGCCCTCGACGGCCGCCCGCCGAGTCGACCCGCAGAACCGGCTCCTCCAGCACTACCCCGCGCGCAGGATGGAAGCCGAGGCGGTGCGTGACGCGATCCTGGCCGCCTCCGGGCGGCTCGACTCCAGACTCTATGGCCCGAGCGTGCAGCCTTATCGTGAGAAGGAGTACGCCGACCGCCGCCTCTTCCCCGGCCCCCTCGACGGCGACGGCAGGCGCAGCGTTTATATCAAGAACAACCTGATGGAAGCCCCCAAGTTTCTGGGCGCGTTCAACTTCCCCGGGGGCAAGGTGACCCAAGGCCGGCGCGACGTCACCAACGTCCCTGCGCAGGCGTTGGCCCTGCTCAACGACCCGTTCGTCGTCCAGCAAGCCGGCGTCTGGGCCGAGCGCCTGGTGGCCCGTACGGACGATTCGATCGGCGCGCGCGTCGACACGATGTTCCAGACAACCCTCAGCCGCCCGCCGACGTCCGAGGAACAACAACGCTTTCAATCGGCGATCGCCCAGCTTGCCGACCTGCACAAAGTCCCCTCAAACGAAGTGCTGAAGAGCGTCGTGGTGTGGAAGGACTTGGCCCATGCGCTCTTCAATGTGAACGAGTTCATCACCATCCCGTAAGCGAAGTGGAGCGGATGCCATGACCCCCAATCGCCCACGACTCGCGTGCCCCGGACGGCTCCCCTCCCCCTTGACGCGCCGGGAGATGCTGGCGACGACGGCCAACGGCTTCGGCCTGCTCGCCCTGTCGGGCCTGCTGGCCGATACCGCGAGTGCTGCGCACACGACTCACTTCGCGCCGAAGGCGAAGAACGTGATCTTCTGCTTCATGGACGGCGGCGTTTCGCATGTTGATTCGTTCGACCCGAAGCCGAAGCTTGACCAGCTCGACGGCAAGCCGTTCACGGAGTCGAAGAACCCCACGGCGAACGGCAACCGGCTCTGGCTGGGGAGCCCGTGGTCGTTCCGGCGTCACGGCCAGTCGGGCCTGCCGGTGAGCTCCCTGTTCCCGCACCTCGCCGGGTGCGTGGACGACCTGGCAGTGATTCGGTCGATGAAGGCCGACCTGCCGATCCACTCGACGGGTGTGCTGTTCCTGCATACGGGGTCGAACAACGCCGGCCGCCCGAGCCTCGGCTCGTGGGTCAACTACGGCCTGGGGAGCGAGAACCAAAACCTCCCCGGGTTCGTCGTGCTCAGCTTCGGCGTCGTACCGTGCGGCGGCCTCGAAACGTTCTCGAACGGATTCCTCCCCGGCAGCCTCCAGGCGACCTTGATCCAGGCCGACGGCAACCCGCTCGACAACATCCACCCCGCCGACCAGGACGCCCGCATCCAGCAAGCGAAGCTCGCCCTCCTCCGCGGGCAGAACCAGGCCTTTTCGCGGTCGCTCGGCGGGGACGACGCGGTTGAGTCGGCGATCAAGAACTACGAGATGGCCTACCGGATGCAGTCGCTCGTGCCGGACGTGCTCGACCTCGGCCGCGAGACGAAGGCGACCCTCGAACTCTACGGCATCGACTCCACAATCCCGTCCAAACGCCTCTACGGCACCCAGTGCCTGCGCGCCCGCCGGCTGATCGAGTCGGGGGTGCGCTTCGTCGAGATCACCTGCCCCCCCGGCGCATCGAACGGCACGTGGGACCAGCACGGCGACCTCAAGCGCGGGCACGAAAAGAACGCGCTCGACACCGACCAGGCGCTCGCGGGCCTGATCCGCGACCTCAAGAGCCGCGGGCTGCTCGACGAAACCTTGATCGTCTGGGCCGGCGAGTTCGGCCGCACCCCCCACTCGGCGGGCCGCGACGGCCGCGACCACCATCCCGAGGGGTTCACCGTCTGGCTGGCCGGCGGCGGCGTGAAGGGGGGCACCGTCTATGGCGCGACCGACGAGGTCGGCATCAACGCGGTCGAGAACGTCTGTACGATGCACGACCTGCACGCGACGATCCTCCACCTGCTCGGTCTCGACCACGAACGGCTGACCTTCCGGTTCAGCGGGCGCGACTTCCGGCTGACGGACGTGCACGGGCGGGTGGTGCGGGCGATCATCGCTTGATGACGACGAACCGCCAAGAGCGCCAAGGTTAAGAAGAGAGTAAAGAGTGGTCAAAAGCGAGAGAACGAAGTAAGTAAGAAACATTGGAAATTACGGATCCAACACTTCCTTCTCTTGGTTCTTCTCTCTCCGTCTCTTCTGACCTTGGCGCCTTGGCGGTTCGTCCGAACTTCTTGATCTTGACTTTTGCCGCCGCTTGGTCACACTACGGCACCTTCTCCTGCAAGGAAGAGCGGGGAGGGCTCGCAATCGACCTGATCTGAGAGTCCCGCCACCATGTCACGCTTGCCAAGGATCGGCATCAGCGCCCTCGGGTTGGGCATCCTCATTGCTGCGCTCGCGCCGGCGCGGGGGGAAGACGCTCCTCCGCCTCCCTCAACCGGCCGCACTCCGCCCTCGCCCGTGAGTGAACCGATCTACCCTCACCGGACGGTCAAACGGGTCGAAATCGGCTCCGGCGCGCGCTCGTACTGGTTGTTCGAGCCGGCCGACCCGAAGCCGGAGCGGGCGCCCGTCGTCGTCTTCAACCACGGCTGGTTCGCCGTCAATCCGGGCGTCTACGGTGCCTGGATCGAGCACCTCGTCCGGAGCGGCCGCATCGTTATCTTTCCCCGCTATCAAAACGACGTCGCGACGAAACCCGTCGAGTTCCTCGACAACGCCCTGGCCGCCATACGCGACGCGTTCGTCGTGCTCGAAACGTCACCGAAGCACGTCAAACCCGACCGGAGCCGCTTCGCGCTCGTCGGCCACTCCGCCGGTGGTAACCTCGCCGCGCAGCTCGCGGCGGTGGCCGTCGATCACGGCCTGCCCGAGCCCCGCGCGGTGCTCGCCATGATGCCGGGGGAGGTGCAACCCGTGCCCGGGGTGAGCCTCGCGCGCATTCCGGCCAGCACGCTGCTGGTGGTCGTCGCGGGTGAAGACGACGTCGTCGTGGGCGACCTCCGCCCGCGCGACATCTTCGTTCAAGCCGCGTCGATCCCGTCCGCTCGCAAGAAGTACGTGCTCTTCCGGACCGACCTCCACGGCACCCCCCGTCTCGTCGCCGACCACCTGGCCCCGACCGGCTACGAACGCTCGTTCGACTCGGGCGACGGCGTCCTGCGCGGGTTCCAGACCAACCAGGCCGAGATCAACGCGCTCGACCGCTTCGGCTTCTGGCGCGTGACCGACATCACCCTCGAGGCCGGCTTCCGCGGCCTGACGCTCGACGAAGCCACCCGCAAGGGCGACCTGTTCCGTCACATCGGCTACTGGACCGATGGCCGCCAGGTCGTCCCCCCCGTCGTCGGCGACGACCTTACGACCATCCCCCGCATCTACCCCACCAACGGCATCAAGCTCTTCCGCTGGCCCATGGGCCGCGTCGCCGCCGCGCCCGCACAGACGGTGCGCAACTGACGTGTCGGGTGCATGAAATGCACCGGTGCGCGCCACGTGACCGGTCTTCGCCCTGATCTGCCGTGCCCCTTCCACCTGCCCTTACCTCACCCCGCTCCCGCCCCATCCACCTCACGCACGAGCATCCCATTATGGATCGGGCTATTCGGCATCGTCCCGCTGACGAGCACGACACGATCCCCGCGCGCCACGAGGTTGCGCTCGCAGGCCCAGTCGAGCGCAAAGTTCAACGCCCGCTCCGAGTCGGTCGCCGCCGGGAAGTGCAGGGGGGTCACGCTCCAGTACAGTGCCATCGCGCGCGCGATCTCCGCGTTGTCCGACAGCGCGAGCGTAGGCGTCCCGCTCCGCTGCTTCGAGAGCGCCAGCGCCGTGCGCCCTGAGTGCGTGACCACGATCATGAGCGCAGCACCCAGGCGCCGGCTCACCAGGCTGGCGGCCTCGACCACGCTCTCGGTGATCGGTTGGATCCACCCCCCGCGCCCGCCGAAAGGGGCCTGGCCGGCTTTGTTCGACCTCACCGCGCTCGGAACATCTCCGCTCAACAGCAGGCGCTCCGCCTCGGCCGCGATCCGGCTCATCGTCGCGACCGCCTCGACCGGGTACTGACCGATCGCGGTCTCCCCCGACAGCATCACGGCGTCCGTCCCGTCGAGTACGGCGTTGAACACGTCGCTCGCCTCCGCGCGCGTCGGGCGGTTGGAGGTCTCCATGCTGTTGAGCATCTGGGTCGCCGTGATCACCGGGATCCGTGCCCGGTGGCACGCGCTGATGATCCGCTTCTGGATCGCCGGAACTTTCGCCACGTCCATCTCGACCCCGAGGTCCCCCCGCGCGACCATCACCGCGTCGGTCTGCGCCAGGATCTCCTCCAGGTTCTCGACCGCCTGCGGCTTCTCGATCTTGGCCACGATCCGCGCCCGGCAGCCGCGCCGGTCCAGCTCCTCGCGCAGCTCCACCAGGTCGCCCGGCCGCTGGACGAACGAGAGGCCCACGTACTCGACCTTGTGCTGGGCCGTCCATTCGAGGTCCGCCTTATCCTTGTCGGTCAGCGCCTGGAGGCTGAGCGGCACGTCCGGCACGTTGATCCCCTGGCGCGACCTGAGCCGGCCCGCCAGGGTAACCCGTAGCTCGGCCCCCCGTTCGTCGACGTGCTCGACCCGCATCGCGACGACCCCGTCCGCGAACAACACCGTCGCGCCCGGGCGCAGGTCGCGCGCGAGCTCCCGGTACGTGCTGGTCAGCTCGTGCGGGTCGTCCGAGGTCCGTTCCGCCACGAGCCGGAACAGCGCCCCGCGCGGGCACTCCACCTGGTCCCCCGGGATCGGCCCGAGCCGGACCTTCGGCCCCCCCAGGTCCTGCAGGACCGCGATCAAGCGCCCGCAATCGTCGGCGACCGCCCGGATCGCCTGCAAGGTCTCGGCATGCTCCTCGTGCGTCCCGTGCGAAAAGTTGAGCCGGAAAACGTCGACGCCCGCCTCGATCAGGGCCTTCAGCACGGCCGGGTCGCGCGACGCCGGCCCCACCGTCGCCACGATCTTCGTGTGCACCTTTCCGAGCGGTTCCGCAAGCACATCGGCCATCGGGCTTCCTCAAAGGGGTCAGGAGCGCGCGTCGTTCCGCCCCTCAGGTCGAGCACCCATTATAACGAGAGACCCCCACCACGACTCCATGACCCCGGAGCGATTCACCGCAGAGCTCGCAGAGATTGAAAAGGCGAGTTATCCGCAGATGACGCAGATGAACGCAGATGAAGAAAACTAAAGAGCCTTTTTGAATTCTATCTGCGTTCATCTGCGGATAACCCTCTTCTCTTTTCTCGGTCTTTCTCTCTGCGTTCTCTGCGAGCTCTGCGGTGAAATCTCTTCGCTCCGATTTTCTAGTAATTTCCCGTGCGACTGCTCATCGCCGTTTGCCTGGGAAATTACCGCGTTTCCGCATTTTCTTGCATTTCTTGAATTTCTTGCCCCCTCAGCCCCGGATGGACCTCGTACACCGCGCTTCCCGGCCGTCCCTTCCGAGGCGGCACTGCCGTGCGCGGCACCTGGCGCACAATCGCGTGCTGATCCTCGAGCCACCGCAGGGCCCCCTCCGGTTCCCCCGGCCGGTCCGCCAGCCAGCGCAGGGCGCATTTCAACTCGCTCACCGAGAACCGCGTCTTCCCCGCGCGCCGCGCCCACTCGACGATTGCCCGCGCCACGCCGTTGCTGCCCGGTCCACCGCTCGCCACCCAGCGCGCCCGGCGATGCTGGCTGCGGAAGTAGGCACACAGCCGCAGCGCCCGCAAGAGCGCCGACCGGCCCAGCGGCGGCACCGGCTCGACCGCTCCTCGGCTCGGCGGGCACGCCAGGTCGAGCAGATGAAGCACGAGCGCCAAACGCGCGGCGAAGTCGCACAGCTTCGCCTCCGCCGCCACCGCCCCGACGTCCGCGCCGGGGGCGTTGAACGCGTCGGCCTGCGCGTTGTACCAGCGCACCCATTCCGGCTGGGCGTCGGCCGCCAGGGCAATGACCCGAGGCGCGGCCGCGCCGTCACTGCCGACCCCCACCGCGCGCGCCCGCAGCCGATCGATCGTATTGGCCCACCCGGCCTTCGCCTCGTCCGACAGCCCCCGCTCCGACCAGTAAGGCCGCGGCGGCAGGTCCGGAAATGCGAACAGCACCCGCTCCAACAGCCCGTCGTCCCGACCCCCCAGCGCCCCGAGCACGTGCGGCGACAGGTTGCCGCAGAACGCCAGGAACGGCCCGCCCAGCCGCGTCGGCGACCCCCCGCCGCGTCGCAGCCGCAACGGCGTGCCCAGGAGCCCCGAAAACCAGAGCCTGCGCTCCTCTCCTCGCCCCTCGCTCAACCGCGCGACCCACGCCGCCCCGTCGTCGCGCGCCACGAGCAGTCCCCTCGGGCTGCGGGCGAGCTGCGGCCCCAGGGCCTCGAGCGCCACGTCCTCCAGCACCGCCGCCTGAAACACCGGCGCCTCGGGCAGGCCCGTGCTCGACTCCCGCGCTGCGCCCGCCGCGCGGTCGTACTCGGCCCGCTCCTCCTGGTACTGCCGTTCGAGCGCCTCATCGATCGCGCGCAGCGGCCGCAGCGCTGCCGCCAGCGCGGGCGACATGCCGCTCGACGGCCCGCCGACGCTCAGCCCGAAGAGCGCGGGCGACACGCAATAACCCGGCTTGAGCTGCAGCGCCACGCTGCGCCCGATCGCCGCCCCCGCCGCGATGAGCACCGGCAGGCCGACGAAATCCATCGGCGCACCGACCGCCTCGGCCGCCTCTCGGACGAACCGAGCCACCGGCGCAGGCAACACGTCCACCGGGAACGGCTCAACCGGCGGCCGCCGCCCGTAGAGCAAGGTCGGCCAGTCGTCCTCCCCCTCCGCCCCCTTCGGTTTGCCCTTGGCCCGCGCCGGTGCTGGCGGCAGCTCCACGAGGCACGCCCTGGCCTCCTCCGCCACCACCTGCGGGCCGACCCCGCGCGCCCTCTGTTCCGCAGCAAACGCCACCAGGTCGCGCGGGGCCCGCTCGCCCCGGCATCCCTCGGGCCTCAGCAGCCCGATCCGCCGCACCTTCCCGGCGAGCGCCCGCACGTCGGAGGCGGCCCACGCAAATTCGCCGTCGCCCGCCGCGTCGACAAACGCCAGGTCGCGTCCCTCGAGCACCTCGAACGACGCCGCGCACCAGCGGCCGGTTCCTGGCCGCGCGATCGCGAGCAAGCCCCACTCGCGGAGCGCTGCCGACTCGGCCGCGCTGCGCGTGACCAACACCACCTCCTCACCCCGCCCGCCGATCTCGTCCTCGAAGTACGACGCCTCCGGCTCACCCCCCCAGACCGGGAACGGCTCCTCCTCCAGGTCCAACTCCTCCTCGTCGGGTCTCGTCCCCCGCCTCCAATCCTCGAACCAACCCGCCCCCGTCCCTCTCATGCGATCCTGCTCCGTCATCGCATCTTTCGGCGACATCACCGTGTGTTCTCCCTGTTCCCGATGTTCGGTAGGGTGGATGAAACGCACCGGTGCGTTCCATGCAACCCACCCTCCACGAATCGCAGCCTCTCCGCGCCACTCTCGCCTGGCCCGCTCGTTGCCCGAACCGGCGCCGGGGCCGTGGACGTGCCTGCCCTCCACGCGTCCCGAGAATCTCCCCGTCGTTGCCGATCCCTCTCCCCTTATATGCTGCACCACGTGGGCTGTTCACCCCCACCGGGCGCGCAGTAAGCCCTGCTGTTGGAAACGGATCGAACAAAATGGAGGTGGGTTGTATGCCGCGCGACCGCCACAGTCGGCGGCGGACCGTGGGAGAGGGGAATCCGGCACGTTGGCAGGCACGAGGGGAAGATCAATCCAAGATGAACGCGGGGTGTGGAAACGGCGCATGGCTGACATTGATGCGGCACTCGCGTACAAAAGTGAGTACAAATAGAAATGACAAACATCTGCCTGAACCAAAACGTTACAGCTTGACCGCGCTTCTCTCGGTTCGGCCTGTAGGTGTTTAGGGTGTCGCGACGCCAAATTCATAGGAGCCGCCTACTTATGCCGACCCTGCAGGTCTGACCCCGAGGATTCCCAGAGGTGCATGACCCGGAAAGTAGGGGGGACAACGGGACAGGCATCGCTTCGGGACCCGAGCTTGCAATGCGTGTTTCTTCGGTCCGCTGTTCAGGATGACGGCTCGTGGAAGAAGGTCGTCGGGAACGTATCGAGTGATACACTCGAAGAGAAATCGCCGATTTTTTTGTTGCAGAATCATGGTCGCACGTTTCTTATTAAGCGAGGGTCGGTGCCAGTCGTTTCCATTCGTAGCTCTTGGCTCTGAGCCAACGATGGGTGCCCGTGCGGGTCGAGGACAAACGCGAACGGTCACGGCAAAGGTCGTTCGGACTGCCTTTCGTGCACGGCCATCTCAGCCCGTCATGCGGTCGGCGTTCTTCATCTCTCCCCGAGAACGAGGTGTTTCATGCATTCGAGGACTAGCCGCGGTTTCACGTTGATCGAATTGCTCGTCGTGATCGCTATCATCGCCGTATTGATCGCTCTTTTGCTCCCCGCTGTGCAAGCGGCGCGCGAGGCAGCGCGGCGGGCGCAGTGTGTTAATAACCTGAAGCAGCTCGGGTTGGCGCTCGCCAACTACCACGACGTCATCGGCTGCTTCCCGCCGGGTGCGAGCGACATGGTCAATGGCTGTCAGCAGTATTCCGCCCTGGTGATGATCTTGCCCCAGATGGAGCAGACGCAGGTCTTCAACTCGTACAACTTCGCCCTGCTCTCGGGGGCGTGCTTCGGCAACGCCACCAACCTCACGGTTCAGCGCATCACCATCGCCGCGTTTCTTTGTCCCTCGGACGCCGATCGGCTCACGAACGTCGACGGGCACGAGAATTATTGCGCAAACTTCGGCGCGAAGCCGTATCGCTACTCATCGACGCCGACCGGCCCGTTCGTGATCCCGTCCTTTAATGGAGGCGCGGAGGGGGTCGCCAAGATGATCACCATCGCCTCGGTCAAGGATGGAACAAGCAATACGGCGGGCTTCAGCGAGCGGGTCAAAGGGATCGGAAACGGCGCTAGCCTCAGATTGGTGCAGACATCGGACCCGAACACTCCCTCGTCCAATCAATACAACCTGGCGAAGACCGCCGACTTCGACTCGTACCCGTCCCCGACCAATACCGCGGGGTATTTCTTGAGCTGCAAGGGCCTCAACACACAAACGGCCGGCATCGCGGGTGTGGGGGTCTTCGGCGGGGCGTACTACCAGGAGCTCATGGGCGACGCCGCCTACAACCATGTCATGCCGCCGAACAGCATCAACTGCGTCTTCGGCTGGCTCAGCACCGCTACCGACAACAATCATCCCCACGGAGCCTTGACGGCCACAAGTGCGCACTCCGGGGGCGTCAATGCCGGCATGCTCGACGGCTCGGTCCGCTTCTTCAAGAGCACCATCAGCCCCGTCACCTGGTGGGCCGTCGGCACTATCGCCGGCGGTGAGGTGGTCAGCTCCGACTCGTTCTGAACCCGGGGGCGCGGGGTCCCGCCGGATCGGTGGGAACCCGCGCCCCGGTCCGGCCGGTCACGGAGCCAGCTCGATGTCGAGCGTCGAATCTCCGCTCGGGACGTCGTATTCCTTTTCGCTGGTGGCCAGGCGGGGATCTTTCTTGCGAAGCTCCGGTGACAGCTCAAAACGGACGACGTTGCCGCCCTGGAGCGTCGTGACCTTGTAAGTCCCGTCCTTGCCGATCGGCGCGCTTGCAATCTTCGCGTCGCGACGTTGGATATTGGACGGATCAAAGCGGATGTTCCCAGCCTCGACAGGCGCCCCCTTGTATTTGACCGTCCCGTGAACGGTCGCCTCCGCCGTGGTGGAGGAGACCGGAGGAGCGCTGCTGCCACAGCCCGAGAGGGCAAGCGCAGCGCTCGACGCCATGATTGCGCCACGCCAGTTCAACCGTATCAGCCGATGCATTTGATCGCTCCCTGGTTTGTACTTTCTGCGCATCATCAGCCCCTCTGCAAGCGTGCGAACGATGCTTTCCGATAGGGGAACCGCGCTCGCGGAAACCATCGCGCAAACACGCCGAAGGATCAACGCCTCCACGCGACCGTTCGCCCCGCTCGCGAAGACCATTTCGATCTGGCCAGAGCCACGAAAGCTTCCCGAGAGGCAAGCTTGTCGGTTCCCCTGCGCGGGGCGCGCATCAGAACGAACTCCACCGGCTGGGCCATATCGATCGAATCAAGGTCACGTCCACGACGATTGCAAAGTCGTATTGCGAAGGCCTCCGGCACGTTGGGTGGCACGCACGGAGTCTGCGACGGGCTTGGTCGATCCACCCTGGCGGTGCGTCTCGCCCGTCGCAGACTCCGGGCGTACCACCCAGATCGGTCCTCAGTCGACTTTGCAATCGTCGTGAGGCAGCGCCTCAGGATTAGACGCTTCGGCTGACCGGACGTAAGGTCGGGCTCGCACGGCCGGAGCAATTCCGCCAACGCTGCGGTGTCACCGGTGTGCACCCTTGCGCAGAGTTCGGTCACGATTTCTGGATGAACCATCATCGGCCGCATTCGCGTTTGACCTGCTTCGCAATGAAGTGATTGAGCAGGATGCCTCGACTGGTCGATGTCCACGATTCTACAACATGGCCGACTCTTATGCTAACCCTTATTTCCATTATCAGATTGATGTCACCAAGAAGCGCGCAATCGAAGGCCGTTCGACCTGGGTTCGTCGCTCGCCAGGCGCAGCGGGAATTCTGTGGCTGGGAAGACCAGGGCAACCGGGCCCGGACCCGCGGGCTTTGTGACGCGCCCACGGAGATCGTGGTTCATCCGTGGGAATCCGGGCTAGCCGCGGTTTCACCTTGATCGTCATTTCAACCCCGGCGCACGCTTCCGCCGGAAGAACCTTAAGCGATAGCTAATAATGAGTTAGCGAAAATCTCACGGATATCACGAATTTTCTTGCCCGCTTCCGGTTCGGTCTTGTACTTTATCTCGCGCTCCGACGCCGCTCCATGCTCTCTCCCAAGACAGGCGTGCGGATCTGCCTGTTGCGAGTTCCCATACCGCCTAACGTCGTCCGGCCCAACAACCGCTGAATACCTACAGGATCGCATCATGAGCCACCGGAACCCCCCGTCCGAGGTTCGCCGTGCGCGCTCTGCGCGCCGTCAACGGTTGTCGCTGGAGCCGTTGGAGTCGCGGGTCATGCTCTCGCGGGCCGAGATCGCCACCCACATCCACGCGATGGCATCGGAATCGTTGTCCAACGTTCGGGTCACTTACTCTGGGGCCAACGTGGCTGCCGATCCCCCAATCGCCGCCAGTCGCTCGACGGCGCCGGCGATGACGAGGGCGTCCGCGATCGCGGCAGCTACGCCGCACCCCGAGGCGGCCGGCAACACGAGCGGCGTGGTGTGGGTGCCCCCAGGGCAGCAGAGCATGATCTCCGCCGCGCTTCCCGGCTTGAGCGTGACGACCGTCGTCACGACCGAGTACGTCAAAGGTGCAGCGCCCGTCGTGACCGTCCAGGGTGCGCCCCTCGACTTGCAGTTCTTGGCGACCCTGAACTTCGGCGACGGCACGCCGACCATCGGCGCACAGCTCTCTTGGAACACCGCGATCACGGCCCAGATGACAGCGACAACCGACGGGACGCCCGTGCAGACGGAGACGATCACCCGGTCGGACTTCGTCGCTCAAGCGCCTCACTCGTACGCGCGCAGCGGCTCCTACTAAGTCAGCCTCATCGTGCAGTGGGTCAGCGCGTCGACGAGTTCCGGCAACGGAGGCGGCCTCACGGTGGCCCAGGGCACCATCGGCACGGCCGACACGGCCGTATCCGTCGGAACGAACGACCCGTCCAGTGGCGTCGCGCCCTCGAACGTCGGCCGGTCGGCCACCGCATACGATCCGGTGACGACGTGGGCGCCCGCTACGGGGGGAAGGCGAAGACACAAGCCCGTCCACTCCGCCCCTTTGGAGTCGATCTGGAACGCCGTGGCGTGGGCCGGATCATGGATCACACCGCCTCATCGCGGCGGCCGATCAAAACTGCATCGCCAAAACGGTTCCGGTGCAGGGGCCCACGAGCCCACGGTCGCCGGCCACTTCACAGCTCCACAGGCACTTGTTAACTGGCCCCTCTCTCTTCCGGAAGGACAGTATGGGTGGCTCGACGTCTGGTCGGACCCGTCGTTGATCCTCGTTACCACGTACACGTTTGGCAGCGATGGATCGGTCACGTACAGCGGTGCCCCGCCTCTCACTGGGACCTATCTTGAGGTTAATTGGGGTGACGGAACACCAACAAATCCCGATATTTAACTATCTTATGACGCACAATATAGCACTACAACACTATATAGTTATCAGCAGCAGCCTTATTTAATTGCCGGATGGGCAACTTACACTTCCAATTTCTGGGGCATCGCGGCGCATCAGTACCAGGACGAGGGAGGGTACTCGATCACAGGCGAGATAGTGGGTGATTCGAGTTTCGGTAGCCCCCCAGTAACATCGACCGTTGGAATCGAAAGCTTCGGCACACCTGCCCAAGTTAACGAGGACGACAGCTTCACCGGCCAGGGGACCACCGTCGCCGCACAGGAGCGGCAGACGTTCAGCGGGCTGGTTGCGATGTTCAACGAAACCAGTCTCAGCGGCAACAACTGGTCCGGCTGGATCGGTTCGCAGCGCACGAGTGACTTCAATGCCACGATCGATTGGGGTGACGGCACCACGACTGCGGGTACCGTCACCTGGGGCGACTACTATTATGGCGACAATGGCATGATGATGGGAGTCGCCAACATGGGTGTGTCGGGGTCGCACACCTATGCCGAAGACGGCTCTTACACGATCAGGGTGTCGCTGGTCGATGACGACTCTGGGAATGAAGGATTCGCGGTAACGGCGAGTGCCAACGCCGTCAGCTCGGTCATCGTCGCGGAATCCGATCTCGACGTTCAAGCGCCTTCGACCATCAGCGAGGTTGAAGGCCAGGCCAGCTCGGTCGTCGTGGCGACGTTGACCGACGGGGGCGATTCCATCAGCAATGACGACCTCAGTGCGACGATCGACTGGGGCGACGGGACGACGACGAGCGGCACGATCGTTCCCCCCGAGCTCAACGGGCCCGGCTCGCTCGCGGGCGTGTCGACGCTGGTCATCGGTAACCACGCCTACAGTGACGAGGGTCATTATTCGGTCACGGTGACGGTCCAGGCCACGAACGTGCCGAATTCACAGGTCTTCACCGGTCACTCGACGGCGGTCGTCGGTGAAGGGGACGTGCTCACGCCCCATCCGCTCACGGTCACGCCCGTGGAACGGCAGCAGTTCAGTGGCACGGTCGCGACGTTCAGCGACAGCGATACCGTGAGTCCGGCGTCGGCCTTCAGCGCGACGATCGACTGGGGTGATGGGACCACGACCACCGGCGACATTTCGGGCGGCAGCGGCTCGTTCACGGTCTCCGGCGATCACTCCTACGGCGATGAAGGCCAGTACGCGGTCGTTGTGACGCTGGCTGAGAATGCGCCAGGGACCGCCATGGCCGTCGCAAATTCCACGGCTGCGGTCGCCGACGGCGACGTGCTCGACGTACAGCCCGTCACGTTCAACACGCCGGAGGGTCAGACGTTCAACGGTACGGTCGCCGATTTTACCGACGTGTACTTCGATGCCTCTTCAACGGACTTCACCGCCACGATCGATTGGGGAGATCACACAACCACCTCGGGAACGATCGCCGGCGGCTGGGGGCAGTTTTCCGTTTCAGGGTCGCACCGCTACACGCTCGACGAAGGCCAGTACCCTGTCATCGTCACGATCAGCGAAAGTGCGCCCGGGACCACCGCGGTGACCGCGCAATCGACGGTCGTGGTGACGGAAGGTGACGTGCTGGCGGGCTCGGCCCTCTCGTTGACCGCCGACGTCGGTGAACCCTTCATCGGTATGGTCGCAGATTTCGGCAATCAGACGTTGATCGACGGCGCGTCCGACTTCTCGGCCATAATCAACTGGGGAGATGGTACGACCACCGCAGGCACCATGGAGGACGTCGGCTGTGAATGCGGCACGGCAATCACCGGCAGTTACGACGTTTGGGGCACGCACCAGTATGCGGCCGTCGGCCAGTATTCAGTGACCGTCACCATGGGTGAAGATGCGCCAGGGACGGCTACGGCGACCGTGGTCTCCACCATGGTGGTTTCCACCCCCCCGATTCCCAACCCCGCCGAACTTGCCGGTTACGTGTTCGAAGACATCAACCAGGACGGTAATCCAGAAGACGGCGAGCTCAAGATCAGCGGGGCGATCGTCACGCTGGACGGGGTCGACAATCAGAACCAGCACGTCCACCTGGCGGTTACCACGCAACTGGATGGGTTGTACGTCTTCAGGGGGATTGCGGCCGGGACCTACACGTTGACCGACACCTTGCCACAAGGGTATGTGAACGAAACGTCTCGCGTCGGGGACCTGGGGGGAGTCGCGGCGCTGGGCTCGATCAGCCAAATCGTCGTCCCCGAGACCAGCGCCGGGCTCGACTACGACTTCGGGGCGTTCGCGCTGCCTTTGGCCAACTCGCCCCCGCACTTCACCTCGACGGCCCCCAGCGTGGCGAACGCCGGCGTGTCGTACTCATACGAGCCGACGGTCGCGGACGACGACGGCGACCTGCCGCTCACGATCTCCCTCGTCTCGGGGCCCGCGGGCCTCTCGTACAACCCCGCCACGGACCTCGTCACCTGGACTCCGGCATCGGGCCAGGTGAGCGCCCAGCCGCTCTCATTCACCCTGAAGGTCGACGACGGTCATGGACTGTCGGACACCCAGACGTGCAAGGTCCTCGTCCAGCCGTCCCCCGGCGACCAGCCCCCTGTTTTTGACACCGACCCGGTGACGTCGGTCGTGGCCGGACAAACTTATGTGTACAACGCCCACGCCACCGATCCCGACGGCGACGCGGTCGCTTATTCGCTGCTGCCAGGCGCCCCCTCCGGCCTCGGCATCCACGCCGCGACCGGCCAATTGACGTGGGCGACGGCCAATCCCGGCGACATCGGCTCGTATCCGGTCACGATCCGCGCCGCGGACACGCACGGCGGTAGCGCCGAGCAGTCTTTCACGATCGACGTCACCGCGTTGAACTCGATCGCAGGGCGCGTGACCGGCGTCTTCGCCCCCCAGGTCCAGTCTCAGTCGGAGCCATGCCTGCCGCTGACGGCGGGGATTGTCAGCCTGACGCCGGTCGCCACGCTCGATTCGCCAATCGCGGTCGACTACTACGCGCCGAACAACTCCCTCCTGATGTCCTACAACTATACCGCTAACACGACAGTGCAGAGCGGGGGCGCCAACAACTTTGCGCAGATCGGCGCGGATGGCGGTTCGCAGCCGTTCTCGAGCCTGACCGGTGTGAGCGACGAGGTCCAATTCGCCGTGGCCCGTGCCGACAACCTCGGCGGCTTCACGGCCGGTGATGTCTTTGCGGGCTACAACCCCGATCCCCAAACCTTGAACGCCCAGATCATCCGGATCTCGGACAATGGCGAGGCGGTCAACACGGACTGGGCGTCCCTGCCGGGAGAGACAGGCAAGTTGCGCGGGGCGCTGACGTTCGACTCCACCGGTCTCTTTGGCAACAAACTGATCGCCGTGACCGACACCGGGGACTTCTGGGAGATTGATAACAGCGGCGATGCCACGCACCTGGCGTCCGTCGCCGGTCACGACGGTATGCCGATCCTCGCTTCAGGTCTCGACATCATCGAGGGAGCGACAATCCTCCCTGACGATCCGGCGCGTTACGGGCCGTTGGCAGGCAAGATCGTCGCCTCGTACGAAGCCCCGGACGCCGGCGGCCTCTTCACGGTCGACCCCGACGGAAACGTTGCCTACTACACCCTCCCCGTGACGGAGATCGAGTCGATCAACCTCGTGCCGGCAAACGAGAATTTCTACGGCGTTGACTACTCCGCCACGAGCGGCACACTCGTCGGCGCGCCCGCCTCGCAGTTTACGCAACTCGTCGGCGATCTCTTGCTGACGCAGGAGTATCCCGCCGCGCACAGCTCGGGGCTCTACGAGCTTTGCTGGGACGGCACCGCGTTGATGACCCAACCCGTGGTGCTCGCGACCGACTCGTTCAACGTCAGCCAATGGGAAGGCGCTGCCTTCGCCCCGGCCGGCGTCGGGCCGATCAAGGACAGCCGACAGCCGCTGCCCGACTGGACCATCAACCTGTACCAGGACAACAACGGTCAGCGCGGCGCGCTCGTGCAGACCACCACGACCGACGACAACGGCGACTACCTCTTCGGCAACGTCCCCGCCGGCTCGTACATCGTCGCGGAAGCGTCCGAGGCCGGCTGGACCGTGCGTGCGCCCGCTGGCGGCACCCACGAGGAGAGCTTCATCGCGGGCCAGCCCCAGGCGGTCACCGGCCAGGACTTCGAGAACGCCCAGAACGACCCGTATGGGCCTAATGAGACCCCCGCGTTCGATCCCGTTCCCAGCTCGGCCACAACCGCGAACGTGGGCGCGTTCTACCGCTATCCGGCCCACGCCAGCGACCCCGACCACGACGTGCTCGCCTACAAGCTCACCGATGCCCCCAAGGGCATGACGATCAACGCCCAGACCGGCGTCATCTACTGGACGCCCACGGCCAACGAGACTGGCAAGGTCCACGTCGCCATCCAGGCCGACGACGGGCGCGGCGGCGTGGTCGGCCAGGCGTTCGACATCACCGTCTCCGCCGCCAATCTCGCGCCGCGCTTCACGACGTCGCCGCCTACCGCGATCCCCGCCGGCGCGATCGATGCTTACCAGGCCAGAGCCGTCGACCCCGACGGCGACGCGGTCACCTATTCGCTGGTCGGCGCGCCGGCCGACATCACGCTTACCGGCAACGGGGTTGTGACGCTGAGCGCGCCCGCCGTGCTGGGCGCCCATTACCAGTTCAGCATCGTCGCCAGCGACGGCAACGGACTCTCCGCGACCCAGGCCGTCGACTTCACCGTGACCGCCCAGATTCCGCCCAATGACCGGCCGACGATCACGTCGCACCCGACCGACTCGACCGACCCCGATCCCGTCGTTCCGCTCCAGGCGGGGCGGGTATTCGCCTACCAGGTGGTCGCCACTGACCCCGCCGACCCGGGACCGCTGACCTACGCGCTCGTCCAGTGGCCCAGCGGCATGACAATTGATTCCCTGACCGGTCTCGTGACCTGGAACCCAGGGCCGGTTGACCCTTCGCAGAACGCCTTCGCCGTGAGCGTCGTGGCCATCAACAGCCTGAACAACGACAGCGTCCCCCAGACCTTCACGATCAACGTCGTCTCCCAGGCGCCGCCGTCGGTCCCCGTGATCGACTCGACGCCCAAGTACGACGCGGCCTACGGGATGTCCTACAGCTACGCTGCCGCCGGCCACTCTCCCAGCGGCCTTCCCCTCAAATGGACGCTCGACGCCGCGCCCCAGGGCATGGCCATCGACTCCAACAGCGGCGCCGTAACCTGGACCCCGACGGCGGACCAGATCGGCACCCAGAAGGTCGTCGTCCGCCTCTCCGACTTCTACGGCGACTACGCCACGCAGAGCTATTCGATCGTCGTCGCCCCGGCGTACGTTGCGCCGAAGATCACCTCCGATCCCCCTGTAACGGCTGTCGTCGGCTCGACCTACCAGTACCCGGTGCAGGTTGACGCCACGGAGGGGGACTCCTTGACGTACACGCTGCTCGCGCCCAACCCGCTTCCCAGCGGTCTGTCGGTCGACCCCGGCACCGGCGTCATCACCTGGACGAACCCCGAGACCATCGGCGCCTACAACGTCAGCGTCCAGGTCACCGACGACGAGGGAAACAGCGACACCCAAAGCTACACGCTGAGCGTCTTGCCCGTCGGCGGCAACACCGCCCCCACGATCGCACAACCCAGCTTCGACCCCAACCTCACCGCCGGCACGCCTTTCTCCTACCAGTTCACCGCGAGCGACCCCGACGGCGATTCGGTCTCCTTCAAGCTGATCAACCACATGCCCGCCGGCATGACCATCACGTCCGGCGGCCTTCTCCAATGGACCCCGAGCGAAGACGAAGTCGGCCAGCCCACCATCTGGGTCATGGCGTCCGACCCCTACGGGAACCTCGACACGATCGACTTCACGCTCTACGTCCACGACGAGGTGCCCCAGATCGACACGAGTGACTACCACGAGGCCATCCTCCAGGGGGGCGAGACTTTCAGCTACCAGGGCTCGCTCCTCCCGGACCAGGACGACGACACCGATCCCGTCACCTGGAGCGTCGGGCTGGAAGCTGCCGACCAAAGCCTGCTCCCAACGCCTCCCACGGTGACGGTCGACGACACCGGCAAGATTACCTGGATCACCACCACCGCCGACACGAACGTCTCCTGGGTCGACCTTACCGCGGCCGAGGGGGGCGGGTATTCCCAAACCGTACGGCTCCCCGTCAGGATTTCCGCCGACGCCGCGGACCCCGCTCCTGTCATCGACTGCAGCAGCGCACCTATCGTCAATGGCTCCCGCGTCACCTTCCGCGTGACTACCAACCCCGACGAAACCGAAGGCATCCAGTCCATCAACCTCGTCGTCGACGGCAAGGTCGTCTCCGTCGACGATCACGGCGCCGCCTGGGTGACGGTCGACACCACCGGCAGCTCGATCAGCGCGACCGCCACCGTCACCGACAACGCCGGCCGGACCGGCAGCATGACCCAGACCTTCGACGTCGTCGCGCCCGCCGTGCCGACCGACCTCACCGCCTCGTTCAGCTCGCCGACGAACCAGCAGGTCGTCGCCACCCCCGCCGCGGTCGTCGGTACCGTCGGGGGGCCAGGGTTTGCGTCCTACACGCTGACCTTCACCCCGCTCTCCGGCGGGCCGCCCACCACGATCGGCACGGGCACCACCGCCATCACCGGCAACGCGCTGGGCACGTTCGACCCCACGCTCCTCCCCGCCGGTCCTTATCATCTCACCCTCACCGCCTTCGACACTGGCGGCCAAAGCGTCGTCGCCCAGG
>JARLIH010000496.1 GCA_031291845.1 Isosphaeraceae bacterium | reverse complement strand
TGGCTCCAATGAGATGACGCGGCGGGCGGGCACTCCTTACGGCGTGCGCTGATGGGCGATCGCGGCGGTAAGGAAGCCGGTGTTGGATCGTCAGATCCATGAAGGCCCCGCCGGGGCTCTTGGGTCTGGGAAGCAGAAGCGTGATCGCCCGATGGAGCATGTGAGCTCTGACTGCCGGCCCCGCTCGCCGTCCCGATGTTGACGGCGCGATTCCGGGCGGCGTCGAGTTCGCTTGCGATTCCGTCGCGTCCCCTGAAGTCGAGGTCCTATGACCGCCGTACCAACAGCCTGTAGCCGGGTCCGTGGCCACTCCCCAGCATTGCCTGGGAATCTGAGCTTCGGTGGCCATGGACTTTCCGGGAGGGCCACCGATGCAATGGTTCACCCGGACTCTCGTGTGACGGCCCGACGGGCGCCCCGTGCGGACGCGGGCCCCGCCCCGGGTCGGACCTGGAAGCACGATGACACGCGAAGAGGAGTCGCGGGAATGGGCCCTGACCCCACCGAATTCGACACTCGGCACGCGGCACGACGCGGCGCTGCAGGTGACGGCACCTTCGGAGAGACGATCCGGCAGTGCGCTCGGGCCTTCGGTGCCGGTACACGCGGCCAACGGTCGTCCCGCCCGCGTGGTGACCGTCGAAGCGCCGGCATCACGCTCGCCGCTCTCATCGTCGGGTTCGCAGTCGTGGCGTGCGGTGGCGGAGCGAGCACGCTGAACGAGAGCCCGGCGTCGCCCGTGCAGCCGGCCGCTGGGCAGGCGGCGACCCCGACAGCGTTGTCACCCGTCCCGGGGGCGGCCGCCACACCTGCTACTCCAGGGCCATCGACGCAGCCAGTCCTCGACCTGGTCAGCCTCAGCCCGACAGGTGTCGCTCAGGCGACGAAGGCCGCCGGAGACGCGACGCTGAACGATCGGACGAAGCAGCTCGCCGCCGGCGGCGGCGAGTTCAGGTACGCGGCCACGATCACGGTCACGAAGGCTGGCACCTATGCGCACGGCAGCGAGCAACGCTGTGGCACCGGATGCCGCGGCGACATCGCCGTGGGCGAATGGTGGCGGGTCGGCTCGCGTTCACTCTTCCGGTCCGGTCCGAGCGATCAGTCAGACCCGGGGTCGCATCTGCGATACGGTCTCACGGGCCAGGACGGGTGGCTCGACGACGAGCTTGCCCGCGCCGATCCGACGTGGGTCGGCGTCTTGCCGGTTACCGACTATCGGATCTCCGCGCGTGTGGTCCGGGCGGACGGAGGCGCCAACCTCATGCTCCGGGCGACGCGCCATCCGTCGGATCCGGGCATCTCCATCAGCGCCACGCAGGCCACGGTCGGTCGAGATGGTCGCCTGACCGGCTGGAGTCAGACGATCCAGAGCACGTTCGGCGACAAGGTCGTCTGGACGCGGACCATCACGTATCGAGCCACGTCAGTCCCTGCGTCGCCGCTCGCGGGGATCCACGTCGCGGTCCCGCCGGTCGTGCAGACCTCCGGCGTCCCCTTCGACTGGACGCAGCCAATCGTGCGCGGCGTTGCGGCCGACGACGCGGGGCGCGCGCTCCTCGAAGCGCCGCCGATGGCCGAGGACGCGTTCGGCTATTCAGTGCGGCTGGAGCCACGCGACGGCGCGGCGCGCGTCGTGTCCCTCCCGGTCCCAGCGCTCTCGATCCAGCTCGTCGGGGCGACCGCTGTCGTCGTCACCCGCGATGGGCATGTGCTCGAGATCGGACTCTCCGATGGCCGCGTCGCCGACACCGGGCCGATCGTCGCTGCTCCCGCCTTCTTCGGGGCCGAGGTCGGCACGCTCGATGGGGCCCTGGTTGCCACCTACGTGGCTGGACACGTCGAGTCGGGTGGCGGAAGGATGGACCAGTCTGTGCCCGACCATGCCGGCCTGGCCGTCCTTCGCGACGGGACCTGGCATGTCGTCTCCACCCAGGCAACCAGCGACCCTGGAACTCCCGTCATGTTGCAGGGAGCGTGTGGCTTCCTGCACGCGGAAAGGGGGTCGTACGGTGGCTACAAACTCTCGTTCGCCGGGCTCGATTGCATGACCGGGGCGCCCTATCGAGTGGACCTGGGGTTGGCCGACACGTGGGTTTGGTGGCCTGACGGATCCGGGCCAGCGCTCACGTACGTGCCCGAGTCGGCCACGCAGGCACTCCTCGCGTTGGCCGATCCTTCCGGGATCGCAGCCGACACTGACCAGCTTGTGCTGATCGCGAAGGCGCCCCGTGATCTCGTGTTCCTGGACCTCGGCCTTCGCGGGCCCGCCCCTGCCGCTATCTTCGGCGGGACAGCGTTCTACCTAAGCGGCGGCGGGCTGAAGTCCCTCGCGACTCAGACGGTCGGGTTCTGAGCGTACCGCCCGGAGTCCTCCCGACGGTCGCGCGATTCACGCAAGAGTCACCGGTTCGGGCTGGTCTGCGCCAGCGTACCGGCCCCGCGTGGGGCGCCCGGCAGGAGCGGAAAACGCAATGCGGCTCACGGCGCGGAGCCGGGATGGCGCTCAGCGCGACCGCCAGCCTCCCGCCGAGTTGGGGTGCGCCGGACTACTTATAGGACTCGGCCGAGGCGAGCGCCTTGCCGTCGGGTCCGCTGCCCCCGATCACGAGCACCCGGCCGTCGGGCAGCATCGTTGCGGTGTGGCTCGTGCGCGCCACCGCCATGCTGCCAGTTGCGCTAAAGGTGCCGCTCTGTGGGTCGTACAGCTCGGCCGAGGCGAGCGCCTTGCCGTCGGGTCCGCTGCCCCCGATCACGAGCACCCGGCC
>JARLIH010000495.1 GCA_031291845.1 Isosphaeraceae bacterium | reverse complement strand
ATGTAGCAGGCGACTATGCGCTCGTCGGCGACATCGAAAGTCAGCACGTTGGCGACCTGTCCCTGGTAAACCGCGATTAGCCCCGGCCGGCCGTTCACCCAGACTCGCCGGTACTCCGTCCCCGCCGGGGCCTTTCGTGTCAAACCGAGGAAGAGGCGAGCCACGCGATCGGCACCTCGAATCGGCACAAGGGCGGCCGTTGCCTTGCCCCCGCCGTCGCTGACGAACACCGCATCGGGCGCGAGGACGGAGAGCAACCCGTCCAGGTCGCCGGTCGCGCACGCGTTGAGGAACGCCCCCGTGAGCCGTTCGGCCTCGACGGGGTCGGCCTCGAACCGCGGGCGGCGCTCGTGGACCTGCCGCTCGGCGCGGCTCACAAGCTGGCGGCACGCGGGCTCCGCCTTGCCCAGCATCGCGGCGATCTCCGCGTAATCGTAGTTGAAGACGCGCTTCAGCAGAAACGCCGCCCGCTCCAGCGGTGTCAGTGCTTCGAGCACGACCAAAAGCGCCAGCGAGACCGATTCCGCCGCCTCAATCCCACGGCTCGGGTCGGTCTCGACGACGGGCTCCGGAAGCCAAGGTCCGACGTACGCCTCCTTGCGCGCATCGATCGCCTGGCGGCGATCGATGCAAAGGTTCGTGACGACCGAAAACAGGTAAGCGCGGGGCGCCTCCACCGGCGCACGGTTCGCGCGCGTCCAGCGGAGGTAGGCGTCCTGGACCACGTCGTCGGCGTCGGCCAACGACCCGAGCATCCGGTAGGCCAGCCGCGCCAGGGCAGGGCGGTGTTCCTCGAACACAGCGTCAGGCTCCGGCATGCGCGACGCTCCGGTCACCACTTGAAGAAACGTGTTCGAGGCCGTCGAGCACGCTCCGGGCGGCCTCCTCGGCGCTGGCGGCGGAAGCATCGGCCAGCATCCCACGGTCGCCGACCCAGTCGCCGGCCAGAAACACGCACGGACGACCCGGGATCGCCACGCCGGGGCGTCCGGCGAGACCCCTGTCCGCCACGCTCGGCAACGCGTGGGCGACCGTCATGCCGGGCAAGAAGCGACGCTCGATCACGCGGTCACCCCATCCCGGCTGGAGCCGGTCCAGCACGGCTTCGAGTTCGCGCTCGACCACCCCAGCCGGTTCCTCCACCGCGCACCCAAGATACTTCATGACGTGCAGCACGGCGACCCCGTCGGGCGCCAGGCGTGCCGTCGCGGAGTGGACCGAATAGTACGTCGGATCCTCCAGCCCCAGCGCAAATCGGCGCTCGGGTCGGGGCAGCCGGTCGAGCGCGACGTCGAGACACGCCGCGCGGACCGGGACCGAACTGTCGTGCCAGCGAGCCAGCGGCGGCTCATCCAGCAGCTCGCAGGCCGACTTGGGAGGGATCGCGAGCACGAGCGCACGTCCGTGAAGGATCGCGCCGCCGGCGAGCCGCACGATCACGCCGTCGGCGTCGTCGCGAACCGACTCGGCACGCTCCGAAGTTCGTACATCCGCGCCGCTCGCGATCGCCCGCTCGCGCAGGCCGTCGACGAGCGTCTGCCAGCCCCCGTCGAGATACCAGACGTTGCCGGCCAGCGCTAACTTGAGCTGGTCGAGCGCGGCGCCGGCCGAGGTCTGTTCTGGAGCGTTCGCGAAGGTACTCAACCGAAAGAGCGTTCCGAGCTGATCGGCCAGGTGACCCGTGCCCGCGTTGTTTTCGATCCAAACGCCGAGCGGCATGTCGTCGAACAGGCGTGCGTCGAGATGAGGCAATTCGCTCAAGATACGGGACAGCCGCCACTTCTCGCGCAACGTCAGCAGCCGCGACGTCAGGAGCGACACGAGCCCGTGCGGCAGCGTGTAAGTCGCGGTTCGACCCAGCAGCAACGCGCGACCAGCGGCCGGAATACGTCCCGCGAACGGGACTTGCAGTGCCGTCAGCAGCCGGAACGCGTGCCCCGCACAGTACAGGGCGTGTGGCCCGAGGTTGAAATGAACGCCCTGGCTCTCCTGGGTCATCGCGCGGCCCCCCAGCCGGCTCGACCGTTCGACCAAGACGACGGACCGTCCCTCCCGTGCCACGAGCGCGGCGGCTGTCAGCCCCGCGAGGCCGCCACCGACAACGATCAGGTCTACCTTCTGGCAGTTCTCTTCCATGGTTGGGATCATGGTTCGCTCCAGGTTGATGTCGTTCTTCCAAACGTTGAGACAGCCGGGGCGTCGGATTTGTGACAGAGCACAGATCCCGATCGAACACCGTAGCGAGGATCGGGCATGGGGACGTTTGCCGCGCGAGTAGCCTTCGTCGTCTTGTCGGTGTGCTTGGCGTTTTCGGCACCCGCTCCGGCGGTCGCGCAGAACGATAGGCCGATCAAGGTCGTCGTCTTCGGCGGCCATCCCGATGACCCCGAATCGGGAGCAGGCGGACTGATCGCGACCCTTACGCGCGAGGGGCATGAGGTTCTGGTCGCGTACGGAACGTCGTTTCGCGGCGACCGGCGCTTTTTCCGTCGCCCGGAGGCCGACGTACGTCAGGACGAGGCAAGGGCCGCGTGTGTGGTGCTGAAAGCGACGCCCAAGTTCTTCCCCTACGCCCACGAGTCGCTCACGGCCGACGCGGAGACCGTGAAGACGGTGGCCGCGTGGCTTGAGGACGTGAAACCTGACGTCGTGGTGACGCACTGGCCGCTCGACACCCACCCGAACCACCACGCCGTCAGCTCGGTGGTCTGGCAGTGCTACAAACGATCGGGGGGCTGGAACCTCTACTTCTTCGAGGTCATGACCGACCAGCAAACGATCGCCTTCCGGCCCGAGCTTTACCTCGACATTGCCCCGGTACGCGAGCTCAAGAAACGGGCCCTCGATCAGCACAAGAGCCAGGGGCCCGAATCGATCTGGACGAGCCACGAACGGATGCACCTGCGACGCGGCGCTGAGTGTGGCGCGAAGTTCGCCGAAGCGTACAGCCTGGTGGAACCCAAGGCGGGTTGCCCCCTCTTGCCCGTCACCTTCCTGGCGCGGCAAGGGAACGAGCGCCCGGTCACCATCTCCGAGCCGCGGCGCGACGAGGACGGCATTCTGACGCACACGATCACGTCTCCCTACCAGGCCGGGACGACGGAGGTCCGGGTCTTGCTTCCCGACCCGCGCGCAAAGGAAACGCGCTATCCCGTCGTGTACGTCTTACCCGTCGAAGCCGGCAACGAGCACCGGTACGGCGACGGTCTGCGCGAAGCGAAGGGCCACGACCTGGCCAACACGCTCCAGGCGATCTTCGTCGCTCCAACGTTTGCGAAGCTCCCGTGGTACGCCGACCATCCAACCGATCCGTTGATCCGGCAGGAGGCGTACCTGCTGAACGTTGTCGTCCCTCTCGTCGATGGCCGCTATCCCACCCGCGCGGACCCGGGGGGTCGCCTTCTCCTCGGTTTCAGCAAGTCCGGCTGCGGGGCGTGGAGTCTCCTCATGCGCCATCCCGACTTCTTCGGCAAGGCGGCCGCCTGGGACGCCCCACTCATGATGGATAAGCCAGGGCCCTACGGCTCGGGCCCGATCTTTGGCACTCGCGAGAACTTCGCGGCGCACCAAATCACGAAACTGGCGGAGTGTCGCGCTTCCGAGCTTCGCGATCGGCAACGCTTGATCCTGCTGGGCTATGGCAACTTCCGGGACCAGCACGAAATGATCCACGACGTCCTCGTCGACCTTCGGATCCCCCACGTCTATGCCGACGGTCCCCAGCGCAAGCACGTCTGGGGGAGTGGCTGGCTACCGGAAGCCGCGTCGGAGCTCGTGCGACGCGAGTGACGTCTCGATGGCGCGTCAGTCCTGTTTCGAGTCAGCCTCGGAGCGCACCCGCGATTTCGATGTGTGAATTGTTAAAATCCGGATCGTCCACGTCCCCCTCGTGGCGGCAGACCAATCCCGCCGGAAGGTGATTCATCTGGATCTCCTGCCCTTCGGGGACGTTGCCTCCAAACGCTTGGAGCGTGATGAAACGGTCGCAGAGGTCGACGATGGCCTCCTGGTACTGCGCCGGGACGTTGTGCACCGAGACATCGGGACGACCGAACTTCCGCATCCCTCGGGTGTGGAACCACGTCGACGGACCGGCGGCGTCGGCTTCCTCTTCGGAGTTGAGAATGACGACGTGCCGCCCCGGGATCGCTGCCGCGGGTTCAAAAACATGTTGCCGCCAGGCGTCGGCTCCCCACCAGCGGAAGATCTGGGGGTCGAAGACAACGACGCCACCGTGGTCGAGCAGGAACGCCAGCAGTCCCACCGTGTCGCGCAGGTAGTTGAGGTCGGCCTGGTCGTCCAATTCCCCTTGGAGGATCAGGCACTCCTCCGCCTCTCGGGTCCGGTGCGCAAGCGCAGGGTCACGGCGCAGCAAATCGTCCCAGGGATAGCCCTCCCGGAAACCGTCGAGAACCTCGGCGTGGTGCTCTTGACCGTAGTGAGCGAGGGTGAGACCGGGATAGACACCGTTCGACCGGTAATGCTCGGCATCGAGGGCGGCGGCATGGCTGAACGACCCGTACACGACATAAAAGAGAAAGGGTTTCCCAGCGGGACCTTCGTAATAGGGCCTTGGCCAGTCGGCGAGTGGTTCGGGCATTCGTGCTCCTCCCGGTACAGGCGCGGCGGTCCGGATTCATCCAGGAAGAGGTCGAACCGGCGCAGGAATCGGCTTCCGACCCGGCCGTGCGGACATCGTCACCCACGGCTTCCCGCCCGTCAATATGACCTGCGGCATCCACGCCGAGCGCTTCTCGGCCGTCGCGAGCGTCGAGCGCGCTCGAGCCGCGGCCCTCTGCGGTAAATGACGCAACACCCGTTGCCGCGACCGGAACCCGTTCCGATAATCGAGCGCACTCGGTCTGACGGGTATCGACCAAGATGGGCCGAACCGGACGATCGAACACAGCGCGACAACCCTGGACCCGATGATGAACGAAGCCGACCGCACAGCCCAGAAGGGCGACCGTCTCCTCTCGATTGACGCCCTACGCGGCTTCGACATGTTCTGGATCGTCGGCGGCGACCAGCTCGCCCGCGCCTTGGCCGCGTGGTCTCGTTCCGGTGCCGGACGCGCGGTCGGCCAGCAATTTCACCACGCCGAGTGGCAAGGGTTCCGGTTCTACGACCTGATCTTCCCGCTGTTCCTTTTCCTGGTCGGAACGGTGCTGCCGTTTTCACTAGCAAAGTATCAAGCGCAGAGCCGGGGCGCGGTGTATGGCCGAATCGCGCGCCGTACGGCGCTACTCTTCGCCTTGGGCTTGATTTGCAACGGCGCGCTTCAGCTCGAGTGGAGTAACCTCCGAGTCGCTGGCGTGCTCCAGAGGATTGCGATCTGTTATGGGATTGCGGCAGTGATCAGCCTGAACGCATCGACGCGGACGCTGGTGCTCATCGCGTCGGCACTCTTGCTCGGGTACTGGGTCGTGCTCGACCAGGTTGCCGCCCCGGGGGGCATGCCCGGCGACTACACGCCCGCAGGGAACCTCGTGGGGTGGGTCGATCGCCATTACCTTCCGGGCAAGATCATGAAAGCATACTACGGACATGGTGACAACGAAGGGCTGCTCTCGACGGTCCCCGCGGTCGTGACCGCACTGCTGGGCGTGCTGGCGGGCCGCTGGCTCCGTTCGGACCGACAGCCCTGGACGAAGGTCGCGGGCTTAGCCGGGGCCGGGTTGCTTGCGCTGGGCCTCGGGGCCGTCTGGGGCGAGCGCTTCCCGGTGATCAAGATCCTCTGGACCAGCTCGTTCGTCCTGGTTGCGGGCGGCTTCAGCCTCTTGCTCCTGGCCGCATTCTACGCCGTGATCGACGTGCTCCGGTGGCGGCGCTGGGCATTCTTCTTCGTCGTGATCGGGGCCAACGCGATCACGATCTACGTCGTTCCCCGGTTCGTCGACTTCCGGAAGATGGCACAGTTCTTCCTGGGCGGCCTCTACCGGCTTGCGGGCGAGCACGTGTCGGCCGACTTCCAGAGCGTTCTGATGGCCGCGGGTATCCTGGCCGCCGAGTGGCTGTTTCTGCTCTACCTGTACCGGAACCGAATTTTTCTTCGGGTCTGAACCCCAACCGCAGAACCGCTTACGTGTTGACCAGCCGGCTCTCGCCCCGGACCATCTGACGGGTCATGATCGCGAAATGGGTGTGCATAATGCACTTGAACGCGAGCTGGAACAGGTACCGTGGCGGGCGACGGGCGAGCAGGAGCTTGCGGACGTACTTCGCATAAACCGGACGATAGGGCCGGGTGCGCGGGTCAGACCAGATCCGGGCAAGCATCACCAAGCCGCCGAGGATCGTTAGCGTCTGGTTCTTCAGGTAAGCGAGCGGGCGGTGCCGGCGGAGCCACTCCATCTTCGCGCTCGCGAGAGGGAGCTTGCCCTCGATAAAAAGCGCATCGAACCGCTCGAAGAAATGGTCCGCGTCATAGAGCCGATCCATCAGGTCGAGCCAGCCGTCGCGCATCTCGGTGACGGTCATCCGCAACGGAATGACATTCGTCGCGATGTTCGGGTCGTCGGCCGCCGCATTGTCGAGCCGCCCCTCGGCCTCGAGTCGCTCATAGAGCGGCGTCTTGGGAATTGCCGACAGCATGCCGGCCATCGCCCCCACCACCCGAGTTCGTTGCAGGAACTCGTACTGCCGGTCGAAAACGGACGTGTCATCGTGATCGAAACCCACGATCATGCCGGCGTAGACTTCCAGGCCCACGTCCTGAACCTTCTTGACCCGGTCGATCATGCTTCCGCGCACGTTCTGGTATTTCTTCGTCTCGCGCAGCGCGTCTTCGTCAGGGCTTTCGATGCCGATGAAGACGGCGATGAGGTTCGCCTCGACCATGAGCTGGAGCAGCTCATCATCTTCGGCGAGGTCGAGTGACGCCTCCGTGAAAAAGGCGAGCGGGTAGCCGTGCTTGCGCTGCCAGTCGATGATCGCGCGGAGGATTTGCTTCGCCGCCTTCTTGTTACCGATGAAGTTGTCGTCGACCAGGAAGACAACGCGGCACCCAAGCCTGCGCTGGGCATCGATCTCGGCGACGACCTGCTCGGGCGTCTTGATCCGCGGCTTGCGGCCAAAAATGACGATGATGTCGCAGAACTCGCACTGGAACGGGCATCCGCGCGAGGTTTGAACGCAACCCATCGCATAGTCGTGGAACTTGACCAGGTCGTACCGCGGGAGCGGAACCTTGGTCATGTCGGTCTTCTCGGCCTGCTCGTACCGGGTTTGATGCTCGCCCCGCGCCCATTCCTCAAGGAACCGCGGCCAGGTGTCCTCCGCCTCGCCGACGAACGTGACATCCACCAGGTCCGCGAACCAGTCCTCGACGACGCTGACCCAAGGCCCGCCGATGACGACGAAGATTCCCCGGGCCCGTAACTCCTCGAGGATCTCGCGCATCCGATCGCGCTGGACGGTCATGCCGGTCAAGCCGACGATGTCGAACGACTCGAGGACGTCGAAGTCGATCGGCTCGACATTCTCGTCGATCAGCACCACCTCGTGCTCGGGCGGTGTCAGTCCCGCCAGCACCGGCAGCGCGAGGACGGGCATGTTCGATTTCTTGCCCAGCAGGGGCATACCGTGATTTAGGCCCCAGAACGAGGTCTCGAAACGCGGGTTGATCAAGCAGATCCGGGCCATGGAGGCGTCCTTCGGAGAGAGTCAGGGGATTGAGCGTTGGTACGACGGCCCGCGTGCCGGTGCGGGAGCGGTCGCTCACCCGCACCGACGGCTTGAGACGCTTCCTCAACCTTCACACT
>JARLIH010000494.1 GCA_031291845.1 Isosphaeraceae bacterium | reverse complement strand
GTCATTCGAGCCCCGGCGGCCCCCCCGTCGTTATTGGGGGTGCCGAAAATAAAAAACCCCCGTAACAACGGGGCGCCGGCGGGGGGGGGTCCGGGGATGTTGTTGGCAACCCATGGGTGAGGCGCTCTAAACTTTGAATCCAGAGATCACATTCTTGAGCGCCGCCGCCTGCGCGCCTAGCTCCTCCGCGCTCGCGGAAAGCTCCTCGGAGCTGGACGCCGAGGTCTCGGTGATGCTCGATACGTCCTGAATGGCCTTGCTCACCTCCGAGGCCGACTCGGATTGCTCCTGCGTCGCCCGGGCGATCTTGGCGATGCTTGCGGCGGTCTCGTCGACGCCGTGGACGATCTTGGCCAGCGACTGACCGGCTTTTTCCGAGAGCTGGGCGCCGTCGGCGACGCGGCGCGTGGACTCCTTGATCAGGGCCGTGATCTCCTTCGCCGCGTTGCGCGAGCGCTCGGCGAGCTTCCGCACCTCGTCGGCCACGACCGCGAACCCGAGCCCGTGCTCGCCCGCCCGCGCAGCCTCGATCGCCGCGTTAAGGGCGAGCAGGTTCGTCTGGCTGGCGATCTCGCTGATCACCTGGATGATGTCGCTGACCTGCTCGCTCGACTTCTTGATCAGCACCATCGCCTCGATCGCCTGGTCGACCGACTCGCCCCCTTGCTTGGCGAGCAGCGAGGTGCTCTCCGCCAACTCGCGGGCCGACGACGAGTTCTGGTTGATCTCCAGGATCGCCTTGCTGAGGTGGTCGATCGAGGCCGACATCTCCTCGACCGTCGCCGCCTGGTTCTGCGACGACTCGCTCAGGTAGCTCGCGCTCTCGGCGACGACACGCGAGCCCTCGGCGAACTGGCTGGCCGACTCGATCACCTGGCCGATGATGTCCTTCAGGCTGGCGATCATCTTGGCGAGCGCGCCGCCGAGCTTGCCCAAGTCGTCGCTGCCGAGGCTCGGCACGGCAACGGTCAGGTCGCCCCCCGCGGCGACCAGCGTCACCTGCATCAAGGCGGTGACCTTGGCCTCGAGGTCTTTCTTCGCGGCGTCGATCAGCGCTTGCTGATCCGCGCGTTCGAGGGCCGTCGTCACGAGCCGGCCGGCGTTCTTGAGGGTGTCGACCCGGTTGTCGGAGGGCCTGATTTTCTGGCTGCCGAAGAAGTCGAGCGTGCCCACGACCGAGCCATTGAGGAAGACGGGGATCGACACGCCGGAGACCAGTCCGTTCCGCGCTCCCGCCGCGGCCCGGGAGCAGCCGCGCACCTCGCTCAGGTCGGTGGCGACCACAGTGTCGCGCGCCCGCCACGCCTGACCGTTCAGGCCTTCCCCCTCGCGGAACTTGCCGTCGCGGCACGCGCGGCGAAACTCCTCGGCGGCCGTGCCCGAGTCGAGGACGAATTTCAGCGCGTGCTCCTCCTTGTCGACCTCGAAATAGGTGGCATACGGCCAGCCGAAGGCCTCGCGGATCGTCCCGAGCGCGGCTGCTGATACTTCGGACTTCGACCGCGTCTGGCCGAGTGCGAGCAGGAGCTGATTGATCGCGTTCGTGTCGGCCGCCGTCTCGGCCTCGCGCTGTTTCGCGGCGACCTGCTCGGTGACGACCTCCCACGTGAGCATCGGGCCGACGTAGTTCCCGTTCTGGTCGAGGATCGCGGTCACGAGCAGGTTGAGCGACTCCGGGCCTAGACGGATGACGGCCTCGTGAGGGAGATTCCGCGGGTCGGCCAGCAGCCGGCGCTGGTGCTCGGGGTTCTTGTGAAAGATGTCGATCGACTTGCCGACCATGTCGTCGGCCTTGATCGGGAGGAACTGCTCGAGCCGCTTGAGCGTCTTCGTCGAGGCCGGGTTCACGTACTGGATCTTGAAATCGAGGTCGCAGTACATCATGTTCAAGGGCGCGTTTTCGATCATGCGCATGATGCGGTACTGCTCGCCCTGGCGCGCGAGCTGCGCGATCTTGTCGGAAGCCACCCGGCCGAGTGCACGGAGCGCGTCGAGCCGGGCCTCGGGCATCTCGACGCTGCTCTTGGCGAAGAAATCCATCGTGCCGGTCACGCGGTCGTCGCGCGTGAGCGGCACGCAGACCCCCGAGCGAATCCCCTCGCGGAGCGCGATGGGTGCACGCGAGCAGTCGCGCAGGTCGGCCAGGTTCTCGACGAACACGACGTCGCGCCGGCGCCAGGCCTGGCCGTTCAGGCCCTCGCCTTCCTTGAACCGCGACGAGCGTGTCAGACGCTCGAACTCTGCGCCGACCGTGCCCGACTCGAGCGAGAACGTGAGCGCGTTTTGTACCGGGTCGATCGTCCAGTACGACGCATACGCCCAGCCGAACGCGCGGCGGATCGTGTCGAGAGTCGCCCGGACGACTTCCTCGATCGAGTGCGACTGGATCAATGCATTGACCGTGTCGATCAGCGCGCGGCTGTCGGAAATTTCCGTTTGGCCGTTCGAGCCCCCGTTTCCAGCCGCGTCGTTCCGCGGCCGCTCGGCGTCGACGACGGCGCTCGTTGCGAGGCCCTGACCCTCGAGAAACCTCGACGAAGCCTTGCGCTTCTTCCCAAATTTCATCGTTGCGTCACTCCCCTCAAACGGAGCAGTCTTCGATGTCTGTACAAGGGCCGACGGGGACGAGTAATTTGGTCGCGGCGTGGCACTTCCACGCCGTCGCACGTGCTCGGTGCGGTGTGGGCTAGCCCGAGGTGAGCTCCAGCTCCTCCGGCTTGAGCAGTCGCTCGATTTCGAGAATGACGAGCAGCCGGTCTTCGAGCTGGGCGAGGCCGGCGATATGCTGCTTGGACACGGCCGTGATCGACACGGGAGGGGCCTGGATCTGATCGCCGGCAATGCGCATGACCTGGGTCACCTCGTCGACGATGTAGCCGATCGTGCGGTCACCGACGTTGACGATGATCGTCCGGGTCTCGTCGTCGAGCTCGCGGTGGGGCAAGCCGAAGAGGGTCCGCAGGTTGACGACCGGGATCACCGAGCCTCGGAGGTTGATCAACCCCTCGATGAAGCCGGGTACCTGCGGGATTCGCGTGATCGGCTTCATCGCGATGATCTCCTGGATCTTCGTGATGGCGATCGCGTAATCTTCGCCGCCGAGCCGGAACCCGACGAACTGATACGTGGCCGACGACTGCGCAAGCCCGGGTTTCGGGTCCTTCGAGGCAGGGCCGGCGGCCCGGATGTCTCGGCTCATGGGTGTTTGCTCGGGTTAATAGCGGGCCGGCTGATCATCGCCAGGTTGCCCGAGATCGCCCTCGACCTCGGGTGCAGTCTCTCGACACCCGTGTCCGCGCGGCAGAACGCCGGTTCGCTCGAACCAGGAGAACTTTGGTGCGTCAACCGGCGAATTCAAGACCCAATGGCACCGCGCACGCCCCCCGAAGGCCGCCGCGCTGCCATTGAGACGAAGGGTTATTCTAGGACGACAATCTACCCTAAATTACCAGATGGTTAAAACGGGTAAACACGAAAAAAGAACACGAGTCGCGTTCTGGGGTCGCGCGCGACAGCTTGTACGGGCTGGTCGGATTGTAGTGACGACAGGGCGCGAAGGACCGGTGCTCGGCGGGCATTCGGGCCGGTCGAAAGGCTTTCACCAAACGGAGAGGCGACGTTCCCGCACCGTCAGCGGCCGAGGGGTATGCTGGCCGTATCGCTGCGCGGGGTGCGCAGCTCGACAAGCCGGCGCTGCGGTCGTGGCCGGGCCTTCGAGAGGGCCTGTCCCACTCGGATACGCAACGCCCACAAGTCCTCCGGCCGCAAGGCGTCGAACCGGATCACGCCGGCATCCTCGCCGGCCGCTCCCGTGCCGCTCCGTTCGCCCACGAGGCGAAGGGCGCTGCGAACGCCGTCGGCGACGGCCCAGCGCGGGGCTTGCTGGACCTGCGCGAGCAGGGTGAGGTACTCCACGTCCTGTTGCCCGCGGCGGAACGACTTTAAACGGATCGAGGGCAGGGGGGCTCCGCCGTCGCGGCCAGGGTAGAAGAGAGACAGCGCGTCTCCCTGTCGCCAGGAGTCGGCATCACCGACGGTCTGCCAGGGGAGCACGCCGTCGGCCCCGAGGGCCCAGGCATCGAGTGCCCAGGCGGCGGGCTGGACGTTCGAGTCCTCGACCCCGTTGGCGGAGCCGTACTCGATCACCACTTGGCCCTGCGCTGACTTGCGGTCAAGCACGAGGCGGCGATAACGCCGGAAGGCCCCGCCCACCACGTTGTAGTCGAGCAGGCCGTCGAGTGCGTCGCGCTGCCACTGGGGGCGGGAGATGTCGGCCCGGAAGACGAGTTTCGCTCGGCCGCCGGCCTGTTTGACACCCTCGTGAAACGCTTGGCCGAAATAGCGGAGCGCCCAGAAGTCCTGAAAGTTGGCCGGTTCGTCGAGCAGCCACGGGCAGGTGCCGCGCAGCCAGCCGCGCTCCTTGAAGTTGTGCTTGCCGTTGAAGTAGCACTGGAACAGCGTGTCGTTCCACCCCTTCTGGTGAAAATGCGCTGCGAACTGCCCCGCGGCGTCGACGAACGCCGCGCGGTAACGCTCGGGGAACGCGCGATCGGCCCAGTAGTCGCCGTTGTAGTTCGGCTCCATGGGGCTGGGCCAGTTCTCGAACAAGGGGAGGTAGAACCCGTCGATCGGCACGCCCTTGCGCGGCAGGTCGGCGAAGGCCGAACCGTCGAAGTAGGGCCCGAAACGGCGGTCCCACTCGGAGAAATCGAACGAGGCGCCTGCAACCCCAGGCGCACACCCTGCCGACACGGCCCCGCTGTGGTGGTACGGCACGCGGTTGAGGAAGGTCCGGTGCACGTGGGCCAGTCGGTAGTAGTCGCGCTCGTTGGCGGGAAGGTCGTAGCAGTTCATCTCGGGAAGGAAGCTGAGCACGTCGGGGAGCGTGAAGTCCCAGACTTCGAGCGCGACCTCCAGCTCGAGCGACGCCGTTCCCGCGCGCAGCGTCAAACGCCCGCGGTGCGCCCCGGCCGGGGCATCGTGTGGAACATACACCTCGCCGTAGAGACTCTGAGATCCCGTCTCGTCTTTCCCACGGGGCACGCTCAGCGGCACGATCGGATCCGGCAACGCGCCCCGCTTGGTGGCCACGGGCCAGTAGCGCCCGAATTCGACCGCCACTCTCGGCGCGGAGGGGAACGCCAAGGCAGGACGGACCTCCGTGGCGCCGCCCCGGATCAAGACCTGAAACCCGACGAACTCGTTGCGCGCTGCGTGCAGACGGATGCGCCGGGCCGAGGCGTCCCACAGGTGGTTCGCGCCCAGATAGCTCGCGGGGCGCGGCGGAATGAACGTGCCCGAAAGGGGCTGGACCTTGTCGAGCTCGTCAATCACGGCCACGTCCGCGCCAGCGAGTTTCGGGAGCGGGCCCGCCGACGAGAATGGTCGAACGGGCTCTCCCGGAAGCGCCCGCGGCGCCCGGTCAGAAACCCGCACCGTCGTCACCGCGGCCACACCCATATTCCCAGCCCGGTCGACGGCCCGGACCGACAGCTCGACCTGCGCACCCGCGGCCAACCGCTGATCGCGCAGGTGCATGCGGACCACCTCGCCCGGTCTTCCCGCCAGCGGAACGGCGTATCGCGGCAGGTCCTTGCCGTCGAGCACCACGAAGAAGCCGATCGTCCCCCCTTCTCCCCGATCGGCCGGGGTGGTCCACGACAGCCACGCCTCTCCGGCCGGCAGGTCGGCCGGCTCGGCCGTCAGGCCTGTGGGCGCGTCCGGCCCGGTGCGGTCCTCTGCGCCAAGCTCGACAGTAAAATAGGGCGCACTCGCGGCGTTCTGCTCGCGGCTATAGACGAAGCGGTTGGGCATGTGGTGGACGGTGAACCTGTCGCCGGCGCGGGTCCACTCCGTGCCCGTGTCGTCAAACAAAAGGAACCCGTGGCCAACGCCTGCAACCCGCGCCGCGACGACTTCGGGCGCGACCGGGACCTGCTGCCACCCCTGGCGGTCCGGTTCCGTGGCGTCGGCCATCCGCCAGAGCGTGCCCCCTGCGCCCAGGATCACGCTGCACAGGTCGCTCCCCGGTTCGGCCCAGGGAATGTCGGGGTTCTGCCGGTTGTTGAAGCTCGAGCTCCCTGGCTGCGGCTGGTACCCGCTCCCGGTCCCCTCGACCCACTCGGCACCCACGCTGCCGACCGTAACCCTGCGCAGCCGGGGCTCGCCCGTTGACCGCACGTGGAGTGCGGCCGCCTTCACGACCCGGCCCCGGAGCGGCGTCGAGTCGATGTCCACGAGAGACATTTCCTGGATCGATTTCAGTTTCAAGCGCGGGGCACCGCCGTTACTGCCGTCCGCTTCGGAGCCGACGTTCGAGACCCAGAGGTCGCGCGTCACCGGTACCCTGAGCGTTTCCCCCCCGCAGGAGCACGGCACGGTCAGGAGCGCGGCAAGAACCGCGGCGAAAGACGTCTTCATGGGTAGGAAGGTGCCGGATCGGGTTGACGAATGACTGGCGACGCCGCGTCCCACACTATCCCGACCGGCACCGAGTGGCAATCAACGGGTCGGTCCGGCCAGGCCGATTGCAAAATCGACCGTGGACCTGGGACTGGCTCGACATTGCGTCCGATCACGCGGGCGTCGGAGCGGGATCATGATTGGGTCTGGAAAACACGCAATCGCATTTTGCTATTATGGCTCGTTGCGGATCACCCTATCCCTTTCCTCGCAGACGGAGAGGGAACCAGGTTCCGCGCCGAAGAAGAATCCTTGGGGTTCTTCGTCGGAGCCGGTTAGTATGGGCCGTGCTCACCTGCCCGAGTCGTGTTTGGCACGGGACGCTGGCACCTGAAAGCTCGTGCCCCGGGCCGTGTGTTCCCGGTGCTCTCGGGCCGAAAGCATTGCCTGGAGCGATTCGATGTCGACCGAGATTACGCCGTTACGCCCGTTTTTGCGGTTTGCTAAGTCGTTCGTAGCGCTCGCCCTGTCGCTCGCCGCGTTCGGGAGTTCCGCCCCGGTCTTCGCCCAGCAGGCGCCTGAGAAGACCTTCGCGGAACGCGCACGGGAGTACCGAGACAAGATCATCGCGAGCATGGAGTCGACCGCCAAGGCGGCCGGCGATGAATACAGCAAGCTCCGGTCCGAGACCACCAAGGCCACCGGTCCCGCCCGCGAGAAAATGGCCCAGGAGATGGAAGCCCTCGGTAAGAAATGGGCGGCTGCTCGCGAGAAGCTCACCGCGAGTCTCGACACCCACATGCATTCGGTCGGCGAAGAGATCAAAGCGCTCGAGGCAAAGGCCGCCAAGGCGAAGGGGTCAGCGCACGAACAGACGGCCGCCGAACTGGAGAAGCTCCGCGCAGAATGGAACGCCACCCGCGAGAAGGTCGGCGCGGCCTTCTCGTCGAACATGACGGGCGCGCGCGAGGAGTTCGCGCACCTCAAGGAGCAGTCCGCGAACGCCTCCGCCGAGGCCAAGGCCAAGCTCGCCCCCAAGATGGAGAAGCTCAAGGCCGAGTGGAGCAAGAACCGCGAGAAGCTCTCGGCCCACCTCGAGGCCGATCTGAAGCAGACGAAGGACCATTTGGAGAAGCTTGGCACGGAGTCCTCGAACACCGTGAAGCTCGCCAAGGACAAACTTATCAAGAAGTACCACGACCTTAAGGCGCAGGCGGATGAACTCGCGAAGGAGAAGTCGATCGACGGATCGCATTGACCCCGCGCCGGAAGTCGATTACGGCCGGGTCGGTCCGGGAACCACTTGTCTGCGTCAATGAGGCTGGGTCGCCGCACGGACGACCGCTTGCCGCCCTTTGATGTTTGGCGGGCGGAGGCGGTCCCCGATCGGCAGGTCGCGCGACGCCTCGTTCGAAGTCTGGTTCCCTCCGGCCGCGGCAAGCGGGCTCACATCAACGCGATGAGCCCACCGGCACGGTCGTCGTCTCGGGCGCGAAACTGGCCACGGAGGAGGAGGTCGGTGGGCGGCCGTCCTCGGGCGAGTAGTTGAAGCGGTACTGCGACGGAGCAAGTCCCGTCGACGGGAGCATGCTCGATGGAACCGTTACCGAAATCGTCTTCCCGTGAATCGTGACCGCTCTCGACGGCAAGGGGCTCGAGGTGCCGGACGAGAGGTCCACGACCGTGGCTGTCGGCGCGAGCGAGGCGCTAAGTCGAACGACAACGACCGCGTCAAACTTGACGTTCGGGCGGTTCGTGAACGAGCCGCTCGGCAGGTTTCCGTTGCGATCGATCCCCCAGACATAAACGGCGGGCGCTTTGTCGATCCTTCCTTGATTGGTCCCGGTGAACGTGAACACGCCGGCAGGTGACAGCTCAGCGCTCGCTCGCACCGCATTCAATTCCGCCAGGTGCGGTCCGGTATAGAACTGGTAGAACTGGGGGGCTTTCGTGACGATGCCTGTGGGGCTGGGCTGCACGTGGTGAGTGGGCCCCGCCGGCTTGGTCGGCGGTGCTCCGGCCGGTGCACCGTTTGGCGGGTCGGGCGCGACAGGATTCGGCTGAGCTGGCGGCGTGCGTGCTGGTGACGGATAAATGGACGTGTACGGAGGCATTTGAGACAGCAACGCTCGCCCTTCCAGCGACTCGATCGAGAATGACGCCTTCCGACTCGGGCGACGACGACTCCCTTCCTTCTCCACTCGCATGGGCTTCACCTTTCCCGAGACGACCGATAGCCACCCAAAACACACACTGCCCAAGTGTCAGCCGCCGTGGTTTCGGTTACGAAAAGCGTGACATCCTGCGCCGGAGCGGAGGATGCCGGAACAGTCGGGGGGGTGAACAGGTCCTCAGGAGTACGTCAGCTTGTTCCCGTTTTCACAAACGTGCCCCGCACGGCAGGCGGCGGCAAGCCGGCGCACCCCAAGGGACGGAGAAGGCCACCGGCGCCCGTCCAGAGTGAGCCCGCACAGCAATCATCCACTCAGGCGCCTTAGGGCGCCCTCGGGCCAAGGAGCGACAGCCTGCTCGCCCGGCACCCATCAAGCCAGCATAAGCAAGGGGTGGCGCCGAGCCTGGGACGATCGTGGAATAGGGCCGTCGCCGATTCCGCAGCGTGGGTAACGCCATGGGTTCCTGCCCGCTTTTCCGCGGTTGCTTGGGGCCGCGAAGACCACGGGGTAGCCCCGCGCGGCCTACCGTGTCAGCCGAGCGACTGCTGGGTGGGGTGAATCTTTCGCAAACGCCGTGACGGATTTTCTGGACCCACGTTCTTGCCAAGAATCCCGACTTGAAGTAGTCTTGTTTAGGTTACGAGATGCGACACCCCCGGGTTTAACCGCGCAGGAGGGTCCGATGAGGCATTATGCGAGGTGCTTGGGCCTGGTTCTCGTTCTGGGAGCCAGTGGGTCCCGGGTAGCCTTCGGTGCTACCGGGGCGCAGATCCAGCAACAGGAATATCTCGTCAACGTGCTGCTCGGCCAGAACCAGGCGCGGATCAATGCCGATGATAACGCGATCGCGCGGCAGAATGCCCTTCTGTCGCTGCTTCCCGGTAACTCACCCCGCCAGGAAGCCCAATTGCTCGCACAGATCTATCGGCTGAACGCAGTGCTGGCGGCCGCCAAGGTGCGGCTGATCGCGGGTCTCCAGCGGTCGGAAGCCGCACTCACCCGCCTGGAGGGGGAAACTTCGTCGAACCCGTTCGTGGCGGCCCAGTTGGAGCTGTATACGCAGCGAACCAACCTCATCCTTTCGAACGAGCTTCACCAGGCAGAGTCCATTATCAATCGGCCGCCTGCGACACCCACCTCGTTCTCCACGGCCGTCGACCCGCTGGGCCTCGGAGGCCGGACTCCGGCGGTTCGCCATGTGGCCAGTCACTCGTTCGTCGGTGCCGGAGAAAGCCGGGCCTCGGCGTTGGCCGCCCACCGGGCCGCTGTGGCGGCTGCGGCAAGAACGCGGGCCGAGGAAGCGGCCTCCCGCCGCCCCGCACTCGCGGCAGAGCGTCGCGCGAACAATCGTTAGCACGCCGAAGCTTGCCTTGCTAGACCTCTTGAGGCCCGCCACGATCGTCGGCGGGCCTCTTCGTTTCCGCCTGGCCACCCGGGTTTCGAGCCGATTGATCGGGAGTCACGGGAGCCGTCGGCACGCGGTGCCACGCGGGTCCATAAGACGACTCGTGCGGCGGTCGGCCACCGAGACGCCCTGTCCGAGTTTGTGCGCGCGCCTTGGGCCGAAGGAGTGGAGGGCGAACATTGCCGCCGGGGGCGTTTTCTCGTCACGGCCCGGGCGGTATTGCGCTTGGTGCAATCCCGTAGAGTGGGGGCCCGACCAGGATCGCGATTAGGCCGCGATAACCGACGGTCACACCCGGGCTTCCCCCTGTCGCTTTGCGCATCGACTCTCTCGAGCGGACCTCACCGCGATGATCGGCGACGGCTCCCGCTCCTTCAGGACCCTTGTCAGGAAGACGAACGGGTCTGTCCGCGATCCGGTCGCGCGCACAACAATCCTGTTCGACCGTCCCCGCTCCTGTTGTCGCGGGTAACGGGCTGCGTTGTGCGCCCGTTTGCCCTAGCCCAGGCGAACCGTCGTCCCCGGCAGGGAGTCAACCGGACGAGTCGTCGAGCCAGCCTCCTCATGAAGCCAATTCATGCACGAACGGTGTCGCGAACTGCCGCTGGCGCTTATGCAACGTTGCACGGTATTGTAGCCGTCATTTGCTGTGCCTAATCGGTTGGTCCTGATGCCACGCCTTTGGGCAGAGCACGGGCCGCCTCATGGGTAAATCTCATGATGTACAAAAAATACCAAGCGCCCTCGTTTTGCTACTTCGATCGGAGAGTTTGTCCGAAAAACGCCAGGGATTCCTCAATCTAAAGATGTTGGAATGACGGACTTCGCTGTCTTTTGGGACGCTACGCACAGGGGAAAAGCAAGCGTTTGTATGGCAGGTGCGTCCCGGGAAATCGAGGCCCGCGGTCTACTCCGAACGGTGAAGGCCGGAGCGAACGATGCCCAATCGCACCCACGATCTGACGATGCGCGGTCCGTTTTCTCCGTCGCGCTGTTGAATGAAGAGAATAAGCCGGCACGCGTGGCCGTGGATTCCCCGTGGACGGCCCTAATTCCATCGGCAAGCGGACTTGCACGAAGGTTGGAGCCCCAGGGCAGACTAGGTAAAACCCCGCGACGTCACACCAGGAAAATCCTTATTCGACGATGAAGCCGAGGCTAAGGTGTATTGTTAGAATGGTGAAACTGGGCGTTCGAGTGATCCTTTTTGGATTATTTGGTTTTTTTTGCTTGCTAGGACGCCATAAAAAGGACAACATAGTCTACGCTCCCGGAACGGAGCTCGTGCCGCGATCGTCGCGAGAGGCTCGTCGTTGACATTGCTCAGCCCGGCCGGAGGAGACACGCAGCCGCCATGGACGGCCCACCCCTTCCCTGGGGTACACAGAGAAGTGATTCGCCGACCTCAGCGTGAGGTACGCCCTTTGCGGTCGGTCGGCCGGCATCATGGACCTTGGGACGTCTCTCCATGCACGGTGTGCAAGCTCCCATCATCGCCCGAAATCATGATCCCGCCCATTCGGTTCATCCTGCGACCGAAAAGGGGGGTGAAGAGGGTGCGTGGGCAAGACGCAGCCGGGTGGCATCGGAGACCGTGCTGCTTCTGATGGTTTGCCTCGCGCCCTGGGCGTTTGGCGCGGTGGAAGCCTGGGCCCAGTTCCTCCTGGTGCTTGGCGTCTTGGTGCTCGGGTTGCTCCGCCTCCCACAGCAGTGGGGCCGGTCGGAGCGATCCGCTCTGGCCTGTCTGCCCAGCGTGGCGCTGGGGGGGCTCTTGGTGCTCGCACTGGTTCAGGTCATTCCCTGGCCGGCGCGCGCGCTGGGGTTGGTTGCGCCGGGACAGGCCAGCCTCCGCAAGGCGCTCTTGCCGTCGGCTCCCGAGCGGGTTGCGGGCGATTCGGCGCCGGAGGTGTCGCTGCCGCGCCGTTCTGTCAGTTCGAACCCCGAAGGCACGCTGCAAGCGGCGGCCGGGCTCGCCTGTGCCTGGATCGTCTTCCAGAGCGTGCTGTCGCTCGGCGGCGGGTTTGCGCCGTACCGTCGCTTCGCGCTGGCGCTCGTGGCGAACGCCACTCTGCTGTCGCTTCTTTCGGTCATTCAGCGCGTTGCGTGGAATGGCAAGATCTACTGGCTCCGCGACGCGCCCGGCGGTAGCGCCGGGCCATTCGTCGACCATAACCACCTGGCCGCTTACCTGAACCTGGGGCTCGGGCTGTCTCTGGGGTTCCTGTTCGCTCCGGTCCGAGACGCCGGACGGCGGGGCCTGGAAGGCGCGAAACTCTGGGCCGGCTATGCCGCGGGGCTCATCGCCGTCGGCGTCCTCGTGTCACTTTCGCGCAGTGGGTTCCTGGGGATGGTCGCAGCGCTCGTGTGCGCGGCGGTGACGCTCCGCGCCGACCGCCTGCGACTGGCCGCGGGCTTCGGCGGCGTGCTGGTGGTGATCGCGCTCTTCTTCGGGGCGCTGGGGGGGACGCTCCCCTATCAGAAGCGCATCGCCACGCTCCTCGGGGCGGACCCGTACGCGAACCGCCTGCGCGTCTGGACGGGTGCCCTGCGCGCCTGGCCCGAGGCCCCGGTTCTCGGCACGGGACTGGGCACATTCGCGACCGCGACGGCGCGCTTCTACCCGTTCGACGCGGGGGAGACCTACGTTCACGCCGAGAACGAATATGTCGAATGGCTCGTGGAAGGGGGGCTCGTCGGGATCGCGCTGGTGGCGACGGCCACGGCCGGCACGTTTCTGCTCGGTCGCCGGGCCCTTCGGGCCGCACCCACGCCCGCGCGTCGGGCGCTCACGCTCGGAGGGCTGATCGCGCTGGTCACCCTGGTCGTGCATAGCGGCGGGGACTTCGCGCTGCACATCCCGGGTGTGGCGCTTGCGGCCGTCGCGCTCGCCGCTCACCTGGCGCGACTGGGCCTGAGGGGGGATCCCCGTGGGCAAATTGCGACAGCCGTGCCGGCGCCGACGTGGGTCCGACGGGTTCCGTGGGCCGCATGCACGGCCCTTTTGGGTGGCACGATGGTGCTCGTCCCCGCGTTTCGGTGGGCGAGGGCGGAGGTACACCAGGGCTACGCAGGGATGCCCCTGGAGGGGGCTCTCTTTCAAACCCTCGCGACGCAGGACGACGACGAAACGGGTCTGGACGAGTCGCGGGCGGGCCTCGAGCAGGCGTTGCGGGACCGCCCCAACTGGGCCGAAGGCCACGTGGGGCTCGGGCTGGTGTTTCTGAAGCTGTACGAGCGCACCGCCCGCGAGGCGCTGGCAAGCCGGGTAGCGGACCCGGTGCTGCGCGATAGCTTCGCGCGGCCGCTCTGGCTCTCGCTCCGGGTCCGGGCGTCGAGCCCCGAGGAGCCTCTGACGGCGGCCGCGCTGCTCAAGCTCGACGCCGTGCGCGCGTTTCTGGTGCCGGCAGCGCGCTGCTTCCTCGAAGCGCGCCGTTGCGACCCGCTCCGGCCGCTGCCTCATACGAAGCTGGCCACTCTCTCTTTCCTACTCGAAGGGGGCGATCCGGGTCCCGTGTACCTGGAGCGCGCCCTGCGGCTGGCCGGGGGGAGCGGCCTGGAGACCGCACGCGTCGCTGAAGTCGCGGTCCTCTGGGGCGAGCTGGACCTGGCGGCGCGCTGCTGGCGCCGGGAGCTCGCCCTCGGCACGCGGCCGTGGGCGGACATTGCCGACACCGCGAATGCGTTCCTGCCCCCTGGACGGATCCTGGCGGAGGTGGTGCCGGATGGTCCGCTCGCAGTCCGCTTCGCCCAGCGCCTCTACCCGACGCCGTCAGGCGCAGCCGCTCGCCGGCTCTTCGCGGAGGAGGCGCTGCGGCGTCTCGGCCGCGACAAGGCACGGCCCGAGGCGCAGCGGCTCGAGTTCGGCGCCGAGGCCCATCTGTTGCTCGGCCAGCGCGACAAGGCACGTGCGCGAATGCTGGCGGCCCTGGCGCTGGAGCCGGCGCGCTGCGACTGGCGGAAGACGCTCGTCGAATGGCTCATCGCCTGGGGACGCCTTGATGAGGCGCATGCCCAGGCGCGGCTCGCCGTCTCACTTGCGCCCGCAGACCCGGACGCGCGGGCCGCGCTCGAGCTGGCGGCTGAGGCGCTGGCGCACTCCGACGGCGACAGCCACGCCGCAGACCCCGAACGTGCGAGCGGCGAGCCCGCTGACGACGGGCGTCCGGACCTCGGAGCAGAGCACGTCCCGGCAGCGGCCGTGCCGGCGTTGGAAACGGTATTCGGTCGGGATTTAGCGTGTTCACGCAATCGTACAATGAGGCACTTACAAGATGTTGTTAAAAAACGTAGCAGTTTCGCATAAAACCGGTTGAAATTGTGCTAGGCCGGCTAGTATGATCGCCGGCTTACCGGGTTACGCGATGGATCGCTTCGGGTGAGCATTCACGGGGTCGAGGCGACGGGAAAATGACGCAGCTCACGCAGACGAACCACTCGATTCCGGCCGAGCGCAGCCTGCTCGAGAACGTGTTTCTCGTCCTGGGCGTCGTGCGCCGGGGGTGGCGGTTCATCATCGTCTCCTTGCTCGTCTGCGCGACGATGGGGGCGATCTACGTGGCCCGCGTGAAGCCCGTGTACAAAGGGACGGCCCGGCTCCTGATCATCCAGGAGGGGGGACGTCCCTTGCACGCCGCCGTCGGCAACGGGCACGACCCGTTCCAGCTCGGCGACCCGAACGACGACATTCCGACCCACATGCTCATCATCCGCAGCCCGATGCTGCTCGATCGGGCGATCAAGCAGGCGAAGCTCGCGCACCTGCAAGTCCCCGCGGTGGCGGCGACCCTCAAGGTCACCCGCCCTGAGCCCGCCGTGAAGATGCTCGATATCGGCTACCAGGCCGATAATTCCGAGGAGGCCACGAAGGTCGTGGAGGCCGTGGTCGACAGCTACACGAAGTTCCTCGAGGACAACTACCAGAAGAACACCAACGACGTGATTCGCCTGATCGGCCAGGTGCGGGACGAGCTGAGCCGAGAGCTCAAGGATCTCGAGCGCAAGTACCTCGATTTCCGCAAGCAGCACCCTGCGCTGAGCGTCTCCGAAGACGGCCGGTCGCTCCTGGCGCGGCGCGTCGATCAGTGGGACGCCGAGGCGAACAAGGCGATGCTCCGGTCGGCCCACCTCCAGTCGCAGCTCGAGCTGGGTCAGAAGCTGCACGGCGAGGGGGAGGGCCTGCGCGGGATCGCCAGCGTGCTGAAACTTCTCGGCGGCACCGCCGATGCCGAGCGCAGTGAAGGGGGCGCGGACGGGCTCCCCGCGGATTCCGCGCTGCAGGTCGAAGCGCAGCTTGAAGAAATCGGCATCAAGCGGGCGACGGCGGAGCGGCTGATCGAGCACTTGCAGGTGGAGCAAACGCGCCTCCAGAACGACCACCCGGTCGCCGACGAGAGGGTCGCCGAAGCCTTTTACGCCGAGCCGGAAACCGCCCGTCTCGCCAGCCAGGTGGGAATATTGACCTCGCGGCGCGACAGCTACCGGCGCACGGTGCGGGGCCAGAGTGACCCGGCGTTACGCGACGCCGAGCGGCGCCTCGAGGCGATCACCAAGCAACTCGACGATCTGTGGAAGAAACGTGCGGGTCCGCTTCGCGCCGCGCTGGCGCGCCAGGCGACCGGTGAGATCGAGGCGGAGATCCGCCGGGCCGAGACCGAGCTTATCGTCTATCGCGCCCAGGAATCGGCGTTGCGCGAGCGGCGGGACCAACTGGGTGAAAAGCGAGCGCAGGGTCGCGCCGCGGGCCTGGCCGAGGGCGAACAGGCGAAAGAGCCCGACGCGGTCGCCGCCGGTCCGGCTGGGGCGTTGCTCGTCACCCTCCGCCGCGGCCTCGAGGCGAACGAACGCCTGCGCGACGATATGCATCGCCGTTTCGAGCAAGACCTGGCCAAGGCCCAGGAGAGCGAGATCGATCGCCTTACCGAGGCGAACCTCCGGGCCGAGCTCGAACGCCAGCGCACCATGTTTCACTCGGTCGTCGACCAGCTCAAGCAGGCCCGCTTGGTCGGCGACCACACGAACATCACCGCTTCGGCCGTGAACCCGCCGTCCGTCGAAGCCGTGCGGCCCAAGGTCGCGATCGTCCTGGTGGCGTCGCTCGTGCTGGGGCTCGGGGTCGGGTTCGGTCTGGCCTTCCTCTACGACATGCTCGACGCCCAGATTCGCTCGCTGCCCGAAATCCGCCGCGTGCTGGACATCACCGTTCTGGGCCTCATCCCCCAGATCGCGAGGCGCGACGAGCAGGTGGCCGGCAACATCGGGCTCATCAGTCAGGACGAGCCCCGGTCCATGATCGCCGAGTCGTACAAGGCCATCCGCACCAACCTCGACTTCCTGCGCAGGAGCCGGCAGCTCCAGGTCCTGCTCGTTACCAGCCCGCACTCCGGCGACGGCAAGAGCACGTCCGCGAGCAACCTCGCGATCAGCCTGGCACAGGCCGGGCGCAAGGTGCTGCTGGTCGACGCCGACCTCAGGCGCCCCTCGCAGCACCTGCTCTACGGGCTGGAGCGCGACCTCGGCCTGGCGCAGGTGCTCAAGACCCTGCTGCCGGTCTCGAGGGTCGTGCAGAGGACGCCGGTGGAGAACCTCGACCTCATGAGCGCGGGCCCCACCGTTGCCAACCCGTCCGAGTTGCTTGCCTCGTCGTACTTCGCCGAGTTTCTTGATGTCGTGCGCGAGCACTACGACATGGTCATCGTCGACTCCTCGCCGCTCCTGGCCGTGACCGATCCGTGCATCGTAGGCGCCGTCGTCGACGGCATCGTGCTCGTCGTGCGGGCGACCACCCTCAAGCGGCACGATGCTGAGCGCGCGACGGAATTGCTCCGGAGCCTGGGCACGCCAATCCTCGGCACAATTATCAACGGCATCACCCGCGAGCAGGCCGGCTTCGGGCAGGGTTACGGGTACGCCTATGGGTATGGTTACGGTTACGGTTACGGTTACGGCAACGGGTATGGCTACGGCAATGGCAACGGGACGGCTGGCAACGTGTATGGCACAAACGGCGAGGCCAAGTCCCCGCAGACCCTCGAGGCCCCCCCCGAGGACGCCCGAACTCAGCCGGTCAATGGCACCAACGGGCATGCCGCCACAGAACCGCGCGACGGCACGGGAGGGCACGATCATGCATGAACCTGTTTGTTCCTGACTCTCCACGACGGACGCTCCGCGCGAGGGATCGTCAGCGCAGGCCAGGAAGGTCGATAGCAGCAAGATTCCTTCTCGATAGCAGGACCGACCCTCCATGCCACAAAGCGTCATGATTCCCGATCCACAATACGTGCGATCCCCCCGGCAGCCGGCAGTGGCTTGCGGCGGTCCGCTGGCCGAACGAGCCGCGCAGTTGCAACGGGCGATCGAGCAGCGGACCGCGCGAGTGGCCGTGATCGGGCTCGGTTACGTCGGCCTCCCACTGGTCGAGCTTTTTGCCCGGCACGGATTTCCCGTTCTCGGTCTCGATATCGATCCCGCCAAAGTCGAGAGACTTCAGGCGGGTGTGAGCTACATTGGACATATTCCGTCCGAGCGCGTGGCTGCGCTACGGGACGGGGGCCGGTTCGAGGCGACGACGGACTTCGCGCGGCTCACGGAGGCCGACGCGGTGCTGATCTGCGTGCCGACGCCGCTGGGGAAGCACCACGAGCCCGACCTCTCGGCCGTCATCGCGACCGGCCGGGCGATCGGCGAGCATCTGAAGCCGGGGCAACTGATCGTGCTCGAGAGCACGACGTACCCGGGCACGACGCGCGATGCGCTTCGCCCCGAGCTCGAAGTGGGCGGTCTGCATGCCGGCGCCGACTTCTTCTTGGCATACAGCCCCGAGCGCGAAGATCCGGGGAACCCGAAGTTCTCGGCCGCCAATATCCCGAAGGTCGTGGGCGGCTGGGACGACACGAGCGGCGAGCTCGCCCGCGCACTGTACGGGTCGGTCGTCCCGGAGGTGATTCCCGTTTCGTCGTGCGAGGTGGCCGAGGCGTGCAAGATCCTCGAGAACACCTATCGCGCGGTGAACATCGCGCTCGTCAACGAGCTCAAGGTCGTCTTCGACCGGATGGGGATCGATGTCTGGGAAGTGATCGACGCGGCGAAGACGAAGCCATTTGGTTTCCAGGCGTTCTACCCGGGGCCCGGCCTGGGGGGACACTGCATCCCGATCGATCCGTTCTACCTGACGTGGATCGCCCGTGAGCACGGCGTGCACACGCGGTTCATCGAGCTGGCTGGCGAGATCAACACGGCGATGCCGCACTACGTGATCGAGCGGCTAGCCGCCGCCCTCAACGACCGCGGTAAACCCGTCAAGGGGAGCCGGATCCTGGTCCTGGGCGCGGCCTACAAACCCGACGTGGACGATTGCCGCGAGAGCCCCTCGTTTGAGCTCCTGGAGCTCCTCCAGGACCGTGGCGCGGTGGTCTCGTACAACGATCCCCACGTACCCGTTCTTCCTCCGCTCCGCGGGCACACGATCCGCCTGGAGAGTGCGCCTCTGGACGCCGAGACGCTGTCCGCGCAGGACTGCGTCCTGATCGCCACGGACCACCGGCGGTTCGACTGGCCGTTCGTGCTGAAGCACGCGTCGCTCGTCGTCGATACCCGGGGCGCCACGCGCCACCTCCGTCACTGCGACGGTGCCGACGTGGTGACCGCATGAGCCCTGCGATACGTAAGTAGAGCTTAATGCGCGAGGTGACGGTATTATGAGAATTCATCGTATTGAGAATGCGAAGGTTTTGTGTAGCATCGAAGGACCCCCAGGCTAGGTTCCCTGGGCCTCGGCGTCGGGCGCAAAGTCCGTCATGTCAGCGCTGGCTTTGCCAGGTCCCCATGCGCCGCGGCTGCGCGCGATTTGATGCGAGAAAAAATGAGATTGTGTGCACACGGTAGTTTGAAAAGACGAGGGCGTGTGGTAAGCTGGATCGGCTTTGGGGTAAGGGCCCCGGTCGCGAAACGCAGTGTTGCTTTCGTTTCTGTTGATTGGATCTTACGGCCGCGTCACACGGCTGAGGTTGCACCGTACCTCGGCAGGTGAGACGCGGTGGCTGTCGCGGATGACAGGAAACCGGCGCGCGGGCCCTCGGGTCTGCAGTGACGGTTTACGAGGGGGGATGACCCCCCTGGCAAGGCTCTACGTGCGAGTGGCCCTTTTTCGGTCCGGAACGCTCCCGGCGCAACCGACGGGGACGGAGTCCGCGCGAATCGGGCGTCAGGCTTTCCCTACAGGAGGCGGTTTTCGATGCGTGTTCTGATCACGGGTGGAGCGGGCTTCATCGGCTCGCACCTGTCCGACGCCTACCTGGCACGCGGCGACGAGGTCTTTGTGCTCGACGACCTTTCGACCGGCAGCATGGAGAACATCAAGCATCTGAAAGCTCATCCACGTTTCGACTACACGATCGAGAGCGTGCACCACGCCTCGGTCGTGGCTGAGCTGGTCGACCAGTGCGACGTCGTGTTCCACCTTGCGGCCGCGGTGGGGGTGAAGCTGATCGTCGAGAGCCCGGTGCGCACGATCGAGACGAACGTGCACGGCACCGAGGTCGTGCTGCAGCAGGCGAACAAGAAGAAGAAGCGCGTGTTGATCGCCTCGACGTCCGAGGTCTATGGTCTGTCGAACCAGGTTCCGTTCCGCGAGGACGGTAACCTGGTGATGGGCGCGACCACGAAGGGGCGCTGGAGCTACGCCTGCTCGAAGGCGATCGACGAGTTCCTGGCCCTGGCCTACTGGCGAGAGAAGAAGCTGCCGACGACGGTGGTCCGCCTGTTCAACACCGTGGGCCCGCGCCAGACCGGTCAGTACGGCATGGTAATTCCCACGTTCGTGAAGCAGGCCCTCGCCGGCCGGCCGATCACGGTGTACGGCGACGGCTCGCAGACCCGCTGCTTCACCTACGTCGGCGACGTCGTCCGCGCCCTCGTGGCCCTGATGGATCACCCCGACGCCGTGGGCGAGGTCTACAACATCGGCTCGAGCGAGGAGGTCTCCATCCAGGCCCTGGCCGAGCGCGTCCAGGCCCTGACGGACACGACGTCGTCGATCGTCCATGTTCCCTACGACGAGGCCTACGAGGAAGGCTTCGAGGACATGCCGCGCCGGGTGCCCGACATCTCCAAGATCGGCTCCTTGATCGGCTACCGCCCGACGGTCGCCCTCGACGAGATCCTCCACCGGGTCATCACCCACTTCCGTGACGACGCTTCGCTCCGCGTCTCGCCGCGTGCCTCCCAGGCCGGTCCCACGCCCGCCGTTGCCGTCCATTGATAGAGTGCATGAAACGCACCGTTCCTCAATTCGTACGGCGCAAGAAATGCATCATCTCGTACCGCGACTTCACCGGTGCTTGAAACGCATCCTTCCGGTACGCGACATCTCCGCAAGCTCGGGCAATGACTGCCGAGTCTCGGCCTGCTTCACCGTAGAAGGAACACCATGAACAGCAGACTGAATCTCCTGATCGCAGTCGGGCTGGCCCTGGGACTCTCGCTCCTGCTGACCCCTTTGGTCCGCGCCCTGGCCCGCCGGGCCGGGATTGTGGCCCGGCCTCGGAGCGATCGGTGGCACCGCAAGCCGACCGCGCTCCTGGGAGGGGTGGCGATCGCCGCGACGGTGCTGATCGTCTCGCTCACCTGCCTCCCGTACGACGACCATTCCCGCGTGGTGATCCTCGCCAGCGCGTTCCTGTTCGTCGTCGGCCTGGTGGACGACTTCCGCAATTTGAAGCCGTACCAGAAGTTGATCGGCCAGGTGTTGGGTGCGACCTTGGTCGTCTCGTCGGGCCTGGCGTTGCCGTGGACGGGTTCGGTCCCCTTGAACATGGCGATCACGACCTTCTGGCTCGTAGGCATTACGAACGCGATCAACCTGCTCGACAACATGGACGGGCTGGCGGCCGGCATTTCCCTGATCGCCGCCGGTTTCCTGTCGTTCAACTTCTGGACGAACGGCCAGACGGAGGAGGCCATCCTGCTCGCCGCCTTCGGCGCCTCGCTCGTGGGCTACCTGGTCTACAACTCGCACCCGGCGTCGATCTTCATGGGCGACTGCGGCTCGCTGTTCATCGGCTTCTTCCTCGCGAGCGCGGCCTTGCTCAACTTCTCGTCCGGCCGCTCGCGGAGCTTCCTGCCGGTCCTCGCGGTGCCGGTGCTGACGATGTTCATCCCGATCTTCGACACGACCTTCGTGATGATCTTGCGCAAGATGGCCGGCCGCCCCGCGTCGCAAGGGGGCCGCGACCACACGTCGCACCGGCTGGTTGCCCTGGGGCTGTCGGAGCGCAAGGCCGTCTGGATGCTCTACGGGTTCGCCGCGCTCTCGGGCTTGATCGCCGTGCTCGTGCGTCACCAGGAGTTCGACGTCAGCCTGGCTGTCATCGTCAGCTTCGTCGTGGTCTTGAGCCTCCTGGGCGTCCACCTGGCCGGCGTGAAGGTCTATGACGAGACCGCGGCCCGCGACACGTTGCTCGTCTCGTGGATCGTCGACCTCTCGTACAAGCGGCGCGTCTTCGAGGTGTTGCTCGACGTGGCGCTCGTCGTCCTGTCCTACTACACGGCCTACGCCCTGGTGTATGGCCCGATCACGACGGACGCCGCGCGGGCGCAGTTCTTCCTGGTCGTGCCGATCCTGGTGTTCGTCAATATGACGACGTTCCTGGTGCTGGGCGTGTACCGTGGGATCTGGCGTTACGTGAGCCTCGACGACCTGATCGTGTACGCCCAGGCCGTCGCCCTGGGCTCGGCCCTTGGCCTCTTGGTCCTGTTGCTATCCGGGCACGTCGCGTTGGTCTCGCGGACCGTGTTCGTGCTCGACGCGTTGATCCTGCTGCTCTTGCTCTCGCTCAGCCGCATGACGTTCCGCCTGCTGCGCCGCTTGCTGCCGGCCCCGATGTCCCGCGGTGAGCGTCGCGTACTGATCTACGGCGCCGGCGACGGCGGCGACTTGCTCGCCCGCGAGGTGCTGAACAACCGCAAGCTCTCGTATTGCCTGGTCGGCTTCGTCGACGACGACCCCTTGAAGAAGGGGAAGGTCATCCACGGCTATCGCGTGTTCGGCGGCAACGGCTCGTTCCTGGCGATCTGCAAGGAGCACCGCGTGGACGAAGTGCTGATTTCGACCTCGCGCATTCCCGCCCCGCGGATCGAGCAGATCACCCGCGACTGCGAAAGGGCGTCGGTGCAGGTGAAGCGGATGCGGATCCACCTGGAGCCCGTGGTGCAAAAGAAGGCATTAGGCCTGGAGCCCGCATGAGTCAGTCGACCGCATTCCCCGCCGCGGAGGCGGAAGAGGCCGCGCATGTCTCGCGGCCCGAGCGCGAAGCCTCCGCCGGGTACGAGCTGCCCGGCGAACCCCTGATCGTCATCCGGCCGAGCCGCACGTGGGTCGCCCTCAACCTGCGCGACCTCTGGGCATACCGAGAGCTCCTCTTCTTCCTGACCTGGCGCGACGTGAAGGTGCGCTACAAGCAGACGGTGCTGGGCATCGCCTGGGCGGTGCTGCAGCCGCTGGCCACGATGGCGATCTTCACGCTGTTCTTCGGCAAACTCGCGCATATGCCGTCCGATGGGATTCCGTACCCCCTCTTCGCGTTCTCGGGGCTGTTGCCCTGGACGTTCTTCTCCAACGCCGTGACGAACAGCGGGAACAGTCTGGTCGGCAACGCGAACTTGGTGAGCAAGGTCTACTTTCCGCGGATGATCATTCCGGGCGCGGCGGTTGGCGCCGGCCTGGTCGATTTCGCCATCGCCTTCGTCTTGCTGGCCGTGCTGATGGTCTGCTACGGCGTTGTTCCGGGCTGGACCATCCTGCTGCTGCCCGTATTTGTGGTGTTGACGACGCTCCTTGCGTTGGGGGTGGGGATGTGGATGTCGGCCCTGAACGTCAAGTATCGCGACATCCGCTACGCGTTGCCGTTCATGATCCAGTTGTGGATGTTCGTCTCCCCCATCATCTACCCGACGAGCCTCGTCCCCGCTCGCTGGCGCTGGGCGTTTGCCCTGAACCCGCTGACGGGCCTGATCGAAGGATTTCGGTCGTGCCTGTTCAACGTTCCGTTTGACAGGCTCGGCATCGCCCTCTCTTCCTGCGTAACGCTCGCGTTCTTGGCTTACGCCGCATACGACTTCCGTCGCATGGAGAAGTCTTTCGCCGACGTGGTCTGAAACGCGAACCCGAAACTCATCGACATGAAGCCCATTATCCGCGTCGACAACCTTGGCAAGCGGTATCGGATCGGCCGGCGCGAAAGCCCGTACGGCACGCTTCGCGAGTCACTGACCCGCGCCGTCCGCGCACCGTTCGAGCGCTTGCACCGCGTGATCCGCGATCGGCGCTCCAAGCTGAGCACCGACGAATACGGGTCAGACCCCGATCAAGAACGAGAGGACCAGATCTGGGCCGTTCGGAACGTCAGTTTCGAAGTCATGCCGGGCGATGTTTTCGGTATCGTCGGACGAAACGGCGCGGGCAAGTCGACGCTGCTCAAACTGCTCTCCCGCGTCACCGAGCCGACAACGGGCCGCGTGGACCTCTACGGGCGGGTTGGCAGCTTGCTCGAGGTAGGCACGGGGTTCCACCCGGAGCTGACCGGTGCCGAGAACATCTACCTGAACGGGGCGATCCTCGGCATGAAGCGCGCCGAGATCAGGCGCAAGTTCGACGAAATCGTCAGCTTCGCCGAGGTCGAGAAGTTTGTCTACACGCCCGTGAAGCATTACTCCAGCGGGATGTACCTGCGCCTTGCCTTCGCGGTGGCCGCTCACCTCGAGCCCGAGATCCTGATCGTCGATGAAGTGCTCGCGGTGGGGGACATGAAGTTCCAGGCCAAGTGTCTCGGCAAGATGGAGGATGTTTCGCGCGCCGGCCGCACGGTCTTGTTCGTCAGCCACCAGATGGCGACGGTCGCCAACCTCTGCTCGCGTGCGATGCTTCTCGTCGACGGCCAGAAGTGGGCCGAGGGGCCCAGTCAGGAAATCGTCGGGCAGTACATCGCGCTGGGGCAGGACCAGTCGGGTGAGCGCCGGTGGGACGATCCGCGATCCGCTCCCGGAAACGAAAAGGTTCGTTTTCACACCGTGCGGATCGTCTCCGGCGGAGAAACGACGGGCGACGTCGACATCGAGAACGAGGTTGAAGTTCAGGTCGAGTACTGGAACCAAAAGGCGCATGGGCGTTTTCACGTCAGTATTCATCTTCTGGATAAGATGGGTGTGACGGTGCTTGCCTCTGGCAACTCTCATACCGCGAACCTGATCCGGGACGAGTGGTTCGATGTGCCCCAGCCCGTCGGCTTGATGCGTACGACGTGCGTGCTGCCGGGGAACTTCCTCAACGAAGGCCGCTATAGCATCAGTGCGTTTATCCTGAACGAAGGCGGCAACATCGAGGTCTTTCAACGAGAAGCGGTGTCCTTTACCGTTCATGACAGCGGAGCGATGCGCGGCGGTTGGGGCGGCGAGTGGATCGGGGCGATCCGTCCGAAGCTCGCCTGGTATTCTGACTCTCTCGTTTCCCAAGCGCAGGCCTTATCGGGAGTCCAGCCGCGATGAAGGTCGTGATCCTGTGCGGCGGGCAGGGAACTCGTCTGCGTGAGGAGACGGAGTACCGCCCGAAGCCCCTCGTGGAGGTTGGCAAGCGGCCGATCCTTTGGCACATCCTCAAGATATACGCCCACCATGGATTCAGGAAGTTCGTCCTTTGCCTCGGCTATCGTGGCAATATGATCAAGGAATACTTCCTGAATTATGAGGCGATGAACAACGACTTCACCATCTGCCTCGGCAACCGCAATCGGATCAGCTATCACGACGACCATCGCGAGCAAGACTTTGAGGTGACCCTGGCCGACACCGGCTCGGAGACGATGACGGGTGGCCGCGTCCGGCGAGTTCAGCGCTTCATCGACGACGAACTCTTTATGGTGACCTACGGCGATGGAGTGGCGGATATCGATATCTCCGCCCTCATCGAATTTCACAGGAGCCACGGGCGAATTGCAACCGTGACCGCCGTGCAGCCCACGTCGCGCTTCGGCATTCTGGAAATCGGGGACTCGGGTCGGGCGCAGAGCTTCGCCGAGAAGCCGCAACTCGATGGCTGGGCTAGCGCAGGGTTCTTCGTCTTCGACGCGCGGATCTTCGACTATCTGAACGGGGACGAGTGCATCCTCGAACGCGAGCCCCTGGAACGTCTCACGGCCGAAGGCGAGCTTATGGTCTATCGCCACAACGGCTTCTTTTTCGCGATGGATACCTACCGCGAATACCAGTTTCTGAATGACCTTTGGGACCGAGGCAAGGCGCCCTGGAAGGTGTGGGAATGAAGAGTGACTTCTGGCGCGACCGGTCGACGCTGGTCACCGGGGCGACCGGCTTGGTCGGCGGCTGGCTCGTCCGCCGCTTACTTGACGCCGGCGCGGACGTCGTCTGCCTGATCCGCGACGGCGTGCCGCGGTCCGAGCTGATCCGCTCGCGGATGATCGACCGGGTCACTCGGGTCGAGGGGGACGTCCGAGACCAGGCGCTCCTGGAGCGAGCGCTGGGTGAATACGAGATCGACACGGTCTTTCACCTCGCTGCGCAAACGATCGTGGGGATCGCCAACCGGAACCCGGTCTCGACCTTCGAATCAAACATCCAGGGCACCTGGTCGTTGCTCGAGGCCTGCCGGCGTTCTCCCCGGGTCCGGCAGATCATTCTCGCCTCGTCGGACAAGGCCTACGGCTCGCATCCCAACCTCCCGTACGACGAGGAAGCGCCGCTTAAGGGTGAGCACCCATACGACGTGAGCAAGTCGTGCGCCGACCTGATCGCGCGCTCCTACGCGGTGAGTTATGGGCTCCCGGTCGCCACCACGCGCTGCGGCAACTTCTACGGCGGCGGCGACTTGAACTGGAACCGAATCATCCCCGGTACGATTCGCTCGGCTCTCCGCGGCGAGCGGCCGGTCGTTCGCTCGGACGGGAGTTTTGTCCGCGACTACTTTTATGTGGAAGACGGAGCGAATGCCTACCTAACTCTCGCGGAATCGCTCGCCGTTCGTCCCGAGCTGGCCGGAGAGGCGTTCAACTTTTCCAATGAATCCCAGGTGACGGTCCTCGAATTGGTTCGAAAAATCTTGACGATGCTCGGCAGCGACTTGCAACCGGAGGTCCGTAACGAGGCTTCCAACGAGATCGTGCACCAGTACTTGAGCGCCGCCAAGGCGAGACGGTTGCTGGGCTGGGGTCCTCAGTTCAACCTCGACACTGGGCTCGGGCGCACTATCGGCTGGTACCGGGAGCACCTCGGCGCATGAGTGAATCGGCCGATCAACTGCGTTTGCGCATCCTTGAGTCCGTGCGGGCGTACCACGAGGCCGCGTTTCAATCTCGCGCCTTCGTGCCCGGCGAGACGCCGGTAGCCTGCGCCGGCCGGGTCTTCGATGCCGAGGAGCTGGTCCGCCTGGTCGACTCGTCGCTCGACTTCTGGCTGACGACGGGGCGCTACGCCGAGCAATTCGAACGCGAATTCGCCGCGCTCTTCGGTGTCCGCCATGCGCTGCTGGTCAACTCGGGCTCGTCGGCGAATCTGTTGGCCCTGAGCTGCCTGACCTCGCCGAAGCTGGGCGACCGACGCCTCCGGCCGGGCGATGAGGTGATCACGGTCGCGGCCGGCTTTCCCACGACGGTCAACCCGATCATCCAGAACAACCTCGTTCCGGTGTTCGTCGACGTTGATCTCCCGACCTACAACATCGACGTGACGCAGCTCGATGATGCACGCTCGGACCGGACCCGGGCGATCATGATCGCCCACACCCTGGGCAACCCGTTCGACCTGGACGCAGTTCAGTCGTTCGCACGGGCGCACGACCTCTGGCTGATCGAGGATTGCTGCGACGCGGTCGGTTCGACCTACCGGGGCCGACCCGTAGGAAGCTTCGGCGACCTGGCAACCGTGAGCTTCTACCCCGCCCACCACATCACGATGGGGGAGGGGGGCTGCGTGCTCACCGATCGGCCTCGCCTGAAGACGCTCGTGGAATCGTTCCGCGACTGGGGCCGCGATTGCTGGTGTGCCCCGGGGAGCGATAACACGTGTGGCAAGCGGTTCGACTGGCAGCTCGGCGAGCTTCCGCACGGATACGATCACAAGTACATATATTCGCACATAGGCTATAATCTAAAGCTCACCGACATGCAGGCCGCGGTGGGCGTGGCGCAACTCGCGAAACTCGCCGGTTTCGTCGAGGCGAGGAGGCGGAACTTCGCGAGGCTCGCGGCGGGCCTGGCCGGCCTGGAGGAATTCCTCGTCTTGCCGGCGGCGACCCCCGGATCGGAGCCAAGTTGGTTCGGTTTCCCACTGGCCGTGCGGCCTGAGTCCCCGTTCGAGCGAAACGATCTCGTGGCGCACTTGAACCGACGCAAGATTGCGACTCGCCAGATCTTCGGCGGCAATCTCGTTCGACAGCCAGCCTACCAGGGTGTTGCCTACCGTTCGGTTGGCGACCTAGCCAATTCCGATTTCGTGATGAATCATGCGTTTTGGATCGGGATCTATCCCGGCCTCAACGACGCCATGATCGACTTCATGATCGAATCGATTCAAGGCTTCGTCCGCGCTGGGGTGGAGCGTGCGGTCTCTCGGTCGTGAGCCACTCCAATCATCATTTCTCTAGGGCCGGAGGCAGTCATGACAACAGTGAAGATCGCGGACACGTTGGTCGGAGACGGCCAACCTTGCTATGTGATCGCCGAGATCGGCATCAACCATAACGGCAGCGTCGACCTGGCCAAGAAGCTGATCAGCGTGGCCGTGTCGGCCGGCTGCAACGCCGTCAAGTTCCAGAAACGTACCGTCAGCGTGGTCTACACACCTGAGGAGCTCGCCAAGCCCCGTGAGAGTCCCTTCGGAGAGACCAACGGCGACTTGAAGCGCGGGCTCGAGTTCGGCTTCGAGGAGTATCGGGAGATCGTTCGGTTCTGCAAGGACGTGAAAATCGACTGGTTCGCATCTTGCTGGGATGAAGCTTCGGTCGACTTTATCGAAGAGCTCAACCCACCGTGCTACAAGATCGCGTCCGCCTCGCTGACGGACGATCACCTTCTGCAGCACACGCGTGCCACGGGAAAGCCGATCATCCTCTCGACCGGCATGAGCACTCTCGAACAGGTCGACCACGCCGTGGAGGTGCTGGGTCGGCGCGATTTGATCCTGCTGCACACGACGAGCACGTATCCGGCCAACTACGACGAGCTGAATTTGCGGGTGATCCCGACGCTACGGCAACGCTACAGCGTGCCGGTCGGGTACTCGGGTCACGAGACCGGCCTGCCTTCGTCGGCCGCCGCTGTGGTGCTCGGCGCCTGTGCGGTCGAGCGCCACATTACGATGGACCGTGCCATGTGGGGATCTGACCATGCGGCCTCGCTCGAACCGAACGGCATTCAGCGCCTGATCCGGGACATCCGCCTCATCGAAACGTCAATGGGAGATGGCGTCAAGCGCGTCATCCCCCGCGAGGAGCCCATTATCCAGAAACTCAGACGGGTCGGAAAATGATGGCGCCTCCGACGCGAATCAAGGCCGTCGCGCTCGACGTCGACGGCGTCCTGACCGACGGGACCTTCTGGTGGGGAGCGAACGGCGAGGAGTTCAAGCGGTTCAGCTTCCTTGACGTGATGGGGGTCTCGCTGGGTCGCAAAGCCGGGCTGATCTTCGCCCTGATCTCCGGAGAGGACAGTCCCCTGGTGGACCGCTACGCGGCGAAGATGGGCATCGCCGACGTGTTCAAGGGTTGCAAAGACAAGGGGGCGGCTCTGCGCGAGTTCGCCGTCCGTCACGGCCTGGATCTCGCAGAGATCGCCTTCATGGGGGACGATGTCAACGACGTATCTGCGCTGTCCCTCGCCGGCCTTTCGGCGGCGCCGGCTAACGCACACGATTTGGTCCTCCGGGTTGTTTCCCTGATCACACTACGGCCCGGCGGGGGAGGGGCGGTCCGCGAACTCGTCGATGTGATTTTAGCCGACTGGGGGGCAGGTGCCCCCGTGGTACTCCGGGAAGAGGGGCTCGGATGATCAAGCTCTCCGATTACATCATGCGGCGTATCGTCGAGACGGGCGTCAAACACGTCTTCATGGTCCCCGGCGGCGGCGCGATGCATCTGAACGACTCGCTCGGCCGTTGTCATGAGCTGGAGTACGTCTGTAATCTCCATGAGCAGGCGAGCGCCATCGCGGCGGAGACGTACTCAAAGGTCACGGGAAACTTTGGGGTGGCGCTGGTGACAACGGGCCCGGGGGGGACCAACGCAGTAACCGGGGTCGCTGGGGCCTGGCTCGACTCGACGCCGTGTCTCTTCGTCTCTGGCCAAGTCAAGCGGTCCGACCTTTCGAAAGGTCAGGGCATTCGTCAACTCGGCGTCCAAGAAGTCGATATCGTCTCGATTGTCAAGCCCATCACCAAGTACGCCGAAACGGTGACGGACCCGGCGACAATCCGCTATCACATAGACAAAGCTCTCCACCTTGCCAGGACGGGCCGCCCTGGCCCTGTGTGGATCGATCTCCCCCTGGATGTCCAGTCAGCGCTAGTCGATCCGGAAACGATGGCGGGCTATACCCCTGAGCCGGAGCCGACCGAAGACCAGGCCAGGTTGGTGGAGCTCGTCGCGCAGACGATCACGATGCTGAACCGCGCAGAGCGCCCAGTCTTGCTTCTAGGTAACGGGGTTCGGCTTGCCAGGGCTGAAAAGGAATTCTTTCGTCTGGTTGATCTTCTAAAGGTGCCAGTGCTCGCGACCTGGCTGGCAATCGATATCATGGCGGAGGACCATGAGTGGTACGCGGGTCGCCCCGGCGCCGTGGCGCCTCGAGGCGCGAACTTTACCCTCCAAAATTCCGACTTTTTGATCACGTTGGGCGCGCGTCTCGATCTCGTGCTCACGGCTTTCTCGCACGAGAACTTTGCGAGGGGAGCACGGAAGGTCATGGTCGACATCGACCAGGCCGAAATTGGCAAGATGAAGACTCCGATCGACGTCCCAATCTGCGTCGACGTTGGAGCGTTCCTTCGCGAGTTCCTCCGCCAATCCGAAACGGTCGTCCGCAAGGAACGGGCACATTGGGTCGCGAGGTGCCGCGAATGGAAGGAAAGATACCCGGTGGTGCTACCTGAACATCGTGACCGAACCGGGCGCGTAAGTACTTACGCTCTTGCGGAGGCCATTGGCGAGGAACTGACCGGCGATGAAATCGTGGTTTCAGGTAGCTCAGGCAGTGGCATCGAAATCTTCCTCCACGCCTACAAGGTCAAGCGTGGCCAGAGGATCTTGCACACCACCGCTCTAGGGGCAATGGGATTCGGACTGCCGGCCAGCATCGGTGCCTGCCTCGGGGGGAAGCGCAAGCCGACGATTACCGTCGATGGCGACGGCGGGTTCCTCTTCAACATCCAGGAACTTGAGACCGTTGCGCGGTTGCAACTGCCCGCCAAGTATTTCATTCTCAATAACGATGGCTTCTCGTCGATCCGGGCGTCGCAGGCTTACTGGTTCAAGGACAACCTCGTGGCCGCCGATGCGACGAGCGGTCTCACTTTGCCGGACATCGGCAAGGTTGCGGCTTCCTTCGGCCTGGCTACGGCTCAGATCCGGGACCAGGCTGACCTCCGTAAGCAAGTGAGGACCGTCCTCCGGACGCCCGGTCCGGTCGTCTGCGAAGTCATGGTCATTCCCGACGAGGAACGAAAACCGCGTGTGTCCTCCACGCAGCGTTTTGACGGGACATTCGTCTCGAAGCCCCTCGAGGACATGTTCCCATTCCTGGAACGCGATGAATTTCTGTCCAATATGATCATCCCCCCACTGGCCGACTAACGGGCTGGGCGGGGGCGGGTAAGAGCGGAGTGACCGTTGGCTACCATTGGCATCATGCAAGGCCGACTGGGCCCGCCGACTAGCGGCCGTTTCCAGTGTTTCCCCCGCGAGAGCTGGTCCGAGGAGTTCGAACGTGCCTCGCGAGCCGGGCTCGACTCGATCGAATGGATTTACGATGTCTACGGCGCTGGCGTTAACCCACTCGATACGGAGACCGGCCTGCGGGAGATGCGTGCCCTCGCGTCGCTGCACGCAGTGGAGGTCAAGTCGCTGTGCGCGGACTATTTCATGGACCGGCCTTTCCTGAGGTCGGGGGATGCGGATTGGGCTGAGCTCTTGCAGACCATGTATTGGCTGATCGGCCGGTGCGGTGCCGCGGAAATCGGTCATATCGTGCTTCCGTTCGTTGACGGTTCGCGGATTGAAACGGCCGAGGAGATCGACCAGGTCGAGGGCATCCTGCGGTCTTGTCTTACTGTCGCCGAGGCGGCGAATGTGGAAATCCATCTCGAAACGTCGCTCACGCCGGGCCGGTTCGCGGGATTGCTCGACCGGCTTCCACATCCGAAACTGAAAGCCAACTACGACTCGGGCAACAGCGCTTCGCTCGGCTACGCACCCGAGGACGAGTTCGCCGCCTACGGCACCCGGGTCGGCAGCATCCACATCAAGGACCGACTTCTGAACGGTGGGACGGTTCCACTCGGTACGGGCGACACGGATTTCCCGGCCTTGTCTACGGCGATCAGACGCGTGGAGTATCGGGGCGACTTCACCCTGCAGGTCGCCCGGGGCGAGGCTGGAGATGAAATCGCTTGGGCAATCGCGAATCGGGAGTTTGTCGAGACGATGCTGCAGCCGTCGCGAGAGTCTTCTGTGGAGGCGGGGCGTTGAAAGTCCTCATGATTGGCCTCGGCGGAATAGGCCAACGGCATCTTCGGAACCTGCACTCACTGCTCGGCGACGATCTGGTCGTCTCGGCTTATCGGGTTCGGAGACTGGCACAAGTCGTAACCGATCGCCTGACCATCGAACCCGGATCGGATATCGAGAAGAAGTACAACGTCCGCGTCTTCGACGACCTCGACTGCGCGCTCGCCCAGAGACCTGATGTGGCGCTCGTCTGCAACCCCAGCAGTTTGCACGTCCCCGTAGCGTTGAGGGCAGCCCGGGCGGGCTGCCATCTGTTCCTCGAGAAGCCTCTCTCACACGAGCTCGATTCCGTTGGGGAATTGATCGAGGAGGTCAACTCGCGTGGACTGGTTGGGCTGGTGGGTTATCAGTTGCGGTTCCACCCCTGCCTGACGCGATTGCACGACGTTCTTCGAGGCGGGATGGTCGGTAGGGTCGTAGCCGTCCGAATGGAGGTTGGTGAATACCTCCCTGGATGGCATACTTATGAGGATTACCGCCACATGTACGCCTCCCGTCCTGAACTTGGCGGGGGCGTCATCCTGTCGCAGATCCACGAGATGGATGCGATCTACTGGCTGTTCGGGCTCCCGAGCCGGGTCTATTCGATAGGCGGACATCTTAGCAGGCTCGAGATTGACGTAGAGGATACCGCCAGCACCTTGATGAGCTGTCAGTCTGATGGCCAGACGTTTCCTGTCCACCTGCATCAAGATTACGTGCAGCGACCCCCGTCGCGAACGTACCAGGTTATCGGAGACTCCGGGAAGGTGGTCGTCGATCTTCGTGAGCCGAGCATAACTCGCTACGAAGCCGACGGGGAGATAGCCGAACACACCACCTTCGACCGGTTTGAGCGCAATCAGCTCTTTCTCGATGAGATGACCCATCTTCTGGCGTGTCTCCGCGGCGAGCAGATCCCCGCCGTCTCCCTCCATGACGGCGTACAGAGCCTCCGGATGGCGCTGGCGGCAAAACGCTCGATTGAGACCGGAAGAGTCATCGAGCTGGAGGATGATCTGTGATGAAATCCGCACCAATGGTAGGCCATCTCGGCACCCTGTTCAACCTAAGTGGCCGGGTCGCCGTGATTACGGGCGGCGCTGGGCTGCTGGGCGTCAGGCACGCCGAGGCAATCGCGTCGGCGGGTGGGACAACCGTCCTCGTTGACATCCGCGGCGACGAAGCCAATCGACAGGCCCGATTGATTGCCGAGCGGTACGGCGTGTCGTCAATCGGCGTGCGAGCGGACATCGGGCGTCGAGAGGAAATCGAATCTCTGTTGGAAGAAGTACTACAACGATTCGGGACGGTCGATGTCCTCATCAACAACGCATCGAATAATCCCAAGATCGAGGTGGAGTCCGACCAGCAATGGTCGCGTTTCGAGAACTTTCCGCTCGAGGTCTGGCAAGCCGACCTGAACGTCGGCCTCACCGGCGCCTTCCTTTGTAGTCAGGTAATCGGCTCCGAACTCGCGAAACGCGGTCGAGGTGTGATCGTTAATGTTGCCTCCGACCTCTCTTTGATCGCGCCGGACCAACGACTCTACCGTCGCGACGGACTGTCCGACGACGAGCAGCCCGTCAAGCCGGTTACGTACTCGGTAGCAAAGACGGGCCTGATCGGGCTGACTCGATACCTGGCCACGTACTGGGCACACAGGGGCGTCCGCGTTAACTCCATTTCGCCGGGAGGCGTACTCAACGGACAAGCCGACGTCTTCGTTCAACGGATTTCTCAGTTGATCCCCCTCGGCCGGATGGCCCGGCCTGACGAATACTGCGGCGCCATCCTCTTTCTGTGTTCCGACGCATCTTCCTACATGACTGGATCCAACCTCGTCGTGGACGGCGGAAGGACCTGCTGGTGAACTCGCGGCTCCCAAGATGAGCCCACAAGCGTCCGGGCGGCGATAGATACCAGCATCGATTCCGGAGCTTTCTGTCGGCGCGGGCGTGGTTTGCTCTTGGCATCTCTCGAAGGTGGCGCACCAAGGAGCTGTATTATGGGTGGAGTGGTGTCGGCCGAAGCTGAGCTTGATCAACTCTTGGAAACCGACCCCAAAGCCGTCCGGGAATGGGAGCGGAATCACTTCGACCGGCTCGCCGCACCATTCGAAAATTCCCTGGTGCTTATGGGAGCCGGAAACCTAGGCAAGCTCGCACTTGCCAAGCTGCGCGAGGTCGGGCAAGAGCCACTGGCTTTTGCGGATAACTCGAAGCGGTTGCAGGGGTCCGATTGTCACGGAGTCAAGATCCTATCGGTTGAGGACGCCGTCGCGCGGTACAACGATCAAGCAACCTTCGTCGTGACGATCTGGGGGGGGACCCATAATCACCGTCAGAGGGATTCGAGGACCCAGTTGCAAAAGCTCGGTTGCAAGCGGGTCGCACAAGCTGCGTCATTGTTTTGCAAATATCCCGAAAAGTTTCTCCCCTATTACTGTCTCGATCTGCCCCACAAGGTCCTGCTCGATGCCGCCGAAGTGCGCAAAGCGTTCGCGCTGATGGCTGATGAACAGTCGCGTCAGGAGTTTGTCGCGCAGATTCGCTGGCGCCTTCGGCAGGATTACGACGGGCTCCCCTTTCCCGTCGAGGAAGAGATGTATTTCTGCGACTCGATCTTTCGTCCCGCCGCCCATGAATCTTTTGTCGACTGCGGTGCCTACGATGGCGATACCCTCCAGTGCTTTCTGGCTCGCTACGGCGAGTCCTTCGCGAATTATCTCGCCCTCGAACCTGACCCGATCAGCTTCAAGAAACTTCAAAGCTCGATCGCGGCGCTCCCCGAACACGTCGCATCCCGCATCACGGCCCTGCCGGTGGCCACCGGAGACAGGCGGACGAAGCTCAAGTTCGACGCCACCGGCACGCCGGGCACGACCTTTGGGGCTGTCGGTTCGAAGGAAGTCGATTGCGTCCCGCTTGACGAGTTACTCCGCGATCGCGCGCCTACGACGATCAAGATGGATATCGAGGGAGCAGAGTACGATACGTTGAGGGGCGCTCGTTGGGTTATCCAGACGCATAAGCCGCTCCTCGAAGTCTGCGTCTATCACCTGCAGAATCATGTTTGGAGCATCCCGTTGTTGATTCACGACCTGGAGCCGGATTACCGAATTTATCTCCGCCCTCACAAGGACGAGGTATGGGATCTTGTGTGCTATGCGGTCCCTGCCGGGCGCTCAACCAACTGCTCAAACGCGTGACCAGAACTCGATTCATCCCACGCTCTCATGTCTGCGTTTTGCAGAGCGGCCCTGCCCTGTGTGTGGGGATCGCGCACGCCGCTTGCTATTTCCACAGAGGTTTCACTCCTTCGAAAATGTAACCTTACTTGCGGGCTACGACCTCGTCGTTTGCGAGGACTGTGGCTGTGGCTTTGCCATCGGCTCCCCGAGCAGAAAGCGTTCAACTCCTATTATCATATTCTCTCCAAGTAAGAATATTGGCGCTGCGGTGGCCTGGAGTCGAAGTTCGACCTGGCGCGATTCGGACGGATGGCGGAGAGTATCCGGGCTACTTGCCGTCGGCCAAGGTGCGAATTCTCGATGTTAGATACGCGACGGGTGGTACGCCGTCGATTCTGAAGGGAATGAGCTACCACCGTGTGACCGGCCTTGATCCCTCGCCGTTCTGTGCGCCAAGGTCGCGCGTCGCCTCTACGGCGTCCGCGTCCTTACCGGCACCATTGGAGAACTGGGCCCGGAGGAAAAGGGATTCGATTTTGTGACCCAGTCGGCGTTTTTAGAGCAAGCCCGGGAACCGAGGATCTTACTGGAGCGACTCCGAAACCGGATGGCACGAAGTGGCAAGTTTACGTCAAGGTCCCCGGCGTCTCGAAGTCTACGGCAGGGCGAAACGCTCCATTTCAAGCGCATAGTATCGCGTATATCAATGATTTCTCGCCTGATTCGACGGGAAACGTAATAACCCGCGCCGGCTTCGTAAAAGGTTACGTCGAGCAATGCGTTCGCACGGCGAATCACGCTACAGCGGCGCCCGTGGTCGGGGCCGTTTGTCGCTTCGACGTTGGGGCGAATGTCCGGAAGGTCGAAAGGGACGAGAACACCGAGCCCGCGTCGTGTGAGGATACCGAACGTTCGACGGCCGCTGAGCACTGCGAGCAAGTTATCATCAATCACCTGGCCGAGTCGTATGCCCCGGTAAAAGTCTGGAACGTGGGGTCGCAAACCTTGAGATTGATCGCCATCAGTCGGCTGTCCGAGTCCGACATCGTTGCCTTCGTCGACTCGAACGCAAAAGTCCAAGGAAAGTAGTTGTGCGGCATCGCGGTCCTCTCCCCGGTCGAATTGCTGGGACGGCCCGAGTCAATCGTGGTGAGCTCGTGGCCCTATCAACAAGACATTCAAAAGCAAATCCGGGATCATCTCACGCTGGCGATTGAAACGATCCTCGTTTTCGACCCCCACGCGAGCCTGAATTGCCTCAGAGTATACCAAGCAGAGACGAAGAACGCCCGAAGCAGGCGACCTACATCTGGCCGACTGCAGAAGTCAAATCTTGTTAGACGGCCTTCTTTAGCAGCCCGATGTGAAGGATGGAATTACTATCTTGACTACACGATTCTTCAATCACTTGATCTTGCAAGGGATCGGGTTGAAACCTAACCGCTCCGCGAGATCGAAGGCGTCCTTCACCCTGGACTCCCTTCACCGACCGACGGGTCGGCAAGAGCTCTTCTTGTCTGATGCCAGCGAATCGTCCGCTCGATGGCCTCGTCGAGGGAAACCCATAATCTGAGTCCAAGCTCGGTTTCTGCCCGCTGTGTCGAGGGAACGTAGCGCTGTGCTGACTGCCCAGAAATGGCTTCACGCTGAATGACCCGCTTGACCCCAAAGTGATCAGCGATGCGTTGCGCGAGTTCGCCAATCGTCAACGCAAGCTCTGAACCGACGTTATACGGGCGACACGATTGTCCCTGCGCCAAGATCGTCCAGAGCCAGATCACGAGGTCCGCGGCGTACAAGTACGACCGGTATGGCGTGCCATCACCGGCAACGTGGACCGGTCCACCTTTCAGCCCATCCCAGATGAAGTTACCAACCGCAAAATGAACGTCAAGCGGCAGATATGGCCCCACAAACGCGAAGCAGCGGGCGATTTTGACCTGGACACCGTACTGGTGGGAATAGAGAGCGCCGAGGAGTTCCGCCACTCGCTTTCCTTCCCCATATTCCGAGCGAACGTTCAGAGGGTCCGGCGCACCGCAATGGTCTTCGGTGAGATGGGCGATAGCGGCTGGTTGTTGACCGTACACGGCTCCCGAACTGATCGAGAGGAACTTCTTGGCGCCGGTCTGTACGGCGCACTCGAGAGTCCTCCGTGTCCCGTAAAGGATCGTGTCGAGCGTGGCAAACGGCCCGGGCGCCGTTGTTTTCGGGTTGGAGGGCGTGGCCGCGTGAATCACATGAGAAAAGCGCCCCGGAGGGAAGTCGAAGGTTCGAACGTCGCCCTGATGCAAACTTACAGACGCATGGTACGCCAGATGGGGGGCACGCTCCTGGAATGCCGCTGGTTCTCGGGTAAGGACAACCGCCTCCCCTCCGAGGCCGAATCGCTCGTTGGCCAGCGTCCATGTTTCCAGTAGCCAGCTGCCGAAGAAGCCCGTGCCCCCTGTGATAAAGATACGGCTGCCTCGAAACTCATCCCACAGAGCCTGGGTGTGGGCGAGGACATGCTCGAGGTCGTTTTCCAGCGCATTGTTGGTCATCGGTTCTCGTTCAGGACCTCCATCGTAGCGGATCTTGCGAGCGTCAGCCCGACAGCTCGGTTGTCGGCCTCCCTGCCATGATACATACAGGTCGTGCAGAGAAAGAGAGAGCAGGGAAGGCAGAGCGGAATCGAGATTTATTGACGGTGATACTTGGCAAAGTGCGGCCACGGTTCAGCGTGTTTGCGACCGCGAGGATTTGTGGGCGCCGAAGCGGGTGAGTCATTCTCGAAAAGGATCGCCATGCGTCCGGACAATAGAACGCCTACTCTGAGCGTCTGCCTGCCCACATACAATCGTGCTCGTTATCTCAGAGAGTCGCTGCCGAGCGTCTTGAATCAGACCTACGAAGACTTCGAACTGATCATCGGCGACAATTGCTCCACGGACCAGACGGAGCAGATCGTCCGAGAATATGCGCGCACCGACAATCGCATCATCTATCTTCGTCATGATGCCAACATCGGCGCGATGAAAAACGGGTTCGCTCTGCTGAACGCGGCACGCAGCAAATATATAGCGTGTTTTCATGATGATGATGTGATGATGCCGGGCCATCTCGCGAGTTCCGTGAAAGTGCTGGAGGAGAATCCGGGTGTCGGCTTCGCGCATTGCGGCGCGATCGAGATCGACTCCGAAGGCAAGCCGACCGGACTCATTCGCAACGGTGGCCTTGCGGCAGACGCCGTATTGCCCGGTAACGATTACCTGGTTCGGCTGCTAAGCGGGTTCAATCCGATCTGTGCTCCTAGCGTTGTGGTTCGCCGTAGCTGTCTCGATCTGGCCGGCTCGCCGGACGAGCGGCTTCCCTGTACGAACGATTACGAACTCTGGATGCGATTCTGTCTGTTTGGAGACGTCGCGTTCCTCGCGGGGCCTCACTTGAAGTACCGGGTCCATTCCGGGAACGATACGAACAACTACTTCGGCAATGTGGGCTTCTTCGAGCAAATGTATCTGGCCAGACGGGTCGTTCTCGAGAAGTATCCGGACCGTATCCCGAACGCCAAGTTGCTCTTGCGGTGGGTCACACGCCGTTCGTCCCGGGAGGCCCTCTGTGAGGCATACAATCTGGCCGCGGCCGGAAGATACGCGGATGCAAAGGAGTATGTCGACTTTGCGCTACGAATCGACCCCGCCTCCTGCATCTCCCCTGTGATGCTTCGGACGCAGTTGCGACGCTTTGTCAGGGAGACAGCGATCAACCGGGCCAAGAAACTCTTGAAGGGGTTCGGCCTGGCGAGCTAGCCCTCGGCAACCTGAGGATTTGGCTCCGAATCGTGCAGGGGGGCTTGTCGAAGCGAGGGCTGGTTGGGGTCACGTATCGTCGATTTGCACAGGACTGCATTCTTTTCCAGGCGTACGTCTGTTTGAAGCACAATTCATTACGGCACGGCTCGATGAGCAGCATACTTAATACGGTTAGATCCACCTTGAAGCGAATCATGAGGGGTCCTTCGGACCTCGTCCTGGCCAGTTCCAGCCGGCTTCCCTCGATGATGCGGCTCATGGTTTCAAGCGACCCCTCGATTTCCGCGAAACACCTGCCTTATTCGCCGGAATCAGGCTCCTACAGCGTCAGCAGGGGACAAGCCGGTAGCAACGGAGCGACGAGTCCGGCGCTTCCCGTGCCGCCTCAGGAGCTTTGGGAGGGGTACGCGACCCGCCCTTCGGAGTACCTGGAGGGGGGGCAGCGAGACGTCAAGACCATGATGGAAATCCTCGGCAGCTCGGGACTCGTGCTCGAGAAGGGAGCGCGGCTCATAGAGATTGGCTGCGCGGGGGGCCGGATGCTCCGTTGGTTCGCTGATTTTGCCACCGAAGGCGAAGTGTGGGGCACGGACATCGACGCGCAATCGATCAAGTGGTGTCAGCTTCATCTGAGCCCACCCTTTTTCTTCACGACCGTGACGACTTCTCCCCACCTTCCCTTCGAAGACCGCTATTTCGACCTGATCTACTGCGGCTCGGTTTTCACGCACATTTCCGAGCTGGCCGACGCCTGGATCCTCGAGCTGCGTCGAATCCTTCGGCCCGGGGGATATCTCTACATCACCGTGCACGACAAAAACACGATTCGCATCCTGTCGTCACGGGAGTACGCGGATTTCTTCCTGTCGAAAATCCTCTTTTCCCCGGAACATAAACAGATCGTTGAGTCGGACTTCCTGGAGTTCGCCATCAGCAGAACCCCCAAGGGCGCCCAAGTCTTCTACGACATCGATCACCTGAGACATCAATGGGGCCGATTCCTTACCGTTCAGTCGGTGACTCCATCGGCCTATGGCTATCAGACGGCCGTCGTTTTGAAGAAATGAACGGTTGGCGCCCCCACGAGGCGCGGCGGGGTGGCCCCAGCACGTTCCGGTCTCTTCCCTTTCGTCGACCGTTTGGCCAATAGCGATCGTGTCGGGCACCCGTTCGAGGCGTCTGGCTCCAGGATCGAATCCTTTACTCGCGTCGGTCCGGACGTCATGGCAACGCGTAAACCGGTGGAAGTCGAACAAAATGGCTAAACGGATCCCGTCTCTCGATGGGCTTCGTGCCGTGTCGATCGCCCTGGTCTTGGTGAGTCATAGTTACGACCACAAGGCTGCGGGGAGGTTGCGGCCGCTCTGGGAGATCGTGGGGAATGGCAGTTTGGGTGTCAGCATTTTTTTCGTGATCAGCGGCTACCTCATCACGATTTTGCTGCTCCGCGAGATGGACAACACCGGAAAGATCGCCCTCCAGGCGTTCTATTTCCGGCGTGCCTTCCGGATCCTGCCGGCCTGCTACCTGTACCTCGGCGTCGTGCTCCTTTTGATGTACATCGGGTACAGTCAGCCGGCGTACACGGAGTGGCTTTTTTCCTTCGCGTTTCTCCGCGACTATTACGCGGCCTTCCAGCCCGGGCCTGCGAGTGATTCGTACACAACACACTTTTGGTCTCTCGCCGTCGAGGAGCAATTCTATATCTTCTGGCCGGTCAGTCTGGCCGTGCTGGGCAGGAGGCGAGGCACGTGGCTGGCTCTCGGGCTGATCGTCGCCTCGCCCATGAGCCGGGTCTTGACCTACTACGTTCTGCCCGGGTTACGTCCCGACATGGGGGTGATGGCTCACACCCGGGCGGACACGATCATGTTCGGCTGCCTGGCGGCCCTGCTGTCGGACTCGGTCGCGTTTCGTGAGGCCGTCCGAAAGGCGATCGATGCCCGACTGCCGTGGCTTGCGGTTCTGTTCCTCGCCCTCGTTTCTCCGATTCTCTTGATGTGGTTTCAGGGCCGTTACCTTTTGCTTTTCGGATACAGTCTCGAGGGGGTCTGCATCACGCTCGTCATGCTCTGGCTGATCGACCGTCACACCTCTGCCGCGGGTCGACTGATGAACCACCGGGCGGTCGTGCACCTGGGCGTGATCTCGTATAGCTTCTACCTCTGGCAGCAGTTGTTCTGCGGTTTAGGGCTGCCTTGGTCGATCGTGCCAACGATGCTGGCGGCGGAGGGGTCCTATTGGTTTGTTGAACGGCCTTTCCTGAAGCTGAGAGAGCGGTTCCTCAGCGCCCGAAGAGAACGCGTCTTGCCGGTCGCTGTCCATCAGTTGTCGGTCTCTGGTTCTGAGCTGACCGGGTGAGTACGCTGCCGCATTTCGCACCGATCTCATGTTTGACCGCTGGGTGATTCAGCCGATGGCTCCAGTGCCTGCGCGAACGATTCGCCCGAGGTGGCACCTGCTCGCGATTTTCGCTGTGTCGGTGACGCTTCGCTTGCTGGCCGTCGCGTATTATCCCGAAGTTCCTACCAACGATCCCGCGGATTATCACCGGTTGGCGGAGAGCGTGGTTGCCGGGCACGGCTACGCCTACAAGCCGGGGAAACCGACGGCCTTCCGGGTTTGCGGTTATCCGCTCTTTCTCGCGGCAACCTACGGGGTCACCGGCCCCGACTGGCTTGCCGCGGAACGCGTCCAGGCGATCCTCGGTGGTTGCACGGTGCTCCTCGTCGTCGCATTGGCCTGGCTCGTCGTTGGAGAGCGAGAGGCGATTCTCGCCGGCTACATTGCCTCCGTCTATCCTGCCCTGGTGTGGCTCCCGCACGTGCTGCTGTCCGAGAACCTTTCCGTCTTCCTGCAGTTGGCTGCGCTGTGTGGCGCTGCGCTGTTGCTTCGGCAGCCGCGCGCGAATCGGGCGCTGGCCCTGGGAGCGTTGCTCGGGCTCAACTTGCTGACGCGCGGGGGCAGCCTGTTCATGGCGGCATTGCTCTTGGTCGGGGTCGCTTCGACGGCGGGCGAGCGACCCTTCGGCCGGCGGGGACTGCGGCTCGCCGCGCTTGCGGTCCTGTCGATGTTACTGACCCTTACCCCGTGGATCGTCCGGAATTACTCGGCCTTCCATCATTTTGTGCCGATCGCGACCGAGGACGGGATCACCTTGTACATTTCGTACTGGCCCGTCCGGGTGGGCGACAAGCCGATCTGGGGGAACGTGCCAGGGACGGAAGACCCCGTGGTCGCCGAGGCGTACCGCGCGGAAACCGAAGTCGGGATGTCCCGGCACCTGCGCGGGGTGGCGCTCGGACGTCTGAGGAAGGACCCCGCGCACGCACTCAAGCTCGTGCCGATCAAGTTGCTCAACCTGTTGGTTCCGCTCGACTGGGAGATCATCCCGCACCGAGCACGGGCGGGCCGAAGCGTCAACTACGGTTATATCGCTCTCTGCGTCCCGGCCCTTTTCGGCGCCTGGGTTCTTCAGCGGCGACAGGTTCCTCATCAGTGGGTGCTGTGGGTGCCTCCTGCATCGGTCCTCCTTCTGGCGTGCGCCTTCTACGGATCGCCACGATTCCGGCTTCCCGCCGAGCCCGCGCTAATCATCTTCGCCGCGAGTGGGTTGCTTCTTTGGTGGGACCACGCCAGCCGTCTCAGCCGGGCCGCGGTCCCAGTCGGTTTCAGTTCGACCGGCCGGCAAGCAAGGCGGATTGCCGAGGTCGTGCCGCCAGAGGGTTGAACGACACACTCGCCCGTCTCCAGGACGACCGCCCGACGGGGGAGCACCGATGAGGACCATACCCGGGAGCCTTTACCAGGATGCGGATCTGTTACGTAGCCGACGGAAGTTACATTCATACTCATCGATGGATCAGGTTTTTCCACCGGCTCGGCCATCAGGTGAGCCTCATCTCCTTTCAGCCGATGGATGCCAGCCACGTCGAGGCGGTCGAGCGCGAGGGAGGAAAGTATCTCGGCGAGCTGGGTGCGTTCCACGTCAAGCGGTTCTGGCGGACGTCGCGCAGCCTCGCCTGGCTCACCCGAGTCCTGCGCAGCGAGCAGATCGATGTCCTCCATTGCCATTTCATCGGGGCGAACACGTGGTATGCGGCCCTGAGCGGCTTTCACCCGCTGGTACTGACCGTGATGGGGGGCGGTGACGTCTGCGGGCCGGCGTGGACCCCCAACGGCTGTCTGGCCGCTCGCGTCATGACCCCGCTGGCGCTGAGGCGCGCGGATCTGATCACATCCTGGTCGGCGCTCATGGCGCGCGTCGTACAGCCCTATTCCCGTAAGGGGACGCCGGTCGAGATCCTGCACGGTGGGGTTGAGCTCACTCGCTTTCACCCGGGGCCCAAATCCAACACGTTGCGGGCGGAGCTCCGATTGCCCGCCGAGTCCAGGGTCGTCTTCAGCTCTCGCCTGATGCGCCCCCTCTCCAACCTTCACCAAATCGCGGCAGCGGCGCCGATGGTGTTCCGGAACGTTCCTGAGGCGTTCTTCGTCTTCGGTTACTCTTCAGCGGCGAAGGACATGGAGTACGAGGCGTGCGTCCGACGGATCGCCGAGGAGAGCGGCTCGCCCGAACGGTTCCGGTTCATCGAGCAGATTCCCCACGAGGCGATGCCCGACTTCTTCCGACTCGCCGACGTCACCATCGCGATCCCCGACTACGATGGCACACCGATGAGTGCGCTCGAGTCGATGGCCTGCGGCACCCCGGTCGTTGTGGGCGATATTCCGGATTACGATCGCGCCTACTTCGAGCCAGGATCGACGGTCTCCACGGCGCGCGTCGACGACCCGGAATCGATCGCGGCAGCCATCGTCGCGATTTTCCAGGAGCCGCAGGCCGCTCGACAACGTGCCCGCGAAGCGCAGCGGAGAGTCGAGGACGGCGGAAGCTTCGAATCCCAGATGCAGCGGATGGACCGCCTCTACAAGACCCTAAAACGGGTATAGGCCCGGACACAGACCCATGATCAGCGCGCACCTCTCTGAACCGACATCCGAGGCCGATCAGTCGGGCCCTGCACGCGTCGTTGCCGGACGCGATGGCGGGAACGTCTCTTCCTCTTCCGTCGTTCCGCCGCCAGGGAAGCGGAAGGCCGCGAACCCGTTCCGGTTCGTCTGGAACCTGTTGGCCGCTCCCCCGGTCCCGTTCCTGATCACCAAACGGTCGGACGCGCGCGTGCAGTCGCTGATCGAATCGCTGGGGCCGGAGTCCGTGATCCTCAACGTCGGTGCCGGGGGAAAGGTCCTGGGAAGGAATGTTTTCAATCTCGATATCTTTCCGACGGGGAGCACGCACGCGCTGGCGTCCGTGTTCACGCTCCCGTTTGCCGACGGCGTGGCCGACCTGATCATTCTCCAGGGGGTTCTCGAGCATGTCCCGAATCCGAGGCGGGCGGTGGCCGAGATCGTGAGGGTGTTGAAGCCTGGCGCGACCTTCTATACCGAGATGCCGTTCCTCGAACCGTACCACGAAGCGCCGATTGACGTCTCGCGCTGCACGAGGTACGGCCTGACCCTTCTTTGTGCTCCCTTGACCGAGGTCGACTCGGGCATCCATATCGGGCCCGCGTCGACGCTGACGTGGATCCTCCGCGAGTTCCTCGCATCGCTGGTCTCCGGCGGCCATCCGGTCGTCTATCGGCGCGCCTCCTCGATCTTCGGTTGGGTGCTCTTCCCGCTCCGGTACCTCGACCACTGGCTCGAGCGGTACGACCATTTTCATCGCATCGCCAGCTCGTTCTATTACGTCGGACGGAAGGACGTCTGATGGTCTCCACCCGCGCAGCGGCGAGTCCGATGGACTCGAAAAGTGCTCTCCGCAAGGCGCCGATCCACGTCGTGCACCTGATCGAGACGCTCGGCCCCGGGGGAGCGGAGCGACTCCTTTGCACGAACTTGAAGAACCTCGATCCGGACCAGTTCCGTCACACCGTGGTGACCGTCTTCAGTCGTGATGCCCACTGGTTGGAGACGATCCGCCAGCGTGGAGTGGACGTGGTCGACCTGGGGTGCCGGCGCTACCTCGACATTGGGCCGGGCACCCTGAAGTTCTGGTCGTTCCTCCGCCGGGTCAGGCCGGACCTCGTCCACACCCATCTCTGGGCGGCCGACGTGGTGGGGAGGATCGCCGGCCGCCTGGCGGGCGTGCCCGTCCTGAGCTCGGTCCATAACATGGAGTACGAGCCGGAAGCGCGAGTCAACGAAAGCCGGTCTCTCCGGCTCAAACGCAACGCGGCGTTGTTGGTCGATCGGTGGACCGCCCGAATCGGGGCGCGCCGCCTGATTGCCGTGAGCGACTACGTCGGCCGCAGCGCAGCGCGGCAGCTTCGGTTTCCAGCACAACGGATCGACCTCGTCTACAACCCGATCGACTTCGACGACGTGAGCTCGGAAGCCCACTCCGATCGCTCCCGCGTTCGGGACGAGCTGGGCTTGCCCCCGGACTCCCTTATCCTGCTTAACGTGGGCCGGGTGTCGGCGCAGAAGGGTCTCCTGTTTGCGATTCGTGCGCTTCCGGCAATCGTTGCGAGGTTCCCGACGGTCCATCTGGTCTCGGCCGGCAGCTTAACCGACGAGAATTGCGTTCGTGCCTTGGCCGCCGAGGCCGAGAAGCTCGGGATTCCCGAGCGGTTTCACACCCTGGGACCGCGCCGGGACGTGTCGAGGCTATTACAGGCGTGCGACCTATTCGTCTTCCCGTCGCTCTACGAGGGGATGGGGATCGCATTGATCGAGGCCATGGCGTCCGGTCGCGCCTGTATCGCCTCCGACGTCGGTCCGCTCCCCGAACTGATCCGTCACGGGGAGGACGGTTGGCTTGTGTCCCCCCGGAGCTCGGAAGAGATCGCCGAGGCGGTGTGTCGCCTATTGGGCGACCCCGCTTGGTGCGGATCGCTCGCGGCAGCGGCCGCTGCATCAATGTCGGGTCGCTTCCGCCCCGTGGAGTCGGCGGAACGGCTGGCGGCAATCTATCAGTCGGTTCTTGGGTAATACCCGGCAGAGCGACTGGATTCGCCTTTGGGGATCTCACAGAGCAGGCCCCTCCTCATGCCGTCGTCGCGTCCAGACTGTGGAGTCGAGCAAAACAGGCCGTGACCGTTGGAACTGCGACGGGGATCGAACCGCGGGTCGAACATGTCAGAACGTCCGCTCCGTTCGATAGGCCGTTCCCACGCACTTCGGCCTGTGAGGGGGTGCACACGGCTTGGGTCCGCTTGTGTTTCGACAGACTCCACGAGCAGCCTGTACCGATCTGTGCCCCGGCTCGCCAAAGTGCCGACTCACTCAACCAATTCTGGCTCTGACACGAGAGCTATGCCATGAGATTTTCCACTGATGTATGAAGGCTACGAACATCCCCGGACAATCCGGGAGACCGACGACCCCGCCCTGAATTACCAGTTCGCCTATGAGTCGTACGAAGCGGATCTCGCCGGCTATCTTCCTTCCGGCCCCGATCTAAAGATCCTGGACGTGGGTTGTGGCTGGGGCCAGTTTCTCCACTTCCTAGCGAGGAAAGGCTATCGAGATCTGAGCGCCATCGACATTGGCGAACAACAGGTTGCGCACTGCCGAGCGGAAGGATTCACGGCGGAGTGCGTGGAGGATGCCGCCGCCTATCTCGAAGGTTCGGCCGAAATGTTCGACCTGATCACGATGCACCATGTCATCGAACACATGCCCGTTGAGAAGGCGTTACATCTGCTCCGTGCGATTCATTCGGCCCTCAAACCCGGTGGTCGGGCAATCATCCAGACACCGAACATGAGCGCGGTAAGCGCTATGTATTGCCGATATATCGAGATAAGCCATTGCGCGGGCTACTGTGAAAGCAATTTGCACCAGATCATGGGCATGGCCGGGTTTCAGTCGCTGTCGGTGTTCGGTAACCGTATACCGCGCCCCACGAGTGTGAGGCGAGGGATCTGGACGATGTTGCAAAGGCTGGAGCGGGCTTGGTGGCGGGCCATGCTTGTCGCAGAACTTGGGACAGATGCTCCCAGGGTGTTGAGCAAGAATCTCTACATCATCGGAACCAAGCCGTAGCGGGGCCTCTCTTGAAGATTGGACAATCAGATTAGGATATCAGGTAGACATTGAGTGTCCGCGTTGAATTACCGTGTTTTTGCTCAGGCTGGTATGAAAACGATCAGCGAATAGGATGAGGGTTTCCATGGAGCCGACGGTTAGCGTTATCATTCCCACGTTTAATTATGGAAATTACATCGGCGAGTGCACCGAAGCGCTGCTGTCGCAGAAATTTGGTGAGTTTGAGGCAATTATTGTTGACGATTGCTCGACCGACGGGACGTTCGACAAGCTCCACGGAAACCTCCCAGACGAGCGGTTCCGCATTCACCGGCAGGATCGGAACCAAGGGGCCTCGGTGGCCAGGAACACCGGAGTCGGCATGGCGCGGGGCGAGTACATCGTCTTTGTTGACGCTGATGACCTGCTGCTGCCCGGTCACCTCGAGACGGTCGTCCGCCTCGGCCGCGCGCTGCCCTCGGTCGCTCTCATTTGTTGCGATTGTCAACTGATCGGCCCGACGGGCAGCCTGTTGCACGGCGGCAGGACGTGGCATTCCGTACTCGGTGCCTTGACCGGCCGCGACCAGGTGAGCGGTATGCGGTCCCTGTCCGATATCTTCCACTTCTCGCATTGCTTTACGGGTTACACGGTGCGGCGCGAGGTCTATCAGGAACTCGGTGGAATGGACCAAAGCCTCTTTCCGCTCGACGACTATGACTTCATGCTGCGGCTCGCGGGGCAGGGGCGTGGCGTTTACTATTCGGACGAGGTGCTCGCCCTTCGCCGCGATCACGACGTAAATTGCTCGGGCGTCCGAAACTCGGTAAAGGTAGGACGGAAGAAACTGGAGTGCCTTCGGCTCGCCCTGTCTGCTCACCCCGAATTGCGTGCGTCCGGCCGGGGGAGCCGTGCTCGGTTCGCGGAGGTGTTGGAAGAACTTGCGATCAGCCACTTCTACGGCAGGGAGTGGGCCCGGGGTCTCCTCGCGGTGACGCGTTGCTTGGCCCATGACCCCCGGCGCCTCGCCCGCTTGTCAACGCTGGCGGGCCGCCGATTGACGAGACCCCGCACCATGGGACCGCCGGTCCTCGCCGATTCCCCGGGCGCGCGCGACTGAGCCGTACATCGCGCGTTCGAGTCATCAACCGGCTTTTCGTGGGATCTGTAAAGCACGTATGGTTGCCCTTTATCTTTGCTATCAAAGCCTCTTCGAGCCTTTGACCCAAACTCAGGTGGTCGCCTACCTGGAAGGGCTGGCGCTGGACGGTCATCGGATCCTTCTCCTCACCTTCGAACATCGCCCGCCAAACGTCGAAGAGGTCCGGGTCTGGAAGGAGACACTGCGGGCCAAGGGCATCGACTGGTTCTGGCTGCGCTACCACAAGCGACCCACGGCCCCGGCGACCGCGTGGGATATTCTCGCCGGCGTCGTGACCGGGCTGAGGTTGGTCCTGTGGTATCGGGTCGATCTGGTTCATGCCCGGGTGCATGTGCCCGGTTTGATGGCGCTGGCCCTGAAGCGATTGACGGGGGTAAAGCTCCTGTTCGACATCCGAGGGCTCATGGCGGAGGAGTACGTCGACGCCGGTCTGTGGCCGGCCGGCGGCGTCTTATTTCGGGCCGTCAAGCGGGCCGAACGATCCATTCTGCGTGCTGCTGACGGGGTGGTCATCTTGACGAATCAGGCGAGAGACCTGATCTCGGAATGGTATCCCCTTGAACTTGCCGCGAAGCCGGTCAGCACGATCCCTTGCTGCGTCGATTTACGACGGTTCGCGCCGGCCGAACGCATACCCGCGCCGACGATGAGAGCCCTGCGCCTGGTTTACGTGGGCAAGGCCGGCGGTTGTTACCTCACCGAGGAGATGCTGGATTTCGCCGCGGTGGCACGGCGGATGGTACCCAATGTGCAGGTCAACATCTGGACCCAGAGCGATCCCGAGGACCTGCGACCGCTTATTGAAGCGCGGGGGCTCGAGGGTTGTGTCCACGTTGGGCGCGTTGCTCCCGAACAGGTCCCTGCTGCGCTCGCGGACGCGGACGCGGCCCTCTCGTTTATGCGTCCGTGCGTCTCGAACGCGGCTCGGTCGCCGACGAAGATCGCGGAGTACCTCTCGGCCGGCTTGCCGGTGGTCTCGACGGTGGGCATCGGGGATGTCGACCAACTCCTGCGTGGCGATGACGGGACTGGCTCGCAGCCGATTGGCGTTTTGATCGCAGACCATTCCGAGGGTGCCTACGGGCAAGCCGTAACGTCCCTGCTCGACCTACTCGAAGACCCGGACACTCCCGTGCGCTGTCGCCGCGCGGCCATCGAGGGTTTTGACCTGGAAAACGTGGGGTGGGCGCGTTACCGGCAGGTCTACAAAGACCTGGACGAGGCTCACGCGCCCGAGCATGCGGTCGTCGTCACGGGCGCGCCTCCGCTGCCGTGAGTTGTTGGGGATTGTTCGCGCAACATATGCCGTCGCCCTGTCGGGCCGCAGTCCGCCTACCCGAACCCGGGCCCTGTCAGCACTAACCCGACTCGCTGTTCCGGCAAGGAATCACCGATGGCCACGCACAATTTTGTCGAGGATCGCCTTCCGGAATTCCAGGCGGCCGGCCCGATTCGTAGTAAGTCCTATCGATTTCAGTATGCGACGTCCTGCAATATGTGTGGTCTCGACCGTAGCGACCATGAATTTATCGGACGGCGATTGGACGCACCGCAAGGGTTCTGGCCGCAACGAAAACCAGGGATCACGACGTCGATCTTCCGCTGTCGCGACTGTTCGTTGACGTATCCCGACCCCATGCCTCTTCCGGAATCAGTCGCGCAGCATTACGACGTGCTGCCGACTCGCTACTGGAGCGAGTCGTACTTTACGATCGCGCCGAACTATGTCGTGTACCAGGTCGACGGGTTCCGCCAGATGACGGGACGGGAGCCGCGGGGGAGTATCGCGTTGGACATCGGCGCGGGGATCGGTAAGGCCATGGTAGCCCTGGAGAGGTCCGGGTTCGAGACCCACGGGATCGAGCCTTCCGCGTCCTTCCGGCAAGCGGCATTGGAGCGATTCGAGATCTCGGAGGATCGGCTGCGCCTGTCATCGATCGAGGACGCTGATTATCCGGACGGCATGTTCGATTTCATCAACTTTACGGCTGTCCTCGAACACCTGCCGGACCCGGCGGCCATCCTCCGCAAGACGACCCGGTGGCTCAAGCCCGACGGCGTCATGTTAGTCGACGTACCGTCGTCTTCGTTTCTGCTAAGCAAGCTGATTCGTCTTTTTTACCACCTCACGGGCAACAACTTTGTGATCAATACTTGCCCCATGCACGTTCCCTATCACCTGTACGAGTTCGGGGTGGAGTCGTTTCGTCGGAACAGCAGGCTGGGAGGCTACTCCGTGATCCATGTCGACCCCAATCCATGCGCTGAGTTTGTTCCCAGGATGTTGAGGCCGTTGTCTGAGCGGGTCATGCGACGGACTTGGACCGGAATGCAATTGCTGGTTTGGCTGAAGCGCCAGTGATGACGTGCAAGACTCGCGCGGCGTAATGTGGCCGCCGCGCCCCTGAGTTGCTCGTTGCGCCGGTAGCGGGTCCAGCGTGATTTGGTCGCCGGCGAGGCCGCGGGCTTCTCGTCCGGCAAAGTTGCTCTCTCTATCTCCGGCCGGGGGTTTGCGTTCATGGCTTGTCCACTCTGCGGCCACTCCGTTGCACGCCCATCATGGCTCGGACAGACCGTGTATCGAGAGAAGACATTCGATTATTTAGAATGTCTGAACTGTAAAAGCCTGTTCTGCAACCCGATGCCCGATCGTCTCGACCTGCACCATATGTACGATGTCGATTATCCGAAGGTCGGGCAGGACGGCGTCGCAACGGACGACCCGCGCGAGCGGTCTCGGGTGGTCGATTGGCTTCGCAGGTTGGGGGACGGTGTTTTTGTCGATTTTGGTTGCGGCGAGGGAGGTCTGCTGGTCGAGGCCGCGAAACTGGGCTGGCGGGTCGCCGGCGTCGAGCTGAATCCCGCGTTTGCCGACTCGGTTGCGAGTCGCACGCGGGAGATGGTCGTGAGCGATCCCGATCTTCTCACCGGTATGGGTCTAGCCCCGGCCGACGTGGTTCACCTCGGCGACGTCGTCGAACATCTCACGGACCTCGACCGCCAGATGCCGGCGATTGTGCGGCTGGTGAAGCCGGGGGGCCTGTTGCTGTCACAAGGGCCTCTCGAGGCGAGCCCGAATCTTTTCACGGCCATGCTGCGTTTGGTTCGGCGTCTCAGGCCTCGACCGATCGTGTCGCCGCCCTACCACGTCTTGCTCGCGACGGCTGAGGGCCAGCGTGATTTCTTCCGCCGCTTCGACCTCGAGGAGGTTGAGTACGCCGTATGCGAAGTCGCGTGGCCTGCGCCGTCACGATTGGCGATAGCGGACCTGGCGCGGCCCCGCCTGGTCGCGCTTTTCCTCATCCGCCGGCTGTCGCAAGCGATCTCATCGCTATTTCCCAATGGGATGGGCAATCGTTATTTCTTCGTGGGACGTCGTTCTACCGACACTGGGGCATCCGGTTCCGAGGAATTGGCGATCGCCCTCGAGCAGACAGCCTGATGCCCGGAAGAAATCGAAAAGTCGGACGACGACTGCTACTGTCGATTACCCCGCGCTTCGTCGCGGCGAGTTCGTAAACTCGATTCTGTCAGCGTCAATTCAGGGGAGCGATGAAATCCATGGCGGGTGTCCTTGTCACGGGCGGAGCGGGGTTCGTCGGCTCCCACCTGGTGGATGCCTTGGTCGAGCGCGGTCACCGTGTGCGTGTTCTTGACTCGCTGGAGCCCCAGGTGCACTTCGGTCGGCGGCCGGATTATCTCAACGAACGGGCCGAGTTCATTCACGCGAGTCTGTCTGATACGGATGCACTGCGTCGAGCTCTGGAGGGGGTCGAGATCGTTTTTCACCAGGCGGCTGTCGTTGGCGTGGGACAGTCGATGTATGAAATCGAACATTATGTCAAGAAAAACACGCTTGACGGCGCCGTTCTGCTCCAGGTACTTGTGAACGAGCGAGAACGATTTAAGGTTCGCAAACTCATTGTCGCCTCGTCCATGTCGATTTACGGAGAAGGGGCCTACTCCTGTCATTGTTGTGGCGAGTTCTTCCCGCGGTTGCGGGCCGAGGAGCAATTCGCTCGTCATGAGTGGGAACTGGGTTGTCCTGCCGGGCACGGGGGTGCGACACCGGTACCGACGAAGGAGAGCAAGCCGCTTTTTCCCACCAGTATTTATGCCATTACAAAGCGAGATCACGAGGAGATGTTCCTTTGCATTGGGAAGGCATACGGTATGCCCACCGTCGCCTTACGTTACTTCAATATCTACGGGTCCCGACAGGCGCTGACGAATCCCTACACCGGCGTTGCGGCTATTTTCTCCGGTCAGTTGCTCGATGGCAAAGTTCCGCTTGTTTTCGAGGATGGCGGACAGATGCGCGATTTTGTGCATGTAAGTGATATCGTGCAGGCGAACCTTCTGGCCATGGAGAAGAGCGACGCGGACTACGAAGCGGTCAACGTCGGCACCGGTCAGCCGGTCACGATCAACCACGTGGCCGAAACGCTGATTCGAGAGCTTCGTCCCGCAGCCGTACCCAATGTGGTTGGGCGTTACCGCGTCGGAGATATCCGGCATTGCTTTCCGGATATCGGCAAGGCTCGGGACCTACTCGGCTACAAGCCCATGGTCACCTTCGAGGACGGAATGAAAAATCTGGTATCTTGGGTCCGTGACCAACGGCTGGACGAGGCTCAGGCCGACCGACTGTCGAGCATGCGTCGGGATCTCAGTCTGCGCACTCTTACCCGGTGAAACACGCCCGGGAATCTGAGCGGCGCTTGAAGCAGGCCCCCGTGCGACCGGCGACTTGGTACGTCTCTTACGCCGGATCGTCGCTGGGGTGGACCATGGTCCCAGACCCGCGCCAACGAACGATATTATCTAGGAAGGATGCGGCCGAACTTGCGAGCAGATGACTTATTGACTGGGATCGCGTCGGCGATTTTGATGATCTTGGCCGGGTGTCTGGCGACGCTCGCGACACGGAATCACAGATCGACGCGCCGTCTTCAGTTAACTTTGCTTCTCACGGCGTTTGCGATTCGATTCTTTATGTCGATATTGCTGTATCAGTGTGGCCTCAATAGTCAGATTGTCGGAACGGGAGATGATTCTGGGTGGATGTTAGGTGTTGCGATCATGTCAAAATGGGATTCTGAAGGGCTCGGGATACTTGACTGGCCAGTCGCTCTTCTGGGGGCGTTCGAGGGACATCACCTTGGCTATGGGTACTTGCTCGCCGTTTACTACTCGCTCACGGGTTTGGTCTCGGCCCTTTCGGCCGCAGCGATTGATTGTATTTGCGGTGCCTTGACGGTTGTCTTTGCCTACCGAACCGCCCGATTGCTCTTTTCTGAGTGGGTCGCCACGCGGGTTGGGTGGTGGGTCTGTTTCTTCCCTTTGATGATCATTTGGTCGGCCCAAACGATCAAGGAACCTATTATCATCATGCTGGAAGGTGCGGCGCTTTACGGCTGTCTTAGTATCAGGGCTTATGGGTTTTCGATTCGGTCGATATTCCTTTCTATCTTATCCGTGGCTCTTTTGCTAACGCTTAGGTTCTATGCTGCGTACATCACCGGCGCGGCTGTCCTAGTGGCCTTAGCTTTGCCCCAGCTCAAGAAGAAACGCCTTTCTTGGGGGGCTGGACTGGTGGTGGTGGCGCTCGTCTTGCCGGTGCTCACGGGCACTGGGGCGTCGTCGCGCCACGCGGATACATTTTCGGAATGGGACGTCCAACGCGTCTCAAAGTTTCGGAAGGACATCGCTGTAGGTACTGGCTCGGGGGTTGAGTCGAGTTTCGACATGACGACCACTCGAGGCTTGGGGCTGGCGACGCTGGACGGAGCCATCCACCTCCTGCTTGCGCCTTTCCCGTGGGAGATGCGGCTCGGCAGCCTCCGGATGATTCTCACGACTCCCGAATTGATTTTCTGGTGGATACTTTTCGTGCGCGGTGTGATCCCGGGGCTTATGCTTGCCGTGCGCCAACGGCTCGGCGATGTCCTACCCGTATTGCTGTTCCTGTTCGGGTTGGGCGTTATCTACAGCCTGACCTTCGGCAACATTGGAGTCGTTTACCGCCAACGGGCCCAACTCATGCCCTATCTTCTGATGTTCGGGGCATATGGTCTGGAGCATCGACGAATGCGGCATGGCGCCGGCAAATCGCCGCCGGTCGCGGCGCTGCAAGAGCCGAACCGGCAGGGAGCGTCGATCACGGCGGCCGTACCTGTGCTCCCTCGTCCCGCTCGCCATATCGAGTATACCTGGCCCGTCAGCGAAGCCGACGGTCGTGCACGGACGCCGGGTCCCAAAACTTCGCGATCGATCATTAAATCAGAGTCTCCTCCCGGGCCGCCGCAAGCGGGCCCCAGTTCCGATTTTCCAAGGCGATAACGTCGTGACCTGGACGCGAAAATCTGCGTGGGCGCTCATTCTCGGAGCCGTCGCAGCCAGCAGCTTCTGCCTGCTCCGATATCGGCAGGAACAGCAGTGGCTTGCCGGGAAAGCCCAAGACATTGTTGGTCAGGCCAATGCTCAGACCCGGCGCGAGAAGGTCATGGCCCTCCGCGATTATGTCCGCCAGCACGTGAGTTACCGAGGCGTACCGCAAGATGGTCGCCCCTTTCTGCGCGATTCCGCGTATGAGACGTTGAAGTCAGGCCGCGGCTGGTGCGGCGAGGCGGCCCGGGCCTTGGTCAACTTGACCGCTCGCTTGGGTATTTCCGGCCAGCGCGTCAACCTGTACGGTCGCGTTAACCATGTCGTCACCGAGGTCGAGATCGAACCTGGAACATTCGCCCTCGTCGATCCCCAGGACAATCCCGACACGAACCCGTACCTCGACCGCAAAGACTGGACCCTCGACGAGGTTATCGCCGATCCCTCCTCCCCCTTCAAGGATTGCTCGAATCTCAACCTGCAGCGCGTGCCACTACTGAATGCCGTGGTGCAGCGTGTCCGGCTGCGGGCGAGCTGGTTTACGTGGACTCTGGAAAACCCATGGCTCATCCTGGCGCAAGTCTTTTTCCTGGTATTCACGCTGGCATCTCTCGCAATGCTGCTCGACAAAGTATTGCTCAGGATCTATGCGTCTCGCCTGGGAGTAAGCGTGAGTCGAGGAAACGCCGGCTCTGCATCACCGGTAGCTGGCCGGTTGTGGTGGTCTCACTGCTGGCGCCCTTTCGGCCCGTCGCACGGCTCGTCCGAGGCGAGGGACTCGACCCTACGCCAACCTCGAGGCTGATTCCGTGGTTTGGATAAGGCTCGCGCTGAGCGTGGCGGTCGCGTTGTTGCCCTCGTGGCTCAAGGTCCCGCTCTATCGACGGCTTTGCGGATACCGGATCGGCAAGGGCGTGCGGATCGGGTTGTCGCCGTTCGTGGGTGTGCGGTGTTGCTCGATCGGCGATTACGCCCACATTGGCTCGTTCAACGTGTTCTACCGGGTCGGAGCGATCGAGATCGGCGACTCGGCCCGCATTGGTTATATGAATCTGTTCCGGGGTGGCGAGCGAATCCGGATCGGGCGCTTTGCCGACATCCTACGGCAGAACGTGTTCAACGCGATCATCGAGGCCGACTTCGTCGGCACGGTGCATTCGGTGCTCGAGCTAGGCACGGGGGCGGTCGTGACGTCCGGGCACTGGCTCGACTTCAGCGCCGGCCTCGAGATTGGCGATCATTCGATCGTTGGCGGGCGCAACTCGTCGTTCTGGACCCATAACCGTCAGCGGGGGCGGGGCATCAAAGTGGGTTGCCACTGCTACCTCGGATCGGAGATCCGCGTCGCGCCGGGGGCGGAAATACCGCCGTTCTCGATCGTCGCCCTGGGGTCGGTTCTCTCGGGCCGGCACGCCATTCCGCGGTCGTTGATCGGCGGCAACCCGGCGACGGTCGTGCGGGCGCTCGACGAGCGCGATCTGTTTCTCGTCATTCGCAAGACACGCAACGACATTCCCGACGACGTAGTCGTAGCGGACCTGCCCGATGATCTGCGGGCGCTGATGCAGTCGCCCCGCTTCGCTGAGGGAGGCGTGCCGGTCGAGCCCTCCTTCCCCGAAAGCGCCATGCCGGCGCGAGCGTCCCTGTAGGGTGGCTAACCTCCAAGGCGCCGAGGTAAGAGGATAGAGAGTCGAAGTGGTGAGAAAAGCTGTGGAATCACGGCCTGTTGGGTTGTCGTTTCTTTTGCCCGGCCACCCACTTGCGGCTCCGGGGTTACTCCCTTTTTCTTGGCGGTCAACCTTTACGTTGACCCGCGCGCGAACGGAATGAACCAATGTGTGGGATCGCGGGCATTGTGGATCTGAAGGGTCGGCCGGTCGAGCGGCCTTTGCTGGAGCGCATTTGCGCGCGGTTGGCCCATCGCGGTCCCGACGATCAGGGCATTTACATCGATCGCGAGGCGGGACTCGGGCAGCGGCGGCTCAGCATCATCGACCTCGCCAGCGGCCACCAGCCGATGGGGAACGAAGACGGCACCGTCTGGGTGACGTTCAATGGCGAGATCTACAATTTCGACGAGCTGCGGCAGGAGCTGCTCGCCCTCGGGCACCGGTTCACGACGCGTAGCGATACCGAGGTCATCGTCCACGCCTACGAACAGTACGGCGCCGGCTGCGTCGCGCGGTTTCGAGGGATGTTCGCGTTCGCGGTCTGGGACGGGCGCAACCGCACGCTGTTTCTCGCGCGGGACCGTGTGGGGAAGAAGCCGCTGTTCTATGCGGAGGCCGACGGCCAGCTCGTCTTCGCGTCCGAGCTCCAGGGCTTGCTCGAACATCCGGGCGTCCTTCGCGAGATTGACCCCGCGGCGCTCGACGACTATCTGACCTATGGCTATATCCCAGCCCCCCGCACGGCCTTCCGCGGGGTCTTCAAGCTCATCCCGGCGCACACACTCACGATTGCGGCGGCCGCTGACGGGTCCGGCTCCGCGCGCTACGAGCAGGAGCCGTACTGGCGGCTGGAGTACGGGCCGAAGCTCGACCTGAAAGAGGGTGAGGCGTGCGAGGCGCTGCGGGAAGTGCTGACGGAGGCGGTTCGAGTGCGAATGGTCGCCGACGTGCCGCTCGGGGCGCTGCTCAGCGGAGGCGTCGACTCGAGCCTCGTGGTCGCGATTATGAGCGGTCTCTCCGATCGGTCCATCAAGACGTTTTCCATCGGGTTCGATGAGAAGGAATTCAACGAGCTGCCTTACGCCCCCATGGTCCCGCAGGGGTACGGCACCGAGCAACACGAGCTGATCGTGCGCCCGCGGGCGCTCGACGTGTTGCCGACATTGGTGCGGCATTACGGCGAG
>JARLIH010000493.1 GCA_031291845.1 Isosphaeraceae bacterium | reverse complement strand
CGCCCTGGGCGGCTTCCGGATCCGTCGTTCCGTTTCTAGATGCAGGATAGTGGGTTCGCTTATGAAAGGTCAACTAGAATCGCTAGTTCAGACGCCACGGACCTGGTGGGTCGCGGGACAAGTCGGCACTCATCGCTGCGCTGAAACAGGGCGACGGAACCGAGTAGTGCAACCGTATTAGACACTCTACCACGCATTTGGTCGCTCCCGACGCGCGAACCGTTCCGGCCGGTTGTTCACCACCTCGGGGTCTTCCTGTAATCTTTTTCCCGCCATACCGCCTGGGGCGGGCTGAGATCGAAGCCGAGTGCCGGCGGTCGAGGACCAAGAACTGCCGCAGTGGAGTCACGTCGCCCTCTCTTGGGAGGTTCCCGCCGGGCCGCTCCTTGCACTAGGATGGAAGACCCGCGTTCACGCGCGGGCTGGCAATCCCCGAGTTCACATCCGTTGCAGGTCGGCCCCTATGCGTAGCCTCCGTCTCGTGCAACTGCCTGTGCCGCAGCCAGCCGCCTATGCGGCGACGGGCAACGTGCCGCTGGCGGCCGCGTGCCTCGGCGTTGCGGCCCGGGTGCACGGGCTTGGCGACGCACTGGCGCTCGACGTGCTCGCACCGGAGGCGACCGACGCCCTGGGCGACACGGCACTGGCCGATCGCATTGCGTGCGACGAACCGGAGTTTCTCGGGCTCTCGCTCTACCTCTGGAACGTCGAGCGCAGCCTGCACCTGGCGCGGGAGGTCAAGCGCCGGTCGCCGCGGACGACCGTCCTCGTCGGGGGGCCGGAAGTCAGCCCCGATAATCCGTTCGTGGTCGGACAGGGCGGGTACGACGTGGCGGTGACTGGTGAGGCCGAGCAAATGTTCGGCTCGTTGATGCGCGGGCTGCTGGCCGGCGGTCCCGCGGCCGCGGCGGGCCTGCCGGGCGTCGCCGTGCGGGGCGGCGACGCTGGTGAACTCGGCCCGTTCGGCCCGCAACCGTCCGCCAGGTTCGCGCTGACCGAGTTTCCCTCACCCTACCTCGAAGGGTTTCTCGCGGTCGACCCAAAGCGCTCCACTTACGTCGAGACCGTGCGGGGTTGCAAGTCGCACTGCACGTTTTGCTTTTATCCCCGCAGCAGCAATGTGCTGCGCTCGCTCGACGTAGACGCCAGCAGCCGGCTGATCGCAGGTCTGAGAGACCGAGGGGCGAGGGAGGTCGTGTTCCTCGATCCGACGTTCAACCATCGCCCGCAGTTCGAGCCGTTGCTCGACGCCTTGGTCCGTGTGAACGCCGACCGTGCTGTCTCGTTCTTTGCGGAGGTACGGGCCGAAGGCCTGACCCCCGAGCACGCGGCAAAACTTGCGAGGGCGGGGTTCACGAAGCTCGAAATCGGCCTGCAGTCGGTCAACCCCCAGACACTGAACCGGGTCCGCCGTGGTGGCAGCCCCGCGCGCGTGGCCGAAGCGGCGAAGATGCTGCACGACGTGGGGATTGCGCTCCTGGTCGACCTCATCATCGGCTTGCCGGGAGACACCCCCGACGACGTGGCCCGCGGGGTCGACTTTCTCCTGGAGCACGACCTGGGGGGCGAGTCGCAGGTCTTCCCGCTCTCTCTCTTGCCTGGAACGGCCATGAGGGCCGACGCCGAGCGCGACGGCATTACGTTCGACTCGGCGCCGCCCTACCGCGTCCGCCGGACGGCCACCATGAGCGAAGACGCCTGGCACGGCGCTCTCTTCGCCGCCGAGGAACGCCTCGGGCGCCGGCTCGACGAACTGCCCCGCCCGCACCTGGTGGCCCCCGAGGGCCGGCCCGACCCGCCCGACGTCTTTGTGTTCGACGCGGACGCCTCCACCGCCGCGCTCCGGAACGAGCCGGGGGCGCAGCATGTTGCGCTGTGGCTGCACGCCGACGACCTGTTTGCCCGCCGCGACCGTGTTCTTCGAGCCATAGACAACCGTCTCACGGTGGACCCGTACGCCACGCTCGACGTGGTGCTCGCCCCCCGCGGCCCGTTCGCCCTGAACCTCGTCGACGCGGTGCTCGACCGGCTGCGCCGGGCGACCCCGTCGTACTTCTCGCGCGTCTTGGCCCACCGGGGCGAAGACCTTCAGCGCCGGGTCGTCGTCGTCTTAGCCGAGGAGACTGCGTTCACCGCCGGCTACCTCACCGCCCTCCGTGCGGAGGTCCCGGTCTACCTCGATCAGCCCTGGCACCAAGCCCTCGCCGATGCCGAGCGCCTGGGAGGCGACCTCCCCGCCGCCCGCATCATCGGTCCGCCGATCGACCGCTCCGCCTGGGACGAGTTGACGGTCCGGGCTGATCCCGAGGCCGTCACGTTCGCCGACCGTCGCTGTGAACGGGCCTGGCAACGCCGGGTGCTCGGCTATGCCGAGGTCTCGGTCCCCGGCGAAGGCTGATCCGGAGGCCGTGTGACGCTCCGACGTCCCGCGTGGTCGCCTCGGTGGTCCTGCGACGCATCGGCGGAGTACCTGCACCCTTGAGCGGTCGGCGGCAGAGGGCTGTCGCGGCGGACTTAGCGCTCGTGAATCCGCTTTACGAGGGAGACATCTCCCTACCGGGAGCTCGGAAACTTCAACAGGTGCATCTTTGCAGGCTCGTAGTTCGGGTCGACGCGGAGCGCGTCCCGGTAGGCCTCGGCGGCGGCCTTCGGCTTGCCCTCCACCTCGTGCAATACACCCAGCAGATAGCGCGCCTCGGCCGAGCCTGGTTCTTGCTTGACGGCCTCTCGGAGCAGCGCGCCCGCCCGGAAGAAGAGGCGGTGGCCCAGGGCCCGCTTCGCGCTGCTGAGCAAGCTCGGCGGCCGGACCGCGGCCTGCCCGATGTCCTCGACCACGTCGTCTTCGTCCGCCCTCGCGAGCACGTCGGCGACCGCTTGGCGAAGGGAGTCGGGGGTGAGCGGCTTGGACAGGAAGTCGACCGCACCGAGCCGTACCGCCTGCACGACGTTGGGGGGGCTGTCGTGTGCGGACACGATGACGACGGGCGTGTCGTCTCCCCGCTCGCGGAGGCGCGCAAGGATCTCCATCCCGCCCATCCGCGGCAACTGGAGGTCCAGGAGCACCGCGTCGAAGCGCTCCTGCCCCAGCCAACCCAGGGCGGTCTCGCCATCGGCCGCGGCAGTGATCCGGTAGTCGTCCGACTCCAGGGCCCTACGGAAGACCAAGCGAACGTTTGGCTCGTCTTCCACGATCAACACACGCGGAACGTGGTTCATCTCGTTACCCACCCGAGCTGGAAGCGCACGCCGGGTTTCGTCTCGGCGCGGCGGACGCGACCGAGTTCGGCGTCAGGGGCACGGGGTTCATCCTACGTCCCCGTGAGGTCAATCAGCGGCCGGCCACGATCGAAGACGGCCGGACCCATGTGACAACGGTCATAGCGTCGAGTCGTCTCGAGCCCGTCGAGCGAAAGCATGCGGAAGTCCAGGAACACGAGGCCCACTCCACTCCTTTGCAACGCCGACAGCGCCGATTCCCCGTCGCTGGCCTGGGCGACGTCGTCGTTGGCGGCCCGGCGCTCACGCTACCGAACCTCCGGTACCGCCGCGCCTTCGCGTATTTCCCCCGGAGTGCGAGCCCGCGTGCAGGCGAGAGCCGTGCGCAGCGCGACTGAGGTCGGGCGGAGATGATTCCCGACGATCGTCGTCCGGCAGTTCGGGGTCGCCCTGCCACCAGGCTTTGAGGAGCCGGGAGGTCGAGCCCAACAACACGGTAGCGCAGAGGACGCTGAGAGCGATCAGACCATCGTTAAGAGTCGTTCCGTCAAACTGCGCGACACCCCTCCCTGTGCCGAAGCGCCGTTGAAGCCAACGCGCCAAGGGAATCTGCTGGAGAACACGGATTCGTTGTTTCTCCCGACGGCAGCGACGACGTCACGCCGGTCGCGGAAGTTCCCGACGTGGGCGGCGCGGACCGCCGCTCGCTCGTCGGTCTCGCCGGCAAACGGCGAGGCACTCGGGGATGACGATGCGGCCGACGGCTTCTTCTCGGCGTCCGTAGGCGACGGCCCGGAAGCCGGCTTTTCCTCATCGAGCGCGAGATTAAGCTTCAGGACATTGACGCGCGCTGGTGCGCCGACGATCGCGCCCGAGCGATCGGTCAGTCGGTCGATCAGCGCCCGAACTTGCTCGACCGGGAGCTTTCGCGCGGCAGCCACGCGCGGCGCCTGGAAGTAGGCCCCTTCGGGGCTGATCTCGGGGTCGAGGCCGGACCCCGAGGCGGAGATCAGGTCCACCGGTGCGGGGTTCGCGTCGGTGGCTTTCAGCGCTTCCACCCGCTCCTTGACCTTCGTGTGCAGGTCCGGATTCTTCGTCCCAAGGTTCGATCCGCCGGCCGCGTCGGCTTTATAGTCGACGGCCGAGGGACGGGGCGAAAAGTACTTGTCAGAAGCGAACGGCTGGGCGATCAGCTCCGAGCCGATAAGGGTCGTCTTGTCCGGGCCATAGATCAGACTTCCCTCCGCCTGGTGCGGAAAGAACATCCAACCCAGGCCCCAAACCACTGCCGGGTAGGCGACGGCGCAGACGATGAACGTCACAACGCACGCGGCCACGGCGTGAACGGTTTGCCGGATCATGTCAATGCTTCCTTTACAAGCAAACGTGTTCAGAGGATCAGACCATGCCGACCAAAGCCAGCAGCGGGTCGATCAGGACGTCGATGAGCTTGATGCCGATGAACGGGGCGATCACGCCGCCGACGCCGTAGTACAGCAGGTTCCGTCTGAGCAAAGCGCCCGCGCCGACAGGGCGATAGGTGACTCCCTTCAGCGCGATCGGGATCAAGAGCGGAATGATGATCGCGTTGAAGATCACCGCTGCAAGGATCGCCGAATAGGCGCCACCGCGCGTCGCCAGGCCCATGATGTCGAGAACCTTGAGCTCGGGCAGCGTCACGATGAACATGGCCGGGATCACCGCGAAATACTTGGCCAGGTCGTTCGCGATCGAAAACGTCGTGAGCGCACCACGGGTCATGAGGAGCTGTTTGCCGATCTCGACGACCTCGATAAGCTTCGTGGGGTCGCTGTCGAGGTCGACCATGTTGCCGGCCTCCTTGGCGGCCTGTGTGCCGGAGTTCATGGCGACGCCGATATCGGCCTGCGCGAGGGCGGGCGCATCGTTGGTGCCGTCGCCCATCATGGCGACGAGCTTGCCCCCTTCCTGCTCCTTGCGGATGTAGGCGAGCTTGGCTTCGGGGGTCGCCTGGGCGATATAGTCGTCGACCCCGGCTTGCTGGGCGATGGCCTTGGCCGTGAGCGGGTTGTCGCCGGTGACCATGACCACGCGCAGGCCCATCTGGCGGAGCCGCTGGAACCGCTCGGAGATGCCGGGCTTGAGGATGTCTTCGAGCTTCACGACACCGACGAGCCGCTCATTCTGGGCGACCGCCAGCGGCGTTGCGCCTCGGGAGGCGATGGCGTCCACGGTCGCCTGGTAATTGTCGGGGATGACTCCGCCCTGGGCCTGGACGTGCTTGGCGACGGTATCGGGCGCCCCTTTGCGGATGCGCGTGCCGTCAGGCATGTCGATGCCGCTCATGCGCGTCTGCGCGGTGAACTCGACGAACGACGCCCCGTGCGGGACTTCGCCGTCGACCGCGGCCAGTTGGCGTGCCAGATCGAGGATGCTCTTGCCTTCCGGGGTCTGGTCGGCCATCGACGCCATGCCGGCCAGGCGCGCCACCTCGCCGGGGTCGGCGCCGCTCAGCGGAATGAACTGGGTCGCCCGGCGGTTGCCGATGGTGATGGTGCCGGTCTTGTCCAGGAGCAACGTGTCGATGTCACCGGCCAGCTCCACCGCCTTGCCGCTCTTGGCGATGATGTTGGCGATGAGCGCCCGATCCATGCCCGCGATGCCGATCGCGGCCAGGAGTGCGCCGATGGTGGTCGGAATCAGACACACGAGCAGGGCGACGAGCGTGGGGATGTCGAGCGTCAGGTCGAAGTAGCGGGCCATCGGATAGAGCGCGGCCGTGACGATCAAGAAGATGATCGAGAACGCGGCGAGCACGATGGTGAGCGCGCTTTCGTTGGGCGTCTTCTGGCGGATCGCGCCTTCGACCAGCGCGATCATACGATCGAGAAAGCTCTGGCCGGGCTCGGCCGTGACTTCGACGACGATCCAGTCGGAGAGGACGCGCGTGCCGCCGGTGACACCCGAGCGGTCGCCGCCTGCCTCGCGGATCACCGGTGCGCTTTCGCCGGTAATCGCCGACTCGTCGACCGAGGCGACGCCGGCGATCACCTCGCCGTCGGCAGGAATGACCTGGCCGACCTCGACGAGCACACAGTCGCCCAGCCGAAGCTTGGTTGAGGAGACCACCTGCCCTTGGCGGGACGTTGCGCTCTCGAGCCGGTAGGCCGGCGTGTCGGCGCGCGTGGCGCGCAGGCTGTCGGCCTGGGCCTTGCCGCGCGCTTCGGCCAGGGCCTCGGCGAAATTGGCGAACAGGACCGTAAGCAGCAAGAGCAGCGTGAGCGCCGCCTGATAGACGATCAGGCCTGCCGCGGCGCCGTTGGCGATCGATTGCACGGTGACGATCGCCGTCAGAACCGTGCCGACCTCGACCAGGAACATGACGGGATTCCGCATCATATTCCGCGGGTCGAGCATAACGAACGACTGCCAGGTCGCCATTCGGACCATTTCCGGATCGAAGAGCCGGAGCGTGCGTGCCTGGCGGCGATGCAACTTCAAGGCCTGGGCGTCGGAAGGGGTGCGTTGGGGCGCGCCAGCCCTGGTGTCCTGGGTATCGAGGCTCATTGAGCGAATTCCCTGTGTTGGCAAACGCGAATATGATCGAGTGTAAAGCGGCGGATCAAGATTTGCCAGTGTGACGCTCCTGGGCCGGCGAGGCCCGGCCTGGTTTCGGCCGTGGACACGGGTCGTACGCGGGCTACTCTCGTTAGCGCGGCACGACCCCCGTCCGAAACCCGACCGGGACCTCGTCGACCCAGGAGCACACTGCGCGGTCTCCGCACATATCAGGGCTTGAGCGCCATCAGATGGTCGGCCACGGGGCCCAGCACCACGGCCGGCATAAAGGACAGTGCGCCGACCAGGAGCACGGTTCCCAACAGCATGCCGGCAAACGTCAAATTGTCGGTCCGGAGCGTGCCACTCGTTTCGGGGACGCGCTTCTTCACGGACAGGAACCCTGCCAGAGCAATCGGCAACACCAGCGAAGGAAAGCGACCCAGTAACAACACGATGCCGCAGGCGATGTTCCAGGCCGGCGTGTTGTCGCCTAGGCCCTCGAACCCCGAGCCGTTGTTGGCGGCCGACGAGGTGAACTCATAAAGGATCTCGCTAAACCCATGCGGTCCCGGGTTGGCAACCGTCTTGGTGCCGAAAGGCTCCGCCGCGAACAGTCCCGCCGCGGCCAGGATCAAGAGCGGGTGGATCAGCATGACGAGCATCGCCAGCTTCACCTCCTTGGCCTCGACCTTCTTGCCGAGGTATTCGGGCGTCCGGCCCACCATCAACCCGGCGAGGAAGACGGCGACGATGACGTAGATAAACAAGTTCTCAAATCCAGCACCGACGCCGCTGAACACGACGTTGAGCATCATGTGCGCCATCGGGACCATGCCGGCAAGCGGGTTGAGACTGTCATGCATGCTGTTGACCGAGCCGTTGGACGTGCCCGAGGTCATTGCCGCCCAGGTCGCCGAGGCAACCGGCCCGTTGCGGGTCTCCTTGCCCTCCATATTGGGATCGGCGGCGACCGGCAGTCCCGCCGTGGCCGCGCTCGGCTTCGATTCCGCCCAGATAGCGACAACCGTGCCTGTCAGCATCAAAGTGAGCATGACCCCGAATAGCACCGCCGCGTGACGGTTGTTGCGCAACATTCGCCCGGCCATGACCATCGAGGCCATCGGCAGCACGACGATCGCGGCGACGGACAGCAGGTTCGACCAGGGGGTCGGGTTCTCGAACGGGTGGGCCGAGTTCGGGCCAAAGAAACCGCCGCCGTTGGTGCCGGCCTGCTTGATGGCCACGAGCGCTGCGACCGGTCCGCGGGCGATCGTTTGCGTCTCCATCTTGGCCGCCACCCCATCGACCGGCGTCGCCTTGGCTGCGGGCTGGAGCGTCATCGGTACGCCCGACCCGACCAGCAAGAGGGCGATCACGATCGCGACCGGCAGAAAGACGAAGACCAGGCTGCGCATCAGATCAAGATAAAAATCGCCCATATGTCCGTCCCCGCGCAGACCGCGCAAGGTCGCGAGCATGGCGCAGAGACCGGCGGCGGGGGTGACGAACATCAGCCAGACGATGCACGCCAACTGGCTAAAGTACGACAGGTGCTGCTCGCCCGAGTAGTGCTGGAGGTTGGTGTTCGTCACGAACGAGCAGACCGTGTTGAAGATCACGCCGGTGTCCGCGCCGTCGTGCTGTACGCCCGCGCTGTCTTTGTAGCCCAGGGCCGCGAGCGAACCTTTACCGTCGGGATTCAGCGGCAGGTGCTGCTGCACGTAGAGCAGAATGAAGGTCAACACGAACAGCGCGGCGTTGAACGCCAGGAAGGCGATGCAGTACTGCTTCCAACTCATCTGGGCCGGTTGGCGTTTCCCCATCAGCCGGCAAAGGAACGTTGGCACGACGTCGAGCCCCTTGCCGGCGCGGTCGGCCGGGGGGTCGAGGGTACGGGCCATCGACAGGCCGATCGGCAGTGACGCCGCGATCGGCACACCAAAGGCCCAAATCGGATGCAGCAGGGCAGTGGGAGAGAGTGCCACGAAAAACTCCTCGGCGAGCGCGAATCGTGATGGGGTCCCCGGTGCGACGGCGTCGGATGAATCCGGGTCGCGCCGGGGACCCTGGGTAGGTCGAACGGTTTAGAATCGCTCGGGCCGAATCATGGCGTACGTGAGGTACACCAAGGCGGCCACGGTCAAGAACGCGGTGAGGTAAAGCACGGCATGGGCTCCTGGGGCGCGGGGCTTAGAGTCGCTCGCATCCGACCACGAGGGCGAAGAACAGGGCGAACAACGTCATCCCGAGCGCGAGCGTTCCGATTGCCATCATGGGTGTCTCCTTTACGAACGAGGTCCACCATCGACCCAAAGAGGATCATGAGCAGAGCCACAATACCAGGACCAAGTGCCAACATGGTGAAGGTCATCGATGTTTCCAATTTCTTGAGACCAAACCCCTCCGCGAGGGGCCGGCTGGACGACGCCCCCCCGGCACCGACCGGCCGGCCATTCTCGCGAAGGGGGATCCCAAAAAGTCGCGCAGCGACCAGTTCTTCGGCGGCGTCGTTGGTGTAATGCCGGTCGGCAAGGGCGAGCTTCGGGTAGCGCCGGTCTGGTGGCGGAGCCACGACGTTGCCAACAGGCTTAAGGAGAGAATTGCAAAGCGCGCGCCAAGGGTCGGACGTGTTGCCGAAAGCCATGTATTGGTAGAGACTTGCGTCCGTCGTTATCGCGGCCGATTTCTCACAGGCCGCGCCTTCCTCGTGCGATTTGCACGACCTGCATTGAAGCGGACGGGAGACTGCACGGTCGCTCAGGCGGCTTTGCCCTCCCTGATGAGGAGCGAGCGGCTTCGACACGCAACGGCAGGGCGATTGAAAAGTCAACTGAGGACCGATCTGGGTGGGCCGCCCGGCAATATTAACGGCGTGCCACCCAACCACCGGAAGTACCACACGCTGCGACTTTTCAATAGTCCAGCACCCAAACCCACCCTCTTTTCTGTGTGGTGGTGTGTGGGTAACGTTGATTG